>CAZLHM010000006.1:0-75749 GCA_964559555.1 uncultured Candidatus Bathyarchaeia archaeon
TTTCGCTCTCAGGGGTAGGGGATGTCTCAGCCAGTCTGGTCAGGTTTTGATGTGGTCAGCACGCGTTCGAGAGCCTGTGCAACGTTCTCGTGTCCCATCGCTTCGATGTACGGACCCAGCCTCGGTCCTTTCGGAGACCCGAGCAGAATCGTGTAGAGTACTCTAAAGAACTCCGGGGAATCGATCCCATGTCTTTTCGCAACTTCGAATATAGAGTTCTGCAGGGCGTCAACAGGTACTCGCGTCCTGATGACTCCAACTAGCTCACGTATCGCATCCTTCTCCTCGACAGAGAGGGTCGGGGTCGTCTCTTTGATCTCGGCGAAGTCTTCCGCCCAGTTACGCGCGTACGTCAATCGTGAATCAAGGCCTCTCGGTTCCTCTTCGCGAATGTAGCCATATTCCTTCAGCTTCGAGAGTACGTACTCTTTCTCACCGCCGCTTGGCGCGACTTTGACGAGATAGACCAAGAGGTTGTACGGGACATGGGTCTCCGGCTGGGTCGGCGGTTTCAGGCGCCATACGTATTCGTATAGGCCTCTCAATTCCGCGAGTTCGCGTGCGTCTTCAATGGTTTTCTTCCCGAAGTAGATGTCCTCAAGCCGGTCAAGCTCGATCATGTAGGTAGGGACATCATCTACGGAGAGGGTCCTCGCTCCCACGATTCTCTTCAGCATCAGTAGGATTAGGGACTCGGGCGATGCGTACCGCAACCACACCTGCGGTGTGAAGATGTTCCCGACGGACTTCGATATCTTCTTGCCGGACTTGTCAAGGAACATCTCATACCTGACATGATACGGTGGCGTGTATCCGAGCACGTCTTGGCAGATCCGATCGTTGACTCGGACCGAGTCAAGTATGTCCTTTCCGTATGCCTCAAAGTTGATTCCAAGCGCCTGCCAACGAGCGGCGAACTCGCTCTTCCAGCTGAGCTTCCCAAGGCCTTCCAGAACGTCTGCTTCGCCTCGAAATCCGCACCCTTCCAGCTCTTGACCACGTATGTCAACATGTCCCTCGCATGCGTAGAGGACCTTGTGCTCCCCGGGGAGGTACTTGTACGCACGGGTAGTGTAAACGCGACCACAGCCACCACATATCGGGAAGTACGGGAGAACTTCGATGTATTTCTCCTGCCCGAGTTCCTCCTTGATGATCCGCGCAACCTTCTCGGCATTGTCGAGGATCTTCAGTATCTGTTCATTGAACAATCCCTGACGGTATGCTTTCGTCGCCGAATAGAAGGTGTACTCGATCCCGCATTTGTCCAAGGCGTCCCGCAGCAAAGAGCTCATGTGATCTCCGTAGCTCTCGTGACAGTTGAAGGGGTCCGGGATTGAGGTGACAGGGTAGCCGAGGTACGTCGCAAGTGAAGCCGGCATGCCTAATGGGACCTTCCTGAGGCCGTCGAGGTCATCGGAGAAGGCTATGTACTCGGATTTCTTGCCGACCGACTCGATTGCGAGCCTGACACCATACGATCTGACACAGTCGCTGAGGCTACCGACATGCGGGATCCCGGAGGCGCCTAGACCACTTTCGGTTCGAATCACTGTGGGGGTTCTGCCCAGTTGTTCCTCTCTCTCGAGGACTCTCTGAGCGACAAGGTCGAGCCAGGTTCCGCGTCCGACGATCTGTCTCGACACAGGATTCGCCTCCGAAAGCCGACATTGTATCAGCCTAGCAGATCATAAAGGTTTGATAGCACATCACGATGGAGACTGAATTCCTCTCGGCCTGATCGAGAAACGCTTTTTAGTGAAGTTCAACGGCTAACTGCGACCGTCCCTCGCGAGAAGGACGAGACGCCTATAGGACAGGAGAAACGAGACTGGAAGACTGAGACGTTGCCGAAGCTTGGAAACGCACGCACTTGGCTCTCGCTTGTCATATTCACGGCGGTGATCGCTGCGATGGACTACTGGTTCCTCAGCTATCTGCTTCCAAAAGGCCTCGAGTCGAAGATGCAGCAAGTGCAGGTTGCTGGTGTGCAGTTCTCGTTTCCGCTGCTTGGTCTCACATTCGTGGGCCTCCTGATCTTGGCCGCCGCTTCTTGGAGCAACATGCTGAGCATGCCAATCGCAACGCTCAAGGAGATGTCCCAGCTTGAAGGCATGCGAATTCTGAGAGCTGCAGGAGTATCGCTCTTCTTCTTTGCTACGATGCTCTATGGACCATACGTTCTCGGCTCGAACGCATTCTGGGGACAGATGAGCGCCTTGAGCAGAGCTGTACCGCAACTCACAGGTTCGCTGCAGGGTCTATTCTACTTCCTGGAACCTATGATGGGGTTGGATGTCGTGGCGAAGTTCGCGATATCTCAGAACGCGGCAGGTGCAGGGTTAGTTCTCGCATCAGGACTCATCGTTTACACTCAGCGCCGAATTCGACGACAACGCTAGCACGAAGGCGCTGCAACTAGCTTTATGAAACGAGTCGCCAAGTAGACGCGCAGACACGTGCATGACCCTATTCACCTGCCGAACAATCGACATCCTCACGGGGCATCGAACCGCCCTACTTAATCGAAGTGACTGTCAACACGTGGATATACGCGCACATGACCGAGTCAACCTGAGACACGCAGACAAGAATGTGACAGCCACGGTCGAGACGACCACGACCATTGTGCAACCCGGCGAAATCGGCATCACGAACGACCTACTCCCAGACCTCAACGTCAAAGATGGCGACCCAATAGAAATTGGTCTTCTTCCTTCTCCAAGCTCAGCCTCATTCATTCGGAAGAAGATATTCGGACAGAAGTTCTCCAAGGATGAGCTGTACGCGATCATTCAGGATACGGTCAAGGGCGCACTTACTGAGGTGGAGATTGCCGGCTTTCTGCTTGCACAGCAGTTCTATGGCATGACTGACGAGGAGCAAGTTTGGCTCACGAAGGCGATGGCTGACACGGGCGAGAGGATTGACTTCGAGAAGCCCGTCTACGACAAGCATTCTGTCGGTGGCGTTCCTGGAAACAAGGTCAGCCTTCTCGTGATTCCGATCGTCTCCTCGGCCGGACTGTTGATTCCCAAGACGAGCAGCAGGGCGATCACGAGTCCCTCCGGCACGGCCGACACAATGAGTGTTCTCGCTCCCGTCGACTTCTCCGGAACCGAACTCAAGCAGGTCGCCCTGAAAGCCGGAGGCGCAATCGCATGGGGTGGGAGTCTTCATCTCGCACCTGCGGACGACATCCTGATTGGTGTCGAGCATCCGCTGCGGATCGATCCGGAACCACAAATGGTCGCCAGCATAATGGCAAAGAAGCTTGCTGTTGGCGCAGATTTCATGGTCCTGGATCTGCCAGTGGGACACGAAGCCAAGATCGAGTCATCTCAAGAAGGGCGGAGACTGTCGTTCAAGTTCATTGGCCTAGGAGACAAGCTCGGGGTCAAAGTCAGATGTGGAATCACGTACGGAGGGCAGCCGGTTGGGTACGCAGTCGGCCCCGCCTTGGAAGCCCGAGAAGCCCTCGAGGCACTTGAGGGGAAAGGTCCCACGAGCCTAGTGGAGAAGTCGACCGCTCTTGCCGGCATGCTCCTGGAACTCGGTGGAAAGGCTCCACGCGGTGAAGGCCAAGGGCTCGCCAAACAGGTTCTTGCGTCAGGCAAAGCCTTGGAGAAGATGCATGAGATAATTTCCGCTCAAGGAGGAGACCCGGCCATTCGTTCGTCAACGATTCCAATCGGCGAATGTAGGTCGGAGATTCTTGCACCCTGCGATGGCTACATTACACGAGTCTCAAATGCTGCGGTGAACCAGATCGCTCGCGCTGCAGGCGCGCCTCTGGAAAAGGGAGCTGGAATCATCCTGTATGGAAAGGAAGGCCACAAGGTCTCAAAGGGGCAGAAGGTAATGGAGATCTTGGGAGAGAGAGACTCGCGAGTCGACCAAGCATACACGCTAGCTGTGAAGCTGTCGCCGATCAACATCGAGGGTATGCTCCTGCAAGAAGTCTCATCTGACTAGCTCGTGCAAAGAATCACGAAACGAGTCTGAGAAGCCTTAATACGCGCACCCTCTGGCACGCTCAAGGTCAACCCAGTGACGTTCACCCATGGAAGGCATCTGCCCGATCTGCAAGAGTCCAGTGATCGAGTCACAGTTCTGCAAGCGACATCACCGAGCGCATTTGGAGTTGCAGAATGCTTTTCACATCTGGCAGGTTGCCTATGGCAATGAACTGACCAAGAAAGACTTCCTCGAGCGACTACTGAAACTTCCTGAAACGGGGCAAGCCGCACGTGAAGTCAGCAGCTATCTCTTGGAGAAGGGTTCAATCTGACGACGACACTCATCATAGCAGAGAAGCCAGATGCTGCTCTTCACGTCGCGGAAGCGCTCTACTCCGATGGGGAGCCCCGGAAGTTCAGCTTCAAAGGAGTTCCAATGTACGAGGTCGAACGTCCAACTGAGCGTATCCTTGTCTGTTCAGCGCTCGGACACCTCTACAAAGTCGATCAAGCAGGAACTGCACTACGACGCCAGTATCCGGTTTGGGAGTACACTTGGAAGCCTATCCATGAGGCAGAGCGCGGCCGCGGACGACAGGAGAGATGGTTGAACGCCATCGCCGAAATAGCGAAGCAAGCCGACTCGTTCATATGTGCATGCGATTTCGATGTTGAAGGATCGCTCATCGGTTACATGATCTTGAAGTATGCCTGCGCTGGAGTGGACAGTAAAGCGAAACGGATGAAGTTCAGCACCCTAACACGCGAAGAGCTACGCGAAGCGTTCGAAAACGTCCTGCCGCAGCTCGACTTCCCGCTAGTCAATGCTGGTCTGTGCCGGCATGAGGTTGACTGGCTATATGGGATCAATCTTTCACGAGCTTTGACTGAATCTGCGCGGAAGTCGAGCGGGAAATATGCAACTCTGAGTACCGGCAGAGTTCAGGGACCAACGCTCAGATTCGTCGTAGAACGCGAGCAAGCGATCGAGAGCTTCGTCCCGGTTCCTCACTGGCAGATCCAAGCCAATGTGGAGATCAATGGAGAGACCGTGCCCGCCCAGTATGAGCTGGATAAGCTAGATGTCAAGAGGGATGCGTACCAAGTCGCATCATTATCGGAGGGCAAAGAAGGGCGGGTCGATCAGATCGAGGCTCGGACATCTCGAATAGCTCCGCCTTTTCCCTTCGATCTCTCATCACTTCAATCGGAAGCGTACAGACACTTTGGAATACCACCACGCTACAGCCTCGGAATCGCAGAGAGGCTGTACCTTGACGCACTCATCTCGTACCCACGCACGTCAAGTCAGAAGCTTCCTCCGTCGATAGGATATCGACGTGTTCTCGAAGGTCTAGCCAAGAACTCGGCCTACGCGCGACAAGCAGCCGCCTTGCTGAGTCAACCAGCGCTTCGCCCGAACGAGGGAAAGAAGGTTGACCCCGCTCATCCTTCGGTGTACCCCACCGGCGCCGTCCCCAAGGGTCCGTTAGGATCACGGGAGTTGAAGATCTACGATCTAATCGTGAAGCGGTTCATGGCGAGCTTTGGATCCTATGCAGAACGTGAGACCATTACGGCAATCATCAGCGTGAATGGTCTGAAATACTACTTGAGAGGTTCTCACATCTCAACTGCAGGTTGGATTGACCTCTACAGACCATACGCAAAATTCGAGGATGTGAACCTGCCACCCGTCAATAAAGGGGACCAAGTCAAATTCGTCTCTGTGGAACCTGTTGAGAAGTTCTCACAACCGCTACCCAGGTACAACCCAAGCAGTCTTCTACGTGAGATGGAAGCAAACGAGATAGGTACGAAAGCCACCCGAGCTGAGATAGTTGAGACGCTCGCGCAAAGAGGATACATCAAAGGCGACAGGATAGAGGTCACCCCTCTCGGGGCCGAAACGATCGGGATTCTTGAGAGGTACTGTCCGAGAGTCCTTGATGTTACGTTCACGCGTGAACTTGAAGAGATGATGGCGCGCATCGAACTCGGAAGAGAAGAGAGACAGAGAGTCGTCAACGAAGCGATCAACCACCTGAAGCCGATCATGGACGACTTGAAGATGCATGAGGAAGAGATCGGCAAACAGCTGAGCTCCATGATCACCCTTGCCCGCGCATCAGAGTTCACATTGTCTGTCCCATGCCCGAACTGTGGGCACGACCTCCGAGTGATAAAAAGCAGGAAGACAGGAAAGAGGTTCATCGGATGTCTCGGAAAATGGGAGGGCGCGTGCTCGTTTACACTCCCCCTCCCACAGCTCGGACGACTGACACTACTGGATAAGCGATGCACCAAGTGCAGTTTCCAGTTGGTCAAGGTGACTTCAAGGGCTAGGCGTCCATTGGTCACATGTCCGATGTGTTACGTGAAGAAATGAAGAGAACGCTTAGGCCCGGATTCAGTAGATTACGTGCTCTTTTCTTCTGACTCTGTCCAGCCAAGCCATCAGCGTACTCGTAATCTCGAGCTCAAGGATAACAACACTGCGGGCAACATTCAGGAGATCTGAGGCTGCTTCTCGAACCATGGCACGCAAGAGAACCCACGGATGGCCCAAAGCCATCCCCTCTATGCTAGTGGCGAATCTACCCATTCGCGTCTTGATCTGCATGTGTCCGAAGGTGATCCGACGCCTCTGCGCAACATAGTCCCAGACGGTAGATGGTACTTTCGTCACGAACTCAGCTCGTGGAGCGAGATCGACTCTGTAGTCTTTGAGTCTCGCACATGTCGCAACATATGCATCATCGTTAACGATCTCACTAGGAAGTCTCTGAACAATGCCCGTTCTGAAGCAATACATCTCTCCCATGACATATGAGAGCTGCCCCAGAGAGGCTAGGTCTGTAGCCGCATGCCTCAACACGCGAGAGATCGCTGCAGCTGACTTTGCAATCTCTCCGCTCTCAGCGTTTCCGACAATCGGCAACGCTCCAACAACACCGACTGTTTGGTCTGAAAAGCATCGCAAGATCTCGGCGAAGCAATACTGTCGAAGGCGAACGTCCGCATCAACAAGTGCTAGGAGCTCAGTTCGACATCTCGACAGGATCAGGTTGATCGCGCCTGTCTTGCCGGTGCGTGTCTGTTCCTCAATGAGCTGTACTCTATCGTCGTGTCTCATCATTTGACGAACGACTGCAGGTGTATTGTCTGTGCACCCGGAAGCGACCACAATGATCGCAAGGTCTTGTGGGAGGTCGCTCTGGTTCAGTACGTCAGTCAGTATCGATCCTATGTTCTTCTCCTCGTTGAATGCGCAGACTCCGATCGTCAGACTCATGAGCCCACCTCGCTCTTCTTCCAGTCTTCGCTTGGATCTCGTGTATGTACAGTCAGCCACTTTGACTTTGTGTAAGATCCCTCGCTGCTGCCCGGCTCATCGTTGGACCACCGGCAGAGGTCTGCAGCTAGGCGGGCTGTGAGGCCCTCCGACAAGACACGTAGTGTCGAGGCCCTGCTTTGGGTGTCTGCCACTCCACGTGCTGCAAGGGACCGATACGATGATCGAGGTTCTTCCATCCCGTTGTATGAGATTGTTGCTTCCAAGTGCGTCAATGATCCGCGTTAGAACTAGTGTCTCATGCGCTCGATGGCGACATACATTGTCGGCGCCTGTCGTTTGGGGAAGAGTTATGTAGAATCCGATAAGGTCAGATGTGCCAGCCTGAAATTGGTGGAGTTCACTGTCAACACCGGTCCTCGAACCCCTTAGCTGGCTACACCAGATTGTCTTGATTCTTTCAGCTGTTATCTCTATTCTGCTTTCGGTCTATGCTGTCCACCTTTGGGCGTTAACCCTCTTGGCTATTCGTAGAAAGAGGCCGCCTGCAGTCACACAGCCGAGCTCCTGGCCATTCGTGTCAGTACACGTTCCTGTGTTCAACGAGGGAGCGGTCGTGTCACGAGTGCTGGATTCGGCTCTCGCATTCAATTACCCGCATGACAGGCTTGAGGTCATAGTTGTCGACGATTCAACAGACAACACAACGACACTGCTACGATCATACGAACGGAGGTACCGAGGAATCGTCAGGATCATCCACCGAGACCGACGAATGGGATTCAAAGCCGGCGCTCTGCAGAGGGCTCTGATTGAGAGCAAAGGCGAATTCGTCGCGTTGTTTGACGCCGATCAGACCCCACCATCAAGCTTCCTTCAGCGAATGATCCCCTACCTAACCAGTGACAACAGGATAGCTTTCGCCCAAGGACGTGCAACCTATCTCTCTGATGGCAACTCGTGGGTTGCCAGGGCTCTTTCGCTGGGAATGGACTGCTATGGATTCGTTGACCAGCAGGCTCGCTATTCTGCCGACCTTCTTGCACACTTCAGTGGGGGTGGTGGACTATTCAGAAAGGAGGCTATCATCGGTGTGGGAGGATGGGAGTCCGAAACACTCGCTGAGGACCTTGACCTCTCTATCCGTTTGCGATTGGCCGGCTGGCGCCATGTGTACGACGAATCTGTCCCGTGCCAGGGCGAGGCTCCGACCTCTCTGCCAGTACTTCGTCAACAGCAGTCTAGGTGGGCAAGCGGGTTCGCAGGCTGCCTGAAGAAGTACGCTCGAAGATTAGTGACCACAGCACAGATGTCTCGGATGCAGAAGGTTGAGGCCATCGTGTACCTCACAGGATATGTTGCTTCCCCTATTATCGCAGTGGGTGTTCTTCTGGCCATTGTGTACTGTCTCCTCTTCCCAGCTTGGTTCATCATGAATGGATTCCGTCTCAATGTCTTCGCTGCTATCACGGTGCTTGCGTCTGCTCTGATCTACACCGCGCCCCTTGCCATGTTCACACTCACTGTATTCAGATCAGCCAAAGGATGGTCATGCCGGGTGAAGCGCGTGATCGACCTCGCCTACTTGGGCGTGCTGTCTGTGGGCATATTCCTAACAAGTGCCAGAGCCGTACTCAGTGGTCTTCTCAACAAAGCGACGTACTTCTACCGAACGCCCAAACGCGGCAACTCCGCGCAACCGAGCATGAACAGTGGAGGATGAAGAGATTGACGAAGGTCTGTGTTGCGATCCCAACGTACAACGAGCGTGAGACTATCTCGAAGCTCGTTCCTTGGGTCCTTGACGTATTCCGAGAGAACGGGATCGATGGGTGGATACTGATCGTAGATGACTCAAGTCCAGATGGAACCGGTCAACTTGCGGATGCTCTCTCGAAGGAGTACGCCAGTGTACGAGTCCTTCACAGGCAGGGAAAGCTCGGCATCGGCAGCGCCTACAAGGACGCATTCAATCACATCCTCGCCGACGGAGAGACTGGGGTCATTGTTGAGATGGACGCCGATCTGTCACATGATCCGATCTATCTCCCTTCCCTCATCCGTGCGGCTGAAAGCGTTGGAGGTGTCGGTCTTGGCTCACGGTACGTAGAGGGGGGCCAGATAGTCGGCTGGCCAAGAAGAAGAAAGCTCGTCAGTTGGGGTGCAAACTTCCTTGTTCGCATGATCCTCTGGCTGAAAGTCAAAGACTCTACTAGTGGCTATAGAGCCTACGTGAGGGAGGCTCTGGTGAAGATCGGATATGGCGATGCAGGCACAAGGGCGTATGCGTTCCAAGTCGAGATGCTCTACAAGTGCCTTCAGCACCACTTCAATATCGAAGAGGTGCCGATCACGTTCCACGAGCGTCAGCTCGGGAAGTCGAAGCTTGCCAAGGCGGACATCCTGGACTTCATGAAGACAGTTCTAAGGCTGCGGTTCCAACTCTGAATCTGCTCTACTTGAGTAGGCTCCGTCTATCGACGACCAGAAGCAACGACACGACTAGACCTATCGCGTAGAAGACGAGTGACACGTTGAATGCTGTCACCGCATCATTGGGATACCATCCGAAGACCGTTACTGAGTAGTAGAGCGCGGATGAGACCAGTACCATTCCGAGTGGAAACAGGACTAGTGCCAACCACAATCCGAAGCGCTGCTCGAACAGGATTCCCAGTCCGGTTGCGATTGAGGCCAGACTCAAAGCCATCAGAGGAAGAAGTGTGAGATCGTAGATAGCGGAGAACACAAGCCCGTATACCCCGAGTATGATGAAGATGACACTGGCGACGAGCAATGCTGTCGCGCGAGTTCGCTCGAGACCTCTCTTCTCAGCCAACGTGTTCAACTCAAGCGTCAGGCCTAACACAGACTCACGTATATCGTCTTTTGGGTCCATTTCTCCCGCCTCGAGGATCTCGTGCGCCAGGCTTGTGGCTGTTGACGCGACCGAATTGACGCCTTGCGTATCCTATGGTATGACGCAAAGAGAAAAAGAGAAGGGGTTCTTGCGGGCGGGTACCTACCAGAGTGGTATGTTCGCGAACTTCCTGTGCAGGATTGCGTCGAGTCCTAGGATCCTGCCGCCAGGCGCTACGATCATGGCTAGTTGTGCACCGATCATGACTAGGTTGATGCCTGCCGTCGATGGTGAGGTGTGACCAGCGGCGAAGTAGAAAATCACGTTCATGACTATTCCACCGACAGCGCCGAAGCGAGTCAGTAGGCCGAGAAGTAGGCTGACTCCGACGAGTATTTCGGTAACGGCTATCGCGGTCACAACTGCTCCGGCATTCGGAGCCGCTGTGTTAGCTAGGAAGTCCACCATGAATGGGTAGGGATTCGTCTTCGTCCAGACAGAACCGAAGACTGTGACGAACCCAGCGAAGTAGCCGCTCGGGTCGGTCAGGATGTGCTCGATCTTTCCACTTCCAGAGTTCAACCACTCGTATGCCAAGAAAAGTCTAACCAGGAGTACCGAAATCGCTGCGTTCGACACCTGAAGTTGTGCCCTGCTAATGGTTTCTGCGATTGTCATCGCTATGACCTTGGCGTGCTCGATGATATTATGATATTTAAGGATTGGGCAATTATTATGATCGTCATCACGAAAAAGGCACTAACCTTACTCCGGCCGAACCGTATATAGTACGTATTCACAAAAGCCGTCTCCTCGACCGACGCAGCGGAGCTGCTTGGCTTGTGCCCTCGGAATAGTGCTCTTTAGAAGTCCGTCCAAAAGGCCGTCGTCGAATCCGCCGCAGACGAGGTCTGGATGCTCCCTCGCGAGCTCAGATAGAACGCAATTGTGTATCCTGTATCTCACTGACTGACCAGTGACCTCCACTATTTCGGGTACTGCGCCCATTCCGTCCAAATGCAGTTCCACGAAATACTTCTTGAGCATCCTCATGTCCCATCTCTCCACACCGTGCTTAGATGTGAGTTCTCGTGCCAAGTTGGACCCGAACTCGTGTCCCATTGTCCAGAGGGTTGTTTTCGTCTTCTGGGGACCTAGGTTGCGGATGAGTCCTTGCAGCAAGATGTTCGAAATGATCTCATAATGTCTCCTCGGAAACTCCACAGAAATGGGTTTCTGTGTTGCGTGATACCTCACGATGGGTCTTCCAACTTTCCCCCGTTGTTCGCTTGCCTCTCTTATCATGCCAAGCAGTTTGAGCATGTTGAGGTGGTGGCGGACGGTGATGGTCTTCAGCGAGAGTATCTGTGCAAGCTCAGCTGCACTCATGTCCTTCGTCGCCAGTAGCTTCAAGATGTTGACTCTTGAACGGCTTGACAGCACCTTGCTGAGCTCAGTCATACTCAAGGGACGCACGGGTTTCAGATGATAATTATGACACACTTAATCTTTTCACCAGACGAGTCCAAGCTCATGGGCAGAGATTGACGCGGAACTTGATAGGCTACTACGAGTCGGTCGGCTTGACAAGCGCCGCGATCTCGTCTGTCAGCGTCTGGCCGTTGTCGTCCAAGTCTACAACTCGGATTCCCGCAATCTGACTGGGATGCTCTCGGGCAGAAATCACTCCGGTGATCGCGAGCACGGGGGCAGACGTGCCTTCCAGCCTGTCCAGCGCGTCTCTCTCATCTTTCGCTGTAATAATCTTGACAACGTCAGACCTTCTCGAGACCTCCGTGTGGAAACCCTCTAGTAGAAGGACATCCAGTTTCTGCGCCCCCAGCAGCTCAGAAAGTGCTTCGAGCGTGAAGCGCGATGTATCCATTTTCCTGATCAGGGCGAGCTCTGTTGGAGCAACGGCGACCACCACCCTCGAACCTGCCGAAGCATGCCTGCCTGTGTCTTTCCTAGGCTGGTCAATTGAGGCTCCGAAATCATGCATATGCTTGGCAGATCCGACCTTCAACCCTTTGTTCGACAGCTGTCGAACCAGATATTCGATCGTCGTGGTCTTTCCAGAGTTCTTCGAGCCGACGATTGATATGATCCTCAGCCTTGACCATCTCGTCGTTGATTGTGTGTGCGAAGGGGCTACCTCATGGCTGCGTGCTCCAGTTTTCCAAACAATGTCACTTTGATCTTCTGGCCTCTTCTGATCTGTCTGGATGGAGGGAGAAGAGCAAATCCGTTGGCTCGTGAGAGTGAGCTCAATATGTTCGTCCCACCGTGAATGGGCTCTGCAAGCAATCTTTGCGCCCTCCGTCTAATTCGGAGCCGCAGAAATGTGTGGACGGGCGCCTTCTCGACCGCTGACTCTAGGTCTGCATGGAGGGTCGGTAGCAACTGGCTCTGTTCGCTCCCTGCGAGCTTAGCAAGCGTCGGAAGGACAAATGTGTAGAATGCCATTGTGCACGACGCTATATGGCCGGGCAACATGAAGACGGGCTTGCCCCGAACAAAACCGACACCTGCTACGTGCCCAGGCCTTATTTTCACGCCGTGAGCGACAACCTCGCCGAGCCTACGAATGGCGTCCGGCACAAAGTCCTTCTCCCCGACTGAACAACCGCCGATGGTGGCGACTGCATCCGCAAGCCGGGTCCCTTCATCGATTCTGGCAGCAATGCTATCAGGATCATCAGGCGCGATTCCCAACAAGATCGGCGTTGCGCCAACTTCTGACGTGGCCGCGGCAATCACGTACGCATAGTTATTCACGATCTTGAGAGGGTTAAAGTGACGTATGTCGACGACTTCATCTCCAACGGACAGAATTGCCAGTTTCGGCTTTCGAAAGACCGAGACCTCACGTTTTCCTAAAGAGACCAACACACCAAGGTCTTGGGCTCGAACGATCTGACCTCTCTTGAGTACGAGAGTTCCTTTTCTAACGTCCTCGCCGGGTCTGCTCAGTGCTTCCCCCGGCTTCACCTCCTTTAGAACAAGTATCTCGTTCCCAGACCTCCTCGTGTTCTCGACTTTGATCAGGCAGTCAGCACCTTTAGGCACGGGAGCGCCACAGGCCACATAGTACGCCTCCCTGTCTCTGAGTCTGCGTTTGGTCGGGTAATCCTCGGGGAAGAGTCTCCCCGCCAAGCGTAGGCCCACTGGATGAGCAGCAGATGCACCACTGGTCCAGCGCGCTCTTGTTGCGTACCCGTCCACCCATGGTCTGACAAAGAAGGGAATGTCGATTGCAGATGTGATGTCCTCGCACAGGATTCTTCCAAGAGCGTCCTTGACAGGAACGCGCTCGGCGGGCACAGGTCCCAAGCGTATTCGCAGTCTAATCAGACGTAGAATGGCCTGAGGTGTTCTGAAATCCAGTTTTCTGGTCATGTGGACGTACGTCCCCCTGATTGGTCAGGTGAGGAGATGAGTGCTATTTATGATACTGACTGTTATTTGTCCTCAGGAGATATTCTCTAGACGATGACATTTCGTACATTGTCCTGGGCTCGAGTCACTTGGATTGTCATAAGCGCAAGCGTTCCTCTTCTGAGGTTCTTTCCTGCGCGAGTCAGTCCTCTGGACGTTCTAGGGAAGAATGTTGACCGAGAACTCAACAGAAAATAGGGAGATCGGCAGTACGTTGAGCTAGGTATGCAACATCCCGCCGAATAGAGGTCAGTGAGATTGATTCCGGATCAGGTCCGACTTCATGTCTCTCCATCTCAAATCTTCTCGGGACTTGCGAAGCCGTTCACCGAGGCGAAGTATGTGGTGCTTGGCGTGCCATTCGACCGAACAAGCACGTATCGAGCAGGCTCAAAGTTTGGCCCCTCTGCCATTCGAGACGCCTCCCTGAACATTGAGACGTACAGCGTCCGTTCCAAGTTCGATCTAGAAGACGCTCCAATTTGTGATATCGGGGATCTACATGCTGTGGACATCGTTGATGAGACGCTTCGCCGTCTGACGGAAGTTGAAGCTCACCTTGTTGCGGCTTCGAAGGTCCCGGTCGTTCTTGGAGGAGAGCATACGATCTCGCTTGGAGCAATTGTCTCCTTTCCCAAAGATGTTGGAGTTGTATGCTTCGACGCTCATGCGGACATGCGAGATGAATACATGGGTGAGAAGATTACGCACGCGACATTCCTCAGAAGAGTCATAGAGAAGATTGGGCCAGAGAAAGTCGTACATGTCGGCCTGAGGGCATTCTGCAAAGAGGAACTCGCTTTCATCGAGAAGAACCGCGTAAAGCATTTCCCGATGCATGATTTGAAGCGCCACAGCGTCAGAGAAGCCGCACGGCTCGTCCGGGCAGCGACCTCAGATCTCAAGAGATTGTATGTCACCATAGACATTGACGTGCTTGATCCTGGTTTTGCTCCAGGAACAGGAAACCCTGAACCGGACGGGATGTCACCGGACCTCTGCCTTAGTCTTCTGGCGCGCGTGTGCGATGAGAGGTTGATAGGATTTGATGTTGTGGAGGTATCTCCGCACTATGATACCGGAATCACCGCTGTGCTTGCAGCGAAGATACTCTTCGAAGCGATCTGTGCGGCAGAGGCGAGCAGACCAAGGGCGAGACAGACAAGACTTAGCTAGTTCGCATCATCTTCGCGATGAAGTGACCGTTGCAGTCGTGAATGTGTGGGTACAACCGTTGACCTTTATCCAGTCCATACAGTCCGGGTAGCCCTATTCTCGGTTTTGCGTCTGTCACCTGGAAATCAGGATGAACGCGTAGAAATCGGTCGACAACGTATTCATTCTCCTCTGGAAGAATGGTGCACGTACTGTACACAAGGCAGCCATCCTTCCGTAGATATTGCGACGCGTTCTCAAGCATCATGGATTGCATGCCCGCGAGCTGACGGACGCGCTCGGGTGTGACTCTCCACTTTGCGGCGGGTGATTTCCAGAAGGTTCCTGTATTGCTGCACGGGGGGTCCAGAATGACAACGTTGACTTGTTTCTCAATGGGTAGAGGTTTCGTGCTGTCCGCCACCAGTGGATGGGCGATCTCGACTCCAAGTCGTGACATTTCCCGTTTCCACAAAGCCATTCTGAGTGATGACTTGTCCACGGAATACACCGCTCCGTCATTCTCCATCAGTTCCGCCAGATGTGCGGTCTTAGAGCCAGGTGCCGCGCACAAATCGAGAACAGAGTCCCCTGGTCTCGGAGCTGCAACCAAGCTGGCAAGGACGCTGGCTTTATCCTGAATCACTACCATTCCGTTTCTAAAGGGCTCCGATCTTACGATCGGTCGTCTAGAGTGCTGAACCTTGAATGTGAGCCGCATACCATCCACAGGATCGATTCTGATCCCGGCTCGCTCAATCGCACGAAGACAGTCTTTCTCAGTTCCTTGCAAGGTGTTGATTCGGATATATGACGTGGTTCGAGTGGAGTTTCTTTGCATCAACCTCAGCGTCGACGGTCTACCGAGGATACGAGTACAGGCAGACATGAACCACTTCGGATGGAAGTATCCTAGGGCCTCAGCCTCGTACGATGAAATGCGATCCAATAGCCTTTCGGGTTCCGTCGAAATAATGTGTCCTAGGGTGAGCTCGAATGGGTGAAGATCCCTCCAACCCAGTACCGAACGTGCTGCCCGCACAAGGCGAGTGATATCGTGTTCACTGGCTCGGTGGAACTCCGCCCAATAGCAGAGCATCCTGAGGAAGCTCGATACGCCGTGCTGGAGAGACATTAAATCGATCTCGCTCGACATGGCGATCCGAATGATGTGGTCGATGAAGTTCCGGTGACGAGATGTCTCGAGCACAAGTAGCTGAGCAGTCCTCAGCTGGTCACTCTTGGTCACTTGGAGTTGTCTCGCCGCCTTGGCGAATGACGCGCGCTCGCTGAGTCCTTGAAGTTCCATCCAACTTAGCGCTTCGATAGCTAAAGCGACCGCGTCACGCACTACTCTCATCCACTTCGAGCGAATCATCCTGCTCTCTTGAACAACTGACCTGCCTCGGTTTGTGTCTCGGTGCTATATTTGTGTACGTTGCCTAGGCAGCAGTCATGGCGGCATAAACGCTATCTGGACTAGTCGAGGTAGTCTTCGAGCAGGATGGAGCACTCCGACGGATGCAGACGCTCGACGAATATGTTCTCCGGCCAAGAGAATCTGTGTCCCAAGAGAGACCTATCGTCGGGAAGGAACCAAGTGCTCCATCGGAGATCCCACCCTCCTACTTCGTTTCGATAGGCTACGATGGAGAGAAGAGAGCTTGCTATCTTCGACTATATGAGCCGAAGACTCACCGAATCTACGAATGGTACGACACAACCGGTCACAAACCGTACTGTTACTCTGACAAGTCTGAAGAGGAACTCCGAACTAATGACGCGGTAACGAAGAATCCGGGATTCGAGACGTTCAAGAAGGAAGAGAAGTATGACGCGCTTCGCTTCCAGACAGTGAGCCGCACCAAGTTAGTCGCCAAAGATCCCCTAACGATCGGAGGAAAACCCATCGGTTCAATACGTGATGCCATCCGCGCATGGGAGGCTGACATAAAATACGTGGAGAACTATATCTACGACAAGAATCTTGAACCTGGAATGATGTACGAAGTCAAAGGAGGAGAGCTCGCCGAAGTTAAGTTTTCCTTGGCGTCCGAATCGCTCACGCAAGTAGCGCGACTGCTTCAAACGGAATCAGAGGATTATCAAAGGCTGGCAATTGAATGGATGCGTCTTCTGGAATGTCCTGTGCCAACCTACCTGAGAGCTGCGCTTGACATCGAGGTCTTCTCTCCGGTCACGACCAGAATACCTGACCCTGAGACCGCAGACCAAGAAGTCATCTGCGCAAGCCTCGTCGGCTCAGACAACAAGAAACGTGTCCTCCTCCTAAAGAAGAAGGACAAGGAGCAGGGACGGATCGCGTTTGCTCAGGATGCTTTGGTCGAGTTCTATGAAACTGAGAAACAACTACTAGCTGAGCTTTTCAGGGGAATGCTGGAGTATCCGTTGATTCTCACATTCAACGGTGATGACTTCGATCTCAAATATCTGTATCATCGCGGGCAGAACCTAGGTTTCGCGAAGAATCAGATTCCAATCGAGATGGGTCGAGATGTTGCCTATCTGAGGTATGGCGTGCACATCGACCTCTACAAGTTCTTCTTCAATCGAGCGATACAGGTCTATGCCTTCGGACAGAAGTACCGCGAGAACACACTTGGCGAAGTCAGCGAGGCGATACTCGATAGGGGAAAGATGGAGACGACGGGTCCCGTCTCGGAACTAGACTACGGCGAGCTTGCTGCGTACTGTCTCAACGATGCCGAGATCACTCTCGAGTTGACGACATTCGACGACGATCTCGTAATGAAGCTGATGACTGCGCTATCGCGAATTAGCTACATGAGCTTGGAAGATGTATCGCGACAAGGCGTCTCCAGGTGGATAAGAAGTATGATGTACTGTCACCACAGAAAGCGGAACTACTTCATCCCTCGCGCCGACGAGATTCAGGAACTCAAAGGAGGCACAACGACCGAGGCAGTCATAAAGGGCAAGAAGTACAAGGGCGCAATCGTCGTCGAGCCACGACCCGGAGTTCACTTCAACGTCTCTGTACTGGATTTTGCTTCCCTGTATCCTTCCATCATAAAGAACTGGAACCTCGGGTACGAGACAGTCCGTTGTCCTCACTCGGATGGGCAGTGTAGACAGAACATCGTTCCGGGAACCTCACACTGGGTCTGCAAGAGGACGAGAGCACTTGAGAGTCTGCTGATCGGCTCACTGAGGGACCTGCGCGTAAACTGGTACAAGCCACGGTCAAAGGACACATCACTAACGAAGAGCCAGCTAAGCTGGTACAAGGTCGTATCCGACGCATTGAAAGTGGTGCTAAATGCGTGTTTCACTGGCGACACCGAGGTTCTAACACCCTCCGGGAAACGAAAGATAACCGAGCTGAACGTCGGCGACGAGATCTATACACTCAACGAGAGCACCGGGACGGTGGAAGTTAAGCCGATTGTCGAGTGCCAGCACTTCGTGTACACAGGCCCGCTCGTCCAAATAGCTAGTCGCCGCGTCGACTGGAGGGTGACAGACAATCATGAGTTGTATGTCGGACGACGAAACTATAAAGCTCAGAAAAGGAGCATACAATTCTCGAAACGGAAAGCTCTCCTTGAAGCTTACGAGCTCGATAGGAGATACCTATTTCGTCACCCAGTGGTCGACTTCCTAGCCACAGACGGGGGCTTCTATGAACGGGTTAGTCTCTGGTCACAAGTACCGAGTGATGAGGAGCTCGTCGTCATAGAACCGAACCGGCCGTGGGAGCGAAGGTTCTCACAAAGTTCAAGATTCGCACACTATTCCTTCGCTGACAAGCTGACTCACAGCGAGGACGTTCGGTACTACAGAACGAGCAGAGATGTAATCGACTCGATCGCTGAATCTCCCAGACAATTCGAGACGCTGCATGACTGTACCCTCCACGTCAGTGACTTTGAAGGGCTTGGGAGGCGAGGCCCATGGTCTTTCGATCCATTCGCTCTGTATGAGCTGATCGGATGGTACGTCACTGAAGGCAGTATTCAAACTGGCGAGAACAAGGCCGGCGACAAGTTCGCGAGGATCACGATCTCACAGCATCCAAAGCATCTCTCAAACCGAAAACGCATCAGATCTACTGTCACAAGACTGGGGCTTGAGGCGAAAGTCTGGCGAACTGCCATAGCATTCAGCTCTAGAGTGATTGCCGAATTTCTCCGCGAGAAATGTGGGACGGGGAGGTGCGATAAACGTCTACCTGACTTCGTCTTTGAAGCGCCAGTACGGCTCAGGAAGATACTTCTAGAAACCATGATGCATGGCGACGGCAACATGGAGAGAGGTTATTACTCGACCGTCTCCAAGAAACTGGGGGAAGATTTCCGGCACTTGGCATTCACCCTCGGAATAGAAACGTCTATGAGAACTGAGTCGCTGCGGGGGCCCAACCCCGTCTATAGGATCAAGCTTCATGACAAGAGGCATGACGCAATCTCATGCGGAGACTTCAGAATAACACCAGTGACCGGATTGGATGTCTACTGTGTTACTGCCCAAGACAACCACACGATTTATGCCGGTCGCAACGGGAAGCTGGGCTGGATAGGTCAGAGCTACGGTGTCTTCGGAGCCGACAGGTTCGCTCTCTACTGCCCACCCGTCGCTGAGGCAACGACGGCGATCGGCAGATATGCAATCTCACAAACCCTGAAGAGAGCGAGCGAACTCGGAATCGAAGTGCTCTACGGTGACACAGATTCGCTCTTCCTCGAGAGCCTTGATCCTCAACTACTTGGGGAACTCGTTGACTGGTCCAGATCATCACTTCAGATGGAGCTTGAGGTCGACAAGAACTACCGATACCTTGCCTTGAGCTCTCGGAAGAAGAACTACCTTGGCGTAAAACCGGACGGTAGTGTCGACATCAAAGGGCTCACGGGAAAGAAGCGACACATCCCAGAATTCCTTTCCAGAGCCTTCTATGACATGGTGCAGATTCTGAGCGAAGTGAAATCCCCCGAGGAGTTCGAAGACGCCAAGAGAAGAATAACAGAACTCGTGAAAGGATGCTACCTCAGGCTGCGTAGCCGTGAATACTCAGTTGAAGAGCTCGCATTCTCTGTGATGATGGGACGAGAGACAGAGAGGTACACGAAGACTACGCCTCAACACGTGAAGGCTGCGAAGCAGCTCCAAGATAGAGGCTTCGAGGTCAAGTCTGGCGAACTGATAGCTTTCGTGAAGGTGATTGGGGAGCCCGGAGTGAAACCCGTACAACTGGCCAAGATTGAGGATGTGGATGTCCAGAAGTACATGGAATACCTTCACTCAACCTTCGAACAGGTCCTCGACGCGCTCGGAGTCGAATTTGAAGATCTCGTCGGTGTCAAGAAACTAGAGTCTTTCTTCTAGACCATGGGGCAGCAACAATCTCTATGCAGGATGAGTCATTGAGGGGCGATTACATCGCGATACTGGGACTGCGGTACATTCCGATTGTCAGGTGTGGGGATGATCTCGGCAGGATCATAGTTGAGGCAGCAAGAAGGCAGAGGGTGGGTACGCGAGACGGGGACATAGTTGTGGTGGCTCAAAAGATTGTTTCGAAGGCCGAGGGGCGTTTTGTCTCTCTTGAAAAGATCAAGCCCTCCGAGATGGCAAGGCGGCTTGCCAGACCGATGGGGAAAGATCCGCGACATGTTGAAGTCATTCTGCGGGAGACAAAACGGATTGTAAGAAGGCGAGGAAGCCACCTGATCGTCCAGACTCGACATGGTCTAGTTTGCGCCAACGCAGGTGTAGACAGATCAAACGTGGAAGGACAAGAGATCGTGTCGCTGCTTCCTCTTAATCCCGACCGATCAGCGCGTAGGATCCGAGTGGAGATCAGAAGCATCACCGGCAAACGGGTTTCCGTGATAGTGTCGGACACTTTCGGAAGGCCTTGGAGGATTGGGCAAACAAACGTCGCCATCGGTCTGTCAGGCATGAGGCCTTGGGTCGACTATCGCGGCACGAAGGACATGTTCGGATACAGACTATCAGTGACGATGATGGGCGTTGCGGATGAGTTGGCAGGTGCGGCCGAGCTAGTGATGAACAAGTCTGACGGGATCCCGGTGGCCATCATCCGAGGATACTCTCATCGAGCGACACGGGGAAGCGCGCGCGAGCTGGTTCGACCTGCGAGGCAAGATCTCTTCCGGTAGATGAGTGCTTACATTCCGCTCGTATGCATAATGCTACACAAGGTCCTTGCATCCTCAAGCATATTCATGTTGTTAAATAGGACATAGATTTCTTGGGCGCCTCTTGCCAGGCACGCCGTTGCGGCGTCTTTCAACCGTCCGAGATCCTCAATCGAATATCGATATCGATAGTTGAACTCCCTCGGTCCCAAGCCATGTAAGCGAAAGTAGCAGGTGTCCGTGTCCATCGCTGGTTTGCTTCTCAGAATGTCCACCGCATGAATGATGTCGACCCTCTGGCAAAGCTCCTTGATCACGTCTTGATGTTCTTTCCAATTACCCCTAGGTTCCCAAGCAATCCTCATTCCTCCCCTATCGATCTGTCCGAAGAATCTGCGAGCATTCTCGACGTTTCTCTTCGAGAATCCATAGCTGGCTGGACATTGGATCAGACAGACTCTGGTCCGGAGGATCCTACAGATCTCTAGCGTCCTTTCCCATGCATCAAGGTTTTCTCGAGTAGGCTTCAAATGACCGCATCTTGACGCTCTTCTAGGCAGGTTCGCTGTGCTCATGTGCTTCCATGTGGGGCTCGTCGCTGGATGGGTGATTATCTGCCAAGCCTTCACACAGAACTCGAACCTTGGCGGCGCCTGAGTTCTCCAATGCTCGGCCGTGTCTAGCTGTGGTAGTTGATAGAATGTACTTTGCAGCTCTACGACGCCGAACTCGTGCAGATATTCATGCTGTCGAGTCGGGAAACCACAGCAGCCAACCTTCACAGGTCGGTCTTCGATCAAACCTGCCCTTCTCATCACAGTACTCCAGTAGCTCATACAAACATTTCGAGCGACACTGAGCCCCTTCTTGTGCAACAACGAATTCCCCGATCATTGACACTTCCCCGAGACGCTCGATCGCAGCAAACTTAACTACTGCTCCCTGTCCCTTTACGCCAAAAGGGAAGCATTCTTCTTGAATTCGATCAAGCCACCGGTGCCTGTCCAAGTCAGCGATCTAGTCAACTTCTCCAGACTCGCACTTGGATTGACGGAAGGATCACAGATCCTCTGGCACTTCAAGCACAAGGGCCGACACGTGCTCGGAATCTTCACCGCATACATGTACTGGGATGGAGACCTCCCGATACTCGCCCACACTTACGTCGACACCCCTCCCAAACCATTCCTTGCATACAAGAGTGACTCGACGAAGGGGGAGGAATGGATGTTCACCGATGATGCGGATGATAGCAGGTACCGGTATGGATCATTCGTTGAAGTGAAGAGCCTTCCGGAGAAATTCCTCGAGTGCCTTGATGGCGAATACCCATCTCCCCCCCTGCCCATGCTGGCTGAGGTAGAGAACATCAACTCCATAGTACGAACACTGGTCCCCTTGTCAATGCGTGAAGGCACGGTCTTTCCACTCTGGCATTTCCCACGGGGCGACAAACATGTCGTGGGAACGTGCATCCCATTCGAACACTACTACGAGGCAGATGCGCTTCCCGTTTTCTTCTACCTCGTTCAAGAGAAGCCGCCGCCGGCAGCCTTTGTCAAGTATGCTGCTTCAAAACCGACAGGCGAAAAGATCGAGTACGTCGGTAACACTTCCGATGCAAAGGGGTTCTACGCGAAGATAGTTGATGT
Source organism: uncultured Candidatus Bathyarchaeia archaeon (assembly GCA_964559555.1). Lineage (GTDB taxonomy): Archaea > Thermoproteota > Bathyarchaeia > 40CM-2-53-6 > 40CM-2-53-6 > CAVPLU01. Next base: position 22,503 of record CAZLHM010000006.1, read on the forward strand.
AAAAGACTTCCCGATATTTCCCCAGTGACTCAGGCGATTTGAGAGGCTCGTATCGCGCCTCGACATTGGCCCATTGTGGTCACTTTCGAGATGGAGTGAAGCACGTTGAAGTTCAAGCAACAGATCCATGACGCGGCAGAACGTAACAAGTCCCCTATCGTGTTAGCTCTTGACCTGACGCATAGGAACAGAGAACTGCTGTACACTGCTAGTCTCAAGCTGATTCGTTCTGCATCCCGATTCTTGTGCGCAGTGAAAATCAATCGCCAGTTGGTTCTCCCTCTGGGGCTGCATGACAGTGTGGCTTCGCTCGTCGATGAGATTCATCGTCAAGGTATTCCGGCGATCATGGACGCAAAGATCAACGATATCGGTCACACAAACGAATTCATCACATCGGAGTATTTCTCGAGTGGGTTCGACGCAGTCACCGCAAGTCCATTCGTTGGATACAAAGACGGACTAGAACCCGTTTTTCGACTCGCTGAGTCCGAGCAGCGAGGAGTCCTGTTGCTTGTGCACATGAGCCATAAGGGAGCAGCCGAAGGCTACGGACAGACCATCATCGACGAGAAGACGGGGCAAGGGAGGGTCCAGTTTGAAGTATTCGCCGAAAGAGCCCTCAAATGGGGAGCCGACGGAGCCATAGTGGGAGCAACATTCCTTGACACAATCAAGAGGGCAAATGAGATTCTTGGCGAGAAGGTTCCCATATTCTCCCCCGGAGTGGGCGTTCAAGGTGGAAGTCCAAGTGACGCATTGGCTGCCGGTGCCAAGTACATAATCGTTGGCAGGTCCATATATGAAAGCGAGGACCCTTCACGGGCTACTGAGAAACTGCGCAATTCCATCATGGCGACAAGCTAGGTTTCCTCCGTTCTCCACAGCTCTTTCTTGAGCATGTCGCGCACGGCAGCTCTTATTGCCGCACTTCTACTCTGGTACATTCCGGCCTTCACGAGTTCATCAAGTCCCTCAAGAATGGCTTCAGGGAGTTTCACCGTCACCAGTTTCAAAACCCACGGCTCCGTCAACCGACCGGTATTCCAGCCGACATGATATGACCCTTACTGATACAGTCGAAATCAGGAGGAAAGATTTTATTGAACTCGGCTTGTCTTCGAGCCCAAGTGGTTACGTTGGGAGGAGCAAAGAAGAAGAGCCTGGCGCAGATGGAGAAGACTCAGGTTCAGCAAGACAAGAAGGTAGAGCCAGCGAAGAAGTCAAAAGGCAAGCCTTCGACGGAGAAGAAGTTGCGAGGTGTCGATGTTCCGAACATAGAAGACGCACGTTTTCTCTCGGAACTGTCAAAGATGGGGGCGATCACTCCATACGCACTTGCATCGCAGTTCAATCTCAGAATAAGCGTGGCGAAGGACATGCTGGAGGAGCTGGAGCGAAAACGATTGGTCACCGCCGTCGGTGGAAATGCGAGGATACGCATCTATCGAATGGCGGCAGCCTAGGTCTTTTCTAGGCGTATCTTGCTTCCAGTCGCAACCTCCCTGAAGATCTCAGTTCCTTTCTTGACGATACCGATGACATTCACAGGGCTATAGGGCTGAGTATTTCCGTAGAAGACGCACACCGCGGAGCCAATCGGCCAGAACGCAACGGTTCCTGTCGTCACCTTCGACTTCGCTTTCTCGAGCCCCATCGTGAGTCCAGCTTCAAAGTAGATCTCTTCCTTCCAACGGGCGACTCTTCCTTCTATTGGCAATCGTCTGAGCAATGCATCGGTCGTCCTTGGAGCATAGAAACGTATCAATTCTGCTTCGGCGTGCCTTCCATCCTCGAACACGAAACGTACCGGTACCCTCGAGACACTGCTTGCCAATGTTGCACCGGCACCTTCGGCCTTAGAAAAGATATAGGTTTGATGCAGAGGCCTAGTCCATCCATCTTCAGATGAGGATTGCAGTTGATGCATAGGACAAGGACCGTCATAATGGGCGCAGCGGGAAGGGATTTTCATAATTTCAACGTGTTCTTTAGAAGGCGACCTGACTATGAGGTCGTAGCATTCACCGCATCGCAGATACCTGGAATCGAGCAGAGAACATACCCGCCAGCTCTTGCAGGCGAACTATACCGGGATGGAATCCAGATTGTGGCGGAGGAGCAGCTCCCAGCATTGGTCAAAGAGAAGAACGTCGAGCTTGTCGTTCTCGCTTACAGCGATCTTTCCTACGAAGATGTCATGCACAAGGCGTCGCTTGTAGGTTCCAATGGCCCTGACTTCATGATGATGGGTACAAAGAGTACCATGCTGAAGGCCAAAGTTCCCGTTGTCTCGGTTTGTGCAGTCAGGACCGGTGCAGGCAAGAGCACAGTCTCGAGAACAGTTTCCAGATCCCTGAAAGAGCAAGGGAAGAAGGTCATCGTGGTGCGTCACCCAATGCCGTACGGTGACTTGGAGACCGAGGCAGTGCAGAGATTCGCAACCTATGATGACATGGACAAGGCGAAGTGCACAATCGAAGAGCGAGAGGAGTACGAGCCTCACATAGACCAAGGAAACGTCGTCTATGCCGGTGTGGACTATGGACAGATACTCCATGCAGCCGAGATGGAAGCAGACGTGATCCTTTGGGATGGAGGTAACAATGATCTGCCCTTCTACGAACCTGACCTTCACATAGTCGTCGCAGATCCTCATAGAGCTGGGAACGAACTCACCTACTATCCAGGGGAAACCAACGTGAGGATGGCCCACATTGTAGTGATTAACAAGGTCGACAGTGCACCTCCAGGGAGTGTTCGGCTCGTGCGTGAGAACGTGAAGCAACTGAACCCCACGGCTGCTATGATCGAAGCCGCGTCCACAATACGCGTAGACGACCCTTCATTAGTGAAGGGAAAGTCCGTCCTGGTTGTGGAAGACGGTCCGACCGTTACCCACGGCCAGATGAGAGAATCCGTTGGAGCGATCGCAGCCCACTCTCACGGAGCGCGCGAGCTTGTCAACCCTAGACCTTTCGCTGTGGGCTCGATCAAGAAGACGTACGAGAAGTACCCCCACATCGGTTTCGTCCTGCCGGCGATGGGATACGGGGCCAAGCAGATCAGCGAACTGGAGCAGACGATCGACAAGACACCATGCGATGCTGTTGTGCTTGGAACGCCGATTGATATTCGTAGAATAATGAAGGTCTCAAAACCTGCTGCTCGGGTTAGATACGAGATGCGTGAAGTCACCAAGCCCGGTCTTGATCACTTCCTGAGCGAATTCCTCCAGAGGCCAGACGCGAGTTCTAGATCGCTCGTTTGACCGACTCAGCAACGAACTGAAGTTCTGTCTGTCTGAGTAGAGGATGTACTGGGAGCGAGAAGACCTGGCGACAGGCTCGTTCCGTTTCGGGTAGGGCGCTTCTTCGCGTTGATTGCACATCACGATAGTACGGGAGCATGTGAACCGGCGACTCGTAGTATACCGAAGCACCGATGTTCCTTGAGCGAAGCTTTTCGACGAGCTTGTTTCGTTTTCCAGCGTTGGCGCCTCTTAGCCGAGGGGTGAAGAGGTACCAGGAGTGTCTTCGACCTGTGGGCTCCTTGGGCATCACTAGTTTACCAAAGACACCCAGTTTCTCAATCAGGTATTCGGCGTTCTTTCTGCGAGCTTCCAGGAAGCTCGGTAGTCTCTTCAGCTGCACGATTCCCAGAGCGCCGGATATCTCCGGCAGGTGATAGTTGTGGCCTTGTCTCGAAACCCAATACGGTCTTTCCTCTCCATGCGTTCTGATCATTCTTACCTGTTCGGCTAGATCGTCGTCATTTGTCGTCACCATTCCACCTTCTCCAGTTGTCATGTTCTTGCCCGCGTAGAAGCTGAAACATGCTGCATCCCCGATTGAACCTGCCTTGTGTCCCTTGTATTCCGATCCGTGTGCTTGGGCAGCATCCTCAATTACGGTGATTCCTCGTTTGCGTGCAAGTTCCATCATCGGATCCATGTCGGCACACAGTCCATACATATGGACTGGCAAGATGGCCTTCGTGGCGCGTGTCAGTGCAGGCTCGATAGTCTCAGCCGTGACGGAATATGTGTCTTCGTCGATATCACAGAACGACGGCTTTCCTCCGGCGAGTACCACAGCACCGGCAGTAGCGGAAAAAGTGAAGGAGGGAATGACCACCTCATCTCCGGGTTGGAGGCCTGCGGCCCAGAGTGTAGAGTGCAAGGCTGCTGTACCGGATGAGACGGCGACGGCATGTTTCACTCCGACGAACTTAGCAAACTCCTTCTCAAACTGAAGTACCCTCGGACCCTGTCCGCTCTTCTCACTGAGTATGCCGCTCTTGATGACTTCGACGACAGCGTCGATCTCCTCCTTTCCCATGGAGGGCATATTGATTGGTATCATGTCACGCATCGAGTTCATTGCCACGCAGTCTGCATATGTCACGACGGAAAATCTAAAAGCGTTTCTCGCCTGTCTGCTCCTCACCAATGCTGTGCCTAATCCTGAAAGTCAGGACTGCGCAGCACGGGGGAATCTCCAAGCACGATCTCCTCGAATCGCAGTACGAGGTGCTTGCAGCTGCGAAGGCACGCCTCGGTACCTGTCCTGTGCCAGATGTGGGACAACTCCCAGTTTTGCGTCACGAGAGTGCGGGGCGATTCGTATCCTTTGTAGGGCAACGAGCTCTGGAATTCTGGTTCGAGGGCGGGAGCGCTAAGAGGACGTAACACTTATATAAAGACGAATTTTCCGTTTCGGTGCTCTTTGAAAACCGAGGTCATGATGTTTGGCCACTCAATTTGCAGGACAGCCGGTCCTTATTCTCAAAGAAGGAGCATCACGCGCAACTGGCAGAGACGCGCAGCATGCAAGCATTGCTGCCGCTCGCATAGTCGCGGAGTCTGTAAAGTCGTCGCTGGGGCCGAAGGGCATGGACAAGATGCTTGTTGATAGCTTTGGCGACGTAACGATCACGAACGACGGCGCAACGATCCTCGACGAGATGGATGTCCAACATCCTGCCGCAAAGATGTTGGTGGAGGTTGCGAAAACGCAGGACGATGAGGTTGGTGACGGCACAACAACGGCGGTTGTTTTGACGGGGGAACTGCTGGGCAAAGCTGAGCAGCTAATCGACAAGGATGTTCATCCGACGGTCATAGTTGATGGCTACGAGATTGCGGCCGAGAAGGCCCTTCAAGTGCTCGAGGATATCGCGATCAAGGTCGACCCTGTGGACAAGTCCATGCTCAAGAAGATCGCAACTGTGGCCGTGTGCACCAAGATGTTAGCGGAATACAAAGATGAAGTAGGCGATTTCGCCGTAAAAGCCATCCTAGAGGTAGCCGAGAAGGACGGCAAAGGCTACAAGGTTGACATAGATGACATTAAGGTTGAGAAGAAGCCAGGCGAGTCCTTGTCGGAGACCAGACTGATACAGGGTATTGTTCTAGACAAGGAAGTCGTACATCCTGGAATGCCTAAGCGCGTCGAGAACGCCAGAATAGCTCTTCTCAGTTGCCCACTGGAAGTTGAGAAGACCGAATTCGACGCTAAGCTGAACATAAAGAATCCAGATCAGATGAAGGCGTTCTTAGATGAAGAGGAAAAGATCCTGAGAGGGATGGTCGACAAGGTTGTCGCCGCAGGAGCAAATGTGGCGATTTGTGAGAAAGGGATTGACGATGTTGCACAGCACTTCCTTGCGAAGAAGGGTGTTCTGGCTGTCCGTCGTGTGAAGCAGTCCGACATGGAGAAGCTTGTCAAGGCGACCGGCGCTAAGGTCGTCACAAACATAGAAGACTTCGGCAGCAAGGACCTTGGCGCCTCGCAGCTGGTCGAGGAGAAGAAAGTCGCGGACGACAAGATGACATTCGTTGAAGGCTGCAAGAACCCCAAAGCCGTAACGATTTTCGTGAGGGGGGGAACGGAGCGGATCGTTGACGAGGCCGAGCGAGCCGTTCATGACGCGCTTTGCGTTGTTAGGGATGTAGTCGTCAATCCAAAGATCGTAGCGGGTGGCGGTGCCCCGGAAGCCGAAGTAGCAAAAAGGCTCAGGACATATGCCGACAAGCTAGCAGGCAGAGAGCAGCTTGCAGTGCAAGCGTTCGCAGAAGCGCTAGAGTCAGTGCCGATGATACTTGCCGAGAACGGAGGGCTGGACCCCATCGATACGCAGGTTGAACTGAGAACGAAACACGACGAAGGACAAGTATGGGCTGGCGTTGATCCGTTCAAGGGGAAAGTTTCCGATCTGTCGAAACAGAATGTCTACGAACCGCTCGCAGTCAAACTTCAACTGATCAAGTCAGCCAGTGAGGCGGCAGGAATGATTCTGAAGATAGACGACGTGATCGCAGCCTCAAAGAAGGAAGAGAAGGGGCCGCCTAAGGGGCCAGAAGAGAGTGGTGAAGAAGCGGGCGAGTACTAGGCGCCAAGAGACCACACTGATCGGCCCTAGGAAGCTTACTCGCTTCGAGAAGGCGAGGGTCGTTGGCGCCCGCGCCCTTCAGATCGCTCTTGGAGCGCCTGTGCTAATTGAGATTGACCCCGGAAGCCTTTCTCCGATAGACATTGCCACAGAAGAGCTTGAGGCCCGCGCACTTCCAATCAGCATCAGAAGGACTCTTCCGGACGGGACGAGCCAGAACATACCGTTGAAGGCGATACTGGCACAAGAAGGCTAGTGCTTGCCTCCCCCCGTGGAGTAGTGCAAATTGGAGGCTACAGAGACGAGGGATTGGAACTACGCGCTTGCTCTCTTGATCGTGGTTTCTGGAATCTTCTTGATCTTGAGGTTTGCTGGACGAGCCTTCGTGACCATTGACTTCGAGATTCTTGTTATCCATTTCCCCGCGGTGATCTGCCTACTCATCTACGTGGCGAAGAGATACTCAGCATCAGTCTGGAAGCCGTTCGCTGGCATCTCATTCCAGAAGGCATGATATCATCAGTGGGTATGGCGGTCTGGTCGTCGGATGTGGAAACCACGGATGAGGGTGTCCTGCCCCGGGCAGACAGAATGGGCATAGAATCATTCCATACCATACGCGAGTACACGCTCTGCACAGTGGACGACCACACCTGATACAGAAACGGATTGCAGGAGCTAGTGGATGGAAAAAGCATCGAGACAGCCTTGGGTGCGCACCATGCGCAACAGGCAGCGGCGCAACCATTTGAGGCATTTCATGAATAAGAGGTCGGACTAATCTCGCTCCGCACTTCAAGCAGTAGTTGGCCTCGTCACGATTGTCAGATCCACAGCTGGGACATTTGAATATCATATCCATCGCTTCGATTTCCTGAGGAGTTAACCTTTGCTGGTTAATGCGACCTACTGATATGCCTAGTCAGTCACCTATTCTATGATCGGCCTTCCATGCTCTAGCCGTAGCTTTATCAACGTCTTGACCACTACTCCAGTTTCTCTTTCTACTCGGTCAACTCCTCCGAGCTCAGCCCTCTCGATGACTGCGACGGCATCGGCTAGGGCTATTCCATGCGACACCAGTTCTTTGATGATTGCAGCGTAGGTCCCTCCCGTAGCGATTATCGAATCCACGAGAAGCACAGTGTCTCCAGGCCCGACGCCATTTGCGTACATTATGTCCTCGGAGTAGCCGGTTCTCTTAACGATCTTGATCTCCGTAGGCAACAGGTAAGATTTCTTTCTGATTATGAGCATCGGAATTCCTGTAACGAGACTTAGGGCCGTAGCGATCTGTATACCCATGGCTTCGGGCGCAATGATCTTGTTGCTCCGTTTTACGTTGCTCACCCTAGCGACTTCAAACGCACAGCCCCACAATGCTTCAGTAGGGATTTCCGGTACTCCGGAGCTGAGCGGATTGACAACATAATCATAGTGACCTTGCGGAGACGGGATGCGGACAACGGTGGCCTTGCGTAGGTCTTCCCTTATCGTCTCGAGCCAATCCATTCGGCAACCACTGGCAGTTCTGTAACGTCTATGCTAGATAGAAGTTCCGCAGCGATCAAGCCGTTGACAGTTCGGATCATGCGCTTAGGGGTGCGGGCTCTTTCGAAGCAGGATGGTCCTCATCTATAGGAATGACCATCACCAGCGCGTCTGCTCCGTCCGCATAGTAGTGCGGAACGTTCTTTGCAAGTGAGAAACCGAGTTTCCCATAGAGAGCGAGGCCCGCTTCGTTTATGGTTCTGACCTCCAAGTAGCATTCTTCGGCGTTCATCTCTCGCAGGGCAGAAAGTGCGCGCCTGACGAGGTCCGAGGCGATTCCAATCCGTCTGTACTCGGGCAGCACCGCGACCGAGATAATGTGTCCCTTGCGGACGAACTTCAGTCGCTTGATGTCAGAGAAACCGTGCTCCATTCGACACATGATGTATCCTACAATCCGATTGGGAACCTCCGCAACAAGGAAGGCGGTTGGGCAGCTCCGATATGTGTCAATGAAGAAGAAGGATGCGTAGTTCTCCGGAAGGCAGTTCTTGTTTATTTCGATGACAGAATCGAGATCCTCGGTGTTGAACAGCCTCAATGAGAACTTGGTCTCTGTCAGCATCGTATTTTCGATCGCACATGTCAACAGGTGGGTACTATAAGTTGTTTGGGATGACATCGCATTTGAATTGGATCAATATGTTTAAGTGAAATCTACCAGCGTTGCATGGCCACTACGTACAGGAGGATGGACTCTGTCTTCTACTTCAGGGGCTCATGCATCCCAAGACAGCACCTATCCTGATCTTGCTGGAATGAAAGAGATCGTTCAGAGAAGATTCGATGTCGTCGATGCGTACGTAGACCAGCATGGCATTCCAAGTTTTCTTGTCGTAGACGGACCAGTCAAGCAGAAGTTCAAGGAGCTGCTGCGGGATCTGCAAGCGCATCGCCTGAGTGCCTCAATACGCAGGTACTCGGACAGGCTCTTGGTCAGAGTTTTTCAGAGAATCCCAGTGCGTCGCTCCAATCCGATGGTCAACTTGATCCTGATGTTCGCAACAATCGGAACGATTCTTTTCTCCAGCTACAGCCTCACGTACTCAATGGATCCCGAACTTCTGAGGATGGTCTTCGGAGGACTAAATCTCAATGCCTTGATAGCAATGTTTGCTGCTGCACTGTTTGGGATTATCGCACTTCACGAGCTAGGCCACAAGCTCGCAGCTGTAGCCCATGGCATGGACTCCTCGCTTCCATACTTCATACCAGGTCCTCCGCCTTTCGGAACGTTTGGAGCTGTGATCTCTCTGAAGAGCCCTCCCGCAAACAGGGACGAACTGTTCGACCTCGGATTCAGCGGACCCATCGTCGGGTTCATCGCAACAGCCATTGTGGGAATCATGAGCATACTGACGGCTCCTCTTGTCCCGGAAGCTCAGGTGCAGAAATTGGTCGAACAGGGACTGCTTGCGATTCAAGAGTGGCCTCGAACACCGCTATTGATGATACTGCTGAACTATCTCGACATCCGAACAGTCCCGCCCGGTCAACTGCTCGTCTTGACACAGGTCGCGTTCGCGGCCGAGATTGGCGCGCTGGTCACCTTTCTGAACATAATTCCCGCTTGGCAGTTGGACGGGGGTCACATAATGAGAGCAATGCTGGGACCGCAAGGGCATAGGCTTGCGACCGGGATCGGCATTGCAGTATTGGCCTTGGCAGGGTACTGGCCCTTCGCCCTGCTAATACTAGTCTTCATGCTCTCACGTGGCGGATGGACTGGCGCCGAGCCTCTGGACGATGTCTCGTCACTGTCTAGTGGGAGAAAGGTTCTGTTCGTTCTGGCCTTGGTCATGCTCCTACTTTGCTTCATGATCTTGTAACGGAGTGTGGAGGTCACTGCCACCCGTCTCTCTGGCTTACATTCAGCTTCGATAGACGAACTAGTCGCGGCGCAACAGCGCGCGCAGAACCCTAGGATGCCGATCGCGAATCCATACATAGCTATGCTTCGAGAAACGGGGCAGACATCTTTCTGCAACATCGCTCATCTTGCAACGAGCAATGGCGTCTGTCGATCTTCATTTGAAGAAGTCGTGTTTAACCTCAAGGAGGCAGGGATCGTCACTGTCATCAACGAAGAGGTCCACGTCATTCCCGGACAACGACTGAGAATCGCGGAACTAGCAATCCAGAATGGTGCTGATCCCGAGAGGATTGCCAGGGAACTTCGATGGCAGGAATTCGAGGCGTTCGCAAGTCAGATTCTTGCCAAATACGAATACAAGACCGCACGCCGACTCGTATTCAGCGATTCAGGTCATCGTTTTGAGATCGATGTCCTAGGTGCCAAGGAGCCGATCTTGCTCTGTATTGACTGTAAGCACTGGCATCACGGTTGGGCTCCAAGCAAGATCACGATGGCAGCCATGAACCAACTACTGCGCGCTTTCCATCTCTCCAAAGTCCTGAAAAAGTACGCGGGGAAGGTTCACACCTTGGGCTGGCGATCTGTGCAGCTTCTTCCTGCTCTGCTGACATTGGCGGACGTGTCTTCCAGCAGAATCAATGGTGTCCCGATTGTTTCCGTGCTTCGCTTCAGGGATTTTGTGTCCGAAGTGAATCCCTGGGTCGACGAGCTCCGCTTCATCGAAGCTCGAGTACGCGATGGAACTCCCGAGCTGTCAGGGCTCCCTGCTACTTCTTCGATTCCAGCTCTTCTCTAAGGGTCCGTCTGAGGATCTTCCCTACTAGTGTCTTGGGTAGCGAGCTTCGGAATTCGACTGATGTCGGTGCCTTATAGGTGGCAATCTTCTCCTTGCAGAACTCGATGATCTCTTTCTCTGTCACTTTTCCCTCGTATCCCTGCTTGAGAGTCACGTAGGCCTTCACGGTTTCACCTCTGTAGGGATCTGGGACACCCAATACTGCTGCCTCATTTACGGCCGGGTGCTCGTATAGGATTTCCTCGACTTCTCGGGGCCAGACTTTCAGACCCGAAACATCGATCATATCCTTCTTCCGGTCAACGATGTAGAAGTAGCCGTCTTCGTCCATCTTGGCGATGTCGCCTGTATAGAGCCATTTGTTCCTCAATGCTATGTCGGTTTCATCCGGCTTGTTCCAGTAGCCCTGCATTACCTGTGGGCCTTTGATCACCAGCTCGCCTGTCTCACCGGATTTGAGGTCCCTCGTCCCAGTCTCAAGATCGACGACCTTGGCGTCGGTGTCAGGAACGGGAATGCCAATAGAGCCGGGCCGGTTTTTCTTGGGGTCGTCGAGAGGATTAGCGTGTGAGACGGGACTAGACTCGGTGAGGCCGTATCCCTCCACCAAGCGACCTCCTGTTATTTGCTCGAATTTCCTCTGGATCTCGACTGGCAATGGTGCAGCACCGGAAATGCATGCGCGAAGCGAACTGAGATCATACTTGCCTATGTCTGGTCTATTGATGAGGGCAACGTACAGGGTAGGGACACCGCAGAAGACCGTGGCCTTGTATTTGCTGATCCCCTTCAGTATTGCCTTCTGGTCACGCGGGTCGGGTAGCATGAGCATGGTGGTGCCCGTGAAAACGTGAGTATTCATGGCCGTCGTCATGCCAAAGATGTGAAATAGAGGCAACGCGGTCACACCGATGTCGATCCCTCGTCGCACTGGCAATAGAACCTCACATTGAGCGGCGTTCACAATCAGATTTCTGTGAGTAATCATCGCACCCTTTGGCACTCCCGTTGTCCCACCCGTATACTGAAGAAGAGCCAAGTCGTCTGGTGCCACGGCAACTGGCTTCGGACTCGGTTCATATCTGCTCATGAGCGATAGAAAGTCAATGGCTCCGGGGCACTTGTGTGACTTCACGCCTTTCAATGGTGCCAAGAGCCTCAGTAGTGGAGGAAGGTAGTCGCGTGGGCTGACAGCAATAACGTTCCGCAGTTTCGTCTTCGCTTTGATCTCTTGAACTATCGAGTAGAGAGTATCCATGACAACTAGAGTCTCAGCCTTGGCATCGTTCAGTTGATGTTCGAGTTCTCTCCCCTTGTACAGTGGACTGCAGGCAACGCATACGGCCCCCGCGCGGAGGGCTCCATAATAGGCGATGGCAAATTGCGGGATATTCGGAAGCATAATTCCGACTCTATCGCTCTTCTTTACCCCTAGATCTTGCAATGCCGTGGCGAAAGTGTCAACTAGTCGGTCGAGCTCACGGTACGAGAATCGTCGCCCATAATAGATGATCGCAGGATTGTCGGGATAGTTCTTAGCAGCCTGTTTCATTACTTCGCCCAGTGAGATGTTAGGGTACTCTATCGACTTTGGAACTCCCTCAGGCCAGAACTTGTACCATGGTTTTTCCAAACAAGAAGCACCATACCTGCCTCATAGTCGAGTCTATAAAACACTAACTGAGATCACCAAGGCGGATACTCTCGGGATATGTGCCGCCGATGTCCGGGTTCCTGCAGTCTGAACGGCTCGGTGGCGTATGTCCCGATGTGGAGTAGGATCTAGTATCGATTCTCTGGAACGTGCATGCGGCTCGAAATACGGTTGCGATTGTTAAATGAACAAAAAGAGGGCAGGGGAGTTCTGAGTCTGGTGAGGTTGCCCTGTCACTTGCCGGCTTCTTCCCACTTCCTCCAAGCCGCGAACTCTGAGCCTAGAAGCTGGAGGGCGATTACGATCTTCTGAGCGTTTCTTGTTCCTTCTGCAACCACGGCCTGTCTCGTGGTTCTGTACGCCTGTTGCACATCGTAGTCTGTTGTCGTTCCCATACCGCCGAACCATTCGACGACATCGCTAATTGCCTTCATGCAGCTCTCGGAGGCGACAAGCTTTGCGCAGGAGGCGGCCATCATTGCATCATAGAACGATGCCCGTCCGTCGTGGTATCTGTCGATTAGCCACGCGGCGCGGTAGCACAACCATCGTGCTGCTAAGACGTTAGCATAGTTTTCGGCAAGCTCGAACTGGATTCCTTCAAAACCGGCGATAGGTCGCCCAAATGCTCGGCGCTGTTTGATGTGTTCCATGCCAAGCTCGAGACACTTTTCAGCACCCGCAACAATTGCCATCGTGGTTGGGACTCGGGCGTGAACGAATGACTCATACGTCAGCTGATATCCCGTCCCTTCGAACCCGATGAGACAGTGTTCGGAGACCTTGGTGTTATCGTATCTGACTCCACCCAGGTCTATGCCCATTCCCTCGAAAACTGATGTGGTGATGCCGTTCGACGTCACCGGGATGAAGAGCAAGCTCATTCCCTTTGATCCGAGTTCGGGTTTGGTCTTCACAGAAGTGATGAAGCCACCACCATACTTCATCGCTTCAGGAACGCAACTCAGTATCTGCTTCTCTCCACTGATCACGTACTCTCCGTTGGTCTTCTTGGCTGTTGTCGCTATTGCTGTGAAGTCGGTGCCGCATCCGGGCTCGGTATTGTGAAGGGGAGTTATCCAGCCGTCCTTCACGACCTTTGGGAGAATCTCTTCTTTCAACTCCGCCGTTCCATACGCCGCAATTATGCGTGCACAGGTAGCCCCGTACCAGACCGGAATTCCCGCTACACCTGTCGGGTCAGCTTTCGTGAGTTCCTCTACCGCGATTGCGAAAGTCACGTAATCTGACTCGCTTCCGCCAAACTCCTTCGGGAGAAGCAGACCAAATAGGCCCTGACTTGTCAGAGCCTTGTGAACATCAGCTGTAATCATCCGTTCCTTTGCTATCTCTTTTGCTTTCGGCGTAAGCACTTTCGCGTAGTAATCCTTGAGCGTGCGTCTAAAGAGCTCTTGTTCTTCTGTGAAGTTGAAGTCTATGGGCATCGCGTTTCACTTCCCTTTGAACTCTGGTTTTCGTTTCGACATGAACGCAGAAACACCTTCCATCACGTCCTTTGTCGAAAGCACGATACCAAACGCCTCAGATTCGAACTTGAGTCCCACATCAAGTGGCACTTGAGTTGCATAGTTCAGTGCGTGTTTCGCCGCTTTCAGCGCTATCGGTGGTCCCTCGACGAACTGCTTAGCGAATGCCTTTGTTTCTTCTACGAGTTTGTCTCTCGGAACAACTCTGTTGACTAGACCAATCCTGTGAGCTTCTTCTGCAGTGATTCGATCACCCAGCATTATCAACTCCTTTGCCTTCGCCAAGCCCACTATGCGTGTTAGTCTCTGCGTTCCACCCCAACCCGGCATGAGGCCAAGCCTGATTTCTGTCGCGCCAACTTGGGCGCTTTCTGATGCGATTCTGAAGTCGCAGGCGAGAGAGAGTTCGAGGCCGCCTCCTAGTGCGTAACCGTTGATGCAGGCGATTACGGGTTTCCCTAGCGCTTCGATTCGTGCAGTAAGCTCGTGTCCCTTCATCGACGCATCAGTGGCTGTAGATGGAGTTATGCCGGTGAATGAGGTGACATCTGCTCCGGCGCTGAATGCTTTCTCGCCGGCTCCTGTGATTACAACACATTTCACTTCTTTGTCCGACTCGAAGTCAGAGAGCGCAGAGGTGAACTCGTTCATCATGTCAAGGGTCATCGTGTTGAGTCTGTGCGGACGATTCAGGGTGATCCAGCCAATTCCCTCTTCTTTCTTAACGATAATGTCCTGGTAGGTCTTTCCTTCACTCAATCCTGAGAACCTCTGGTGAATGAGGAGTCGCACTACCGACTATAAGAAACTCTCTACACGCTCGCTGACTCACATTATGTTCGACTGCTGCGCGTGTCGTTGCGTTATCTGTACTTGTGAAATCCCTGACCTGCCTTCTTGCCCAACCGTCCGTTCTTCACGTACTCGGGGAGGAGCGGGCACGATTCGTACATTGGCTCTGAGTATCTGCCGTGCAGATCACAGAGGTTCTTGACTATCGTGTCGATTCCAATCTTGTCTGCCAGCTCACACGGTCCTGAAGGCCATCCTGTGCCAAACTTCATAGCGGTGTCTATGTCAGCTGGCGTAGCAACATCGTCGTGAACAAGCCATGCAGCTGCATTGGCGGCCATAGTATAGAGCCTATTCGGGTCGAACTTGTCTGCGAGTTCGAATGGTATCCGCGGTCGCCCGGCGCTCCAGTTGTAGAACCCCTCTCCTGTCTTCTGGCCGAGCTTTCCGGCTTTGACTAGAGGCTGGTAGATCGTGCTGGGCTTGGCTCGGGCGCCAAAAGCCTCCTCCATCTCTCTGGCGACGCTGTTAAGTATGTCTAGACCGACGAAGTCAGCAAGCTCGAATATGCCCATTGGAAATCCCGCTTGGTACTTCATCGCAGCGTCAACCTCTTCCTTCGTCGTCTCATTGCGTTCAACGGCCCAAAATGCTTCGTTGAACACCGAGGCGAGAATTCCGTTGACGATGAACCCTCGGACATCCTTCTTCACGAGGACAGCCGTCTTTCCGAGTTTCTTCGCGAGATCCAATGCAAACTTGGTCGTCTCTTCGCTTGTTTGCGCTCCTCTGATGATTTCCAGCAAAGGCATCATTTGTGGAGGATTGAAGAAGTGTAGTCCCACGACCTTGTCGGGTCTATTGGTCATCTTTCCGAGCTCGCTGATGCTAAGCGTTGACGTGTTAGAACCGAGGATGGCATGTTTGGGTGCCAGCTTGTCCATCTGGGCAAAGAGCTTCTTCTTCATCTCAAGGTTCTCAGGAGCTGCCTCAACGATAAGATCCGCATCCTTGAACGCTTCATCCATGCTCGTTGTGACGCGTAGACGGGCCATTGCCGCTTCGGCATCTTCCTTCCGGATAGTCCTCTTCTCTGCAAACTTCTCCAAACTCCACTGAATCTTCTCGCGTGCTTTCGCTAGAATCTCGTCGCTGATGTCAACCATCGTGACCTCCGTGCCTGTCATGATCAGCAGTTGTGCTATTCCGTGACCCATTGATCCCGACCCCAAGACGGCAGCTTTCTTCAACGATTGTACGCTCATCACACTCTCTCCAGCTACCGTTGCCAGCCTTCTAGTATTTCAGAGATTAGATCGGCACGAGCTCGTAGCTAGAACCTTCCGGGGAAGGCTTTCCAACAAGCTTGACTTTCATGCCGACTTTGGCTTGACCGAGTTTCACACCTGTGAGCCAAGCAAGTACTCTTACCCCTTTGTCTAGCTTCGCCACGGCGACTGTGTATGTCTCATGCTCAGCAAAGCTCGTAGGTCTAACGATGACATGCGTGAACGTCTCGATCTGTCCCTTATCGCCGGTCAGGTCGATCCAGTCCATGTCCGAACCAAGGCATTTGGAGCAATCGACCACCGGCGGGAAGTACTTCTGCCCACATTTCTTGCACACTGTACCGTAGACTTTGCCGTTCTCCAGTTCGTCCCAGAATCTCGCGGTTTTGTTTGTTGGGATGTCAAATGTGAGGGTCATCGGCTTCGATTTGAGTGCACGTGTTGGAGGACCAAATGCCATGCTAATCCCTCCCCAGTATCATTACGTAGCAGTAATGCCCGGTGCCACCAACATTGTGAGCAAGCGCGTTACCCTGCTTGACGGGAACCTGCCTCTTCCCCGCTTCTCCGCGCAGTTGGCGTGTGAGCTCAGTCATCATGGAAACCCCAGTCGCGCCAATTGGATGTCCCTTGGCCTTGAGACCGCCATCCACATTGACGGGTATTCTCCCTCCGATCTCCGTTTGGCCTTCACGAATCATCTTGCCGGCAGCCCCTCGCTCGCAGAATCCCAGATCCTCATACGCCAGAAGCTCAGCAATCGTGAAGCAATCGTGAACGGTCGCGACATCAATTCTGCTTGCGTCTACCTTTGCGGAGGAATATGCCCGCTCGGCGGCCAGCGTCGCGGAATGCAGAGACGAGAAGTCCTCTCTCTTGCTGATGTTCGCCGTGCCAGAGGACACGCCTAGCCCCTTGATCCAGATCGGTGTATCTGACAGATCCTTTGCCCTGTTCTCAGATGCCAAGACTATTGCTGCAGCCCCGTCGCTGACTGGACAGCAATCGAAGATCTTCAACGGCCAGGCAATTACTCGAGATGAGAGTACATCTTCGACCTTGATGGGTCTCTGGAAATGCGCGTAAGGATTCATAGAAGCATACTTGTGGCTCTTCACAGCGACCTTTGCGAGGTCCTCTTCCGTTGTGCCATGCTTCTTCATGTGGGCAGTTGCGTGAAGTGCATAGTAGGCTGGAAATGTCATGCCGAAGTTGTGAAACTCCCAGAGATAGTAGCCAGCCCTTCCGATCAGTTCGATTGAGGTCAGGATGTCCACCTCGGTCATCTTCTCGACGCCCACGGCCATCGCAACGTCAGTGTGACCGCTCGCAACAGCTTGATACGCAGCCACCACAGCAGCGCTCCCAGACGCGCATGCAGCTTCGCACCTGATGAGCCCTGCTCCAGTGAGACCGGAATATTCGGAAATCACAACTGCCGGAAGGAACTCCTCGTACCACCCTCCTGCGGTCCCGACGCTGACTAAGCCGATGTCATTCTGTCCGATGCCGGCGTCTTGGATCGCTGGTTTGATCGCTTCGAATGCCAACTCCGCGAGGTTTGCGTCACGACGATCACCGAAGACTGAATGCCCTATGCCTACAACGGCAACTCTTCGAGACAAGAACCCAACTCCTGAGATGAATTCTGAATTAGTGGGCGAAGCTAGTTCTCGGCGAGCTTAAAGCTCTTGTCACAATAGAAAATGAGTTGGATCAATCGTCCAATCGTGAACGTTACAGGGCTTTCTCCGTGTGTCCTGATGGTAGACCTTTTCTATCTCCTTCGAGGGAGTCGTTCCCGTCGCTGGTAGTATGCTTGGTGAAGTTTCCTTCTGAGGAATGGATAGAGCTGTTCATGGAGGCGGTCAACGCGAACAGCAACTATGAGGAAGCCGCGAAGACTTGGGAGGGCGACTTTCTCTTCGTAATCGAACCCGACACAGAGCTGAAAGATCCCGCTACTTTCTATGTGGACTTGTGGCATGGTAAATGTCGAGGCGTTGATCTCCTCAAACCAGGTGAGGAGAGAACTACAGCCTTCGTCTACTCAGGACCCTACGCGAACTGGAAGAAGCTGATCAACAAGCAGATCGATCCGATTCAAGGCCTCTTGACTGGCAAGTTCAAGCTGAAGGGCGACATGGTCAAGGTTCTGCGGGCGGTGAGGGCGGCAAAAGAACTCGTCGAGACTGCCGGAAAGGTCCCGACAGAGTTCGCGTGAACTACAGGATTGGCGAGTCAGACCTCCAATGTGGTATTTTACCAGTCCTGAGATAGCCTTCGGAGAAGACGCTCTTGAGCATCTGAGAACCATCGAAGGAACGCGCATCCTCATCGTAACAGATCCAATCGTTTCCAACCTTGGGATTCTGGAGCCTGTGCTGAACGAGCTGAAGAGGGAAGCACGACAGATAGAGATCTTCAGCCAAGTTGAGCAGGAGCCTTCTTTTGAGAACGTTGGAAAGGTGGCGAAGGCTGCGCACCACTTTCAGCCAGACTTGTTCGTCGCGGTAGGGGGAGGTTCGTGCATAGACGCGGCGAAGGCTGGATGGATTCTCTACGAACGACCCGATTTGAAGCTCGAGGCAGTTAGTCCTCTAACCAAGCTCGATCTCCGAAAGAAGGCAAGATTCGTTGCCATTCCTACAACGGCGGGAACAGGTTCGGACGCGACTTGGGTTGCGGTGCTCACGGACAAGGCTCAGGATTTCAAAGTCGACTATATCGCTTCCAGAGAACTCACCCCTGATTTCTCAATATTAGACCCGCGGCTCTTGCTCAAGCTTCCTAGAGAGACGACCGCGCAGACCGGGCTCGATGCACTGACGCAGGGGATCGAAGCCTATGTGAGTCAGTGGCGAAACGATTTCTCCGACGGTCTCGCGTTGAGGTCAATTCAAATCCTGTTTGAGTATCTTCCGAAAGCATATGACAACCCGGATGATCTCTTGGCGAGACAAAAGACGCAGAACGCTGCGACAATTTCGGGGCTCGCTTTCGGGAACGCTCAGCTCGGTCTGGCACACGCAATGGGGCATGCGTTAGGCGCAACCTTCCACATGAGTCATGGACTGTCCGTTGCACTTTCGAATCTGTATGTTATTCCATTCTCGCGTCGTGACGCGGCAGGAAGGTACGCTGACATCGCTTGTGCCATCGGGATTGAGGAACCCTCAGCCGACAAGGCCACTGACCGACTCGTGCAAGCGACCAAGCGCCTCATGACTTATCTGAAGACGCCCCTGTCCTTGCGCGATGCAGGCATTTCTCACAGCGATCTTGAGCAGAACATTGACGACCTGGTGGAAAAGACGAACAGATCAACGTGCACATTCGTCAACCCGAGGGTACCGGATGTGCGAGAGATCCGTAGACTCTTCGTTTGCATGCATGAAGCGAAAGATGTTGACTTCTAGACGACGGTGGCACGATTGATCGGCGGATACACGGGAAGGACTCTATTCGTCGATCTTAATCACGGAAGTATCACCGAGAAGCCTACGAATGAGGAATTCGCTCGCACCTACATTGGTGGAAGCGGCTACGCCTGTAGGCTTGCTCTAGATTACTTGGAGCGGAGGACTGACCCGCTCGGCTCTGATAACGTGTTGATCTTCGCGGCAGGCCCCTTGGCGGGCACATCTGCGCCGAGTTCTGGGCGCCATGCCGTATGTGGGAGGTCGCCGCAGACGGGATTGTGGGGTGAATCCTACGCGGGCGGTGTCTTCGGCGCAAAGATGAAGTTTGCTGGGTTCGATGTCCTGGTTGTGACCGGGAGAGCGACAGATCCAACCTACATCTCCGTGAGAGATGGCAACGCGGAACTCAGGCCAGCCAGACACTTGGTCGGTGAGGACACGTCGGCGACTCAGAAACTCATCAAGGAGGAACTCCGTGACCAATCAGCAAGCATCTCATGCATCGGTAAGGCCGGAGAGAACCTAGTCAAGTATGCCACAGTGATGAACGATTGGAACCGCGCTGCCGGTCGAACCGGCATGGGCGCCGTGATGGGAAGCAAGAATCTGAAAGCCATCGCAGTCTCCGGGAACCACAAGGTTTCTGTGGCAAACCCTGACGAGTTCACGAAGGCCTGCAGCAGTGCATTGAAGTTCCTGAGAGAATCAAGCGGCACAGAAGCTTTTCGCGTGGCCGGAACAGCATGTGGCGCGACGTACTTCAATGAGATCGGGAATATGCCGAACAAGTACTTCTCCAGAGGGACATTCGAAGACTCGTACAAGATCGACGGCGTCTCAATGAAGCAATCAATCCTCTCGGGGACAAGTACCTGCTATGGCTGCGTGATCCGATGCGGACGAGTAGTGACTATCAACGAAGGTAAGTACGCGATAGGCAAGACCGACGGACCAGAATACGAGACTCTGTGCGGTTTCGGACCGAATCTATCCTGCACGTCTCTCGAAGCTATCGCGTTCGTGAATGAACTCTGTAACCGTTATGGAATGGACACCATCAGCTGCTCGGTAACTATCGGGTTTGCCTACCACCTCTACGAGAAGGGCATACTGACGAAGCATGACACCGGTGGTTTCGAATTGAAGTGGGGTGAGATCGACCCGGCGATCGAGTTGGTGAAGATGATAGCGGAGAGAAGAGGCATCGGCGGCCTTCTCGCAGAGGGAACACGCGAGATGGGTAAGAAGTATGGGGTCGAAGAGCAAGCCATGAACGTGAAAGGCCTTGAGCTACCGTTCCATGATCCAAGGGCCATCAGTGGGATGGCGGCATCCTACGCCACCTCGCCCAGAGGTGCCTGCCACAACTACTCCACGATCTACTTGGTTGAGATCGGGCAGATCGTTCCAGAGCTCGGCATCTTCTCCATGGACAGACTGTCCAACGACGGAAAGGCCGAACTTGCCTTCAACAGCGAGAACTACCGGGCCGTCTATAATGCGATGTTGATGTGTCAATTCGCCAACCCGCCGGTACAGGACGTGGCAGACATGCTTTCGCACTGTACTGGCCTTGAAGTCACTCCACAAGAACTGCTCAAGATAGGTGAGAGGATCATCATGGCGAAACGCGTCATGAATCTGCGTCTAGGCGCGACTGCGCAAGACGATCGCTTGCCAAAACACATACTGCAACCACTGCCCGATGGTCCAGCGGCAGGCAACGTTCCTGATCTGGGTCGCCAGTTGAAGGAGTACTATGCAATCAGAGGATGGGATCAAGATACCGGCGATCCCGTCGTGGAAAAGCTTCACTCGCTCGGTCTTGACTCGTTGTCCGCGTATTTACCATCTAGAAGCTGATCTTCATCGCCTGAACGATCCTTGGAAGCGTCTCTCCCGCGAGCGCGTAGAGTTTGTAGTCACACAGATGATCCCACTCGGCTCTCTCAGTGTTGATTGAAATGATCTTAGCTCCGTTCCTCTTCACGATCTCTGGAAACGAGGCTGCCGGTTCGACTTCGAGTGATGTTCCAACGGCGAGGAGCAAGTCTGCGGATCTCACTTCTTTGATCGCCTCGTCTAGCACCTTCTTCGGAACCGCCTCTCCAAACAAGATCACATCAGGCTTGAGTGGACTTCCACATCTGCTGCATCTTGGTATGTCCTGCCGTATTAGGCAATTCATGATTTCCTCAGTTGCATATGTGCTGCCGCAATTCGCACAACTGACACGTTCTATGGTGCCGTGAATCTCGATGACGCGTCTGCTTCCAGCGCGTTGGTGAAGCCCATCTATGTTCTGAGTAATAACACACTCAAGTCGTTTCATCTCTTCCAGCTCTGCCAAGGCAATGTGAGCCGGGTTCGGCTTCGCTCTAAGGAATGACCAACCAATGTCTCTCGCGAACTCCCAGAACTTCTGTGGATCTTGCATGAACGAGCCAATGGAAGCGACTACGGCCGGATCGTACCTGCTCCACAGCCCACTCTTGCCGCGGAACGTTCCGAGCCCGCTCTCTGCTGAAATCCCCGCGCCTGTTAGGGCTACCGCTCTTCTTGCATGCTTGATCTCATGGGCGATTGACATTATGGCGGAGTAGGCTTCCAATATGCGCCGAGCCATGAGAGGAAGTGCCGCAATATATTTGGTTGATCTGCAGTATGGTGCCATCGCTCAGAACGATTTATCATGGTTGAAAGCACTGCTAGGGGAGATCTGTCTTGAAGGATGAGGTTATCCAGAGACAACTCGCGGATGCAATAGTGAGAGGGGAGTCGGGGTTGGCCGAGGCGAAGGCCAAGGTCATTGCGCAGTATGCAAAGGATCCGACTGAGGCACTCGATGATCTGTACGACGCGTTCAGGGCCGCCGAGAGTCTCCACATGATGGGCGAGTATGATGAGAATCGTTTTGATGCCTCGGCGCATGCGGCTCAGGCTTCACTGAACGCTCTCAAGTCATCATTAATACCAAGGCAGACCCGTTTCAAAGCAAGGATCTGTATTGGGCCGGTTTCTGGTGGGAGAGATGTCATCAGTACAATAGTCGCGGCGATGCTCACAGCGACGGGTCATGAAGTGACTGATCTGTCAAG
Source organism: uncultured Candidatus Bathyarchaeia archaeon (assembly GCA_964559555.1). Taxonomy (GTDB): domain Archaea; phylum Thermoproteota; class Bathyarchaeia; order 40CM-2-53-6; family 40CM-2-53-6; genus CAVPLU01. The sequence continues at coordinate 44,861 of CAZLHM010000006.1, forward strand.
AGCGACAACTTCCAAGGAATTGTTGAGGAACGCCGAGCAGAGCAACGTGGAGCTCCTTATCGTGAGCTTCAACGAGCAAACTGTGTCACTTGCAGAGGAGTTCATCAGCGAATTCGAGTCTGGCGGGTTCCAGAGCAAGTTCCAAGTGATGGCGTTCGCCAGAGGGTCTCCTCCAAACATCCCAGTGTCCGACCGCTTCGCTCTTGTCGTCCATGAGCCGCTCGAACTGCTGAGCAAGGTTACCGAGTTCCTGATCCGAAAGCAACGTTCCGTTCAAAAGGATGAGGATGACTCAACAGACTGAGCGGTCAACCGCGGGCGCGTCAGCGGCGATTGAATTCTGCACAAGGTTGATTATGTCACGTCCGGGAATACGTGCGCCGGGCTGCTAGATGGTCGCTCGTAAGGCGCTCCTAGTGATCTGCGACGGCATGGGAGATCGGGTACAGAAAGAGTTTGGCGACGAGACTCCGCTTGGGGTCGCCAAGACTCCCACCTTCGATCAGCTAGCTTCCACAGGGTCCATCGGACTCGTGGATCCCGTGAGTCCTGGGATAAGGCCTGGAAGCGACTACGCAACGACAGCCATGCTCGGCTACGATCCACGCATCTACTATACTGGTAGAGGCGGACTTGAAGCCGCAGGCGCAGGAATGGAACTCGGACCGGGCGATGTCGCTTTCCGCTGCAACTTCTCAACGGTCGACGACGACCTAACCGTCATCGATCGCCGCGCAGGCAGGATCGAGCAAGGAACCGACGAGATAGCTGAAACGATTCGTCGGATCCGACCCCGAGGTGTCAAGGGGTTGAAGATCGACTTCGAGGCGACCATCGCACATCGCGGCGTGTTGATCCTCAAGGGCAGAGGACTATCGCGGATGGTTTCTGATGTTGACCCTCACAAGGAAGGCGTGAAGATTCTGAAGTGCGAGCCGTTGGATGACTCATCCGCCGCCAAGAGAACGGCCTCAGCAGTCAACGACTTCGTTGCGCAGTCCTTCAGGCTGCTCAAGGATGACCCTGTCAATGCTGAAAGGATCCGCCAGGGCAAACGTCCTGCAAACATCATACTTCCAAGAGGGGCGGGAACACTGCCTCCCTTCAAGTCACTAGTGGAATTGTATGGGATGAAGGTGGCGTGCGTCGCCGCCGTTGCGCTCGTCAAAGGTGTCTGCAAGATCGCGGGAGCCGAACTCGTGGCAGCCGATGGTGCTACTGGCGGTCTCGACACGAACTATGAGGGAAAAGCAAATGCGGCTCTGAAAGTGATGGAGGATCATGACCTCGTCATTCTTCACATTAAGGCGCCTGATGTCGCCAGCCATGATGGTGACTTCAAGAAAAAGGCGACCGTGATCGAGAAAATAGATGCCGCTGTCGGAAAGATCCTACCATCGCTCGATGCGAGTTCCACATATGTGATAGTGACAGCTGATCACACGACGCCAGTGAGTGTGAAGGATCATACGGGCAATCCCGTTCCGTTGCTGATCAATGGTCCAGGCGTTCCGCGTAGCAGTGTAACGAAGTTTAGCGAGAATACGGCATCACGAGGCAATCTAGGCAGGCTTCACGGCCTTGACATAATGCCGATCATCGCCGACTACCTTGACAAGGCAAAGAAGTTCGGTTTCTGAGTGAGAACATGCCGCATAGCAGCCGATCGATGGCAGGAGTTGTGATCCTCCTCGCACTCGCAGTGTTTGCGCCTTGTGTGACTGGACAGGTTGAAGAGTCCGCGCTGCTGAGAATCGTGAGCGTGGAATACCCTCGCCAAGTTCCCCGCTCACATTCGTTCGCAGTCGAGATCCGGGTCGAGTACGCCTTTCGCGACTATAGCGACATCTATGCCGCAATCTACGAGAGCCCGCAGGGCAAGCTGGAGCGTCTTCTGTGGCGAAGCGATACTGAGCACCTGATACGGGTCGGGGATAGAACCTACCAAATACAACTGAAATCCCCGTCGATTGAGAAGCAGTGGTTGCTGACGGCTTACGTTTTCTTTCGTAACGTCACGGGATTGTTCTACTTCACCGATCGAGAACATGGACCCGGATTTGCCGAGGTCAGCATCAAGGTCGCTGACAATGCCAAACTAACGGTGCACACGCCGTATGGGAATGTTCCCATATGGGTTGATGGAACGGAGCGCTTCACAGACGCGAACGGGTTTCTAGTCAATGATGTCAGAGTGCTCGCTGAACACACGATTGCGGCTCCTGACGAGTTGTCGATCATCTCGGGTTGGAGGGCGGTATTTGTCGGTTGGAACGGCACTGACTCAGCGAATCCGATAACCCTGATTGTCAGGAACGACATCAAGCTGGCGGCCGAGTTTCGAGACGAGTTCTATCTCGATATCGTTTCGGATATCGGAGGGGTGAGAGGAACTGGTTGGTATCGTTCGGGTGCTGTCGCCAACTTCTCGGCGACTGCGATAATTCCATCAGAGGGCTGGGAGGGTCTCTTTGGGGTTCGGCATAGGTTCACCGGTTGGAGCGGAGATGTTGTCAGTGGGGCTCCAAACGAGTCGATAGTGATGGATCGTCCCAGCAGAGTTGTCGCAAGCTGGTCCGTTGACTACAGTGGCTCGCTCTATCTAGTTACCATAGTTGCCGCTCTTGGGGTTGTGGGATTGGCGGCTCTGCTTGTGAGGCGAACGACAACGCGTGGCTCAGAGGAAATCGCCGAGCCTGCTGTGAAGGCGTTCTGCATGTTCTGCGGCGCCGAGATCGACCCGGACGCCAGTTTCTGCTCGAAGTGCGGAAAGAGCCAGCTCAGTTCGAGCTAGTCGAGGGTCTCCGAGCTGGACGGAGCATCTGTATCGCGCGGATCGCGAAGTCTCCGATCTCCGGAATGAATAGGTCCAGAACGATCACAAGAAATGCGACCGAGAATACCCCCAAGATCAGCCCGGTTGGATAGTGCGCCAGAGACCAAGGAAGGATACCTCTGTAGAGAAGGAGGATCTCAAGCGCGATTCTGCCAATGTTCGCTAGGAAGACGAGGACAGCCACGCTCGCGATCGCGGTCACCTTCCTTCTCCATGCCACCTGAGGGAGCGGGATCAAAAGGCCAACAAAGACCGCGATTACCTGCACGCCGGTGCACATTCGTTCGATCTCGAACTCGTTCACAAACGCTTTGCCGTCACTGACCCACGAGTGAGCCGGAATCCCAATCCAGCTCAGCAAAGCGGCAGAGCTTTCGGCCGTGACCTTCTCGAGGAGAAAGTAGTTCGGTAAGTAGTATAGCCCTGCGGACAGAACCACAGCTACCGCGGTGTATTCGAGAATGTTGCGGAACCCCACAGTTCTGTCAATGAGTGCTCGCATGGCCGTTTCATCATCTCATCCGTGTGACTTGAGTCTTGCTCCTCACTCAAAGCCAATGGCATGATATGGCAGAGATGAGTTTGGACTCGACTGAAACAAGATCGCCGTGGCGTGGTGATTATGATCAAACGTTGTTCTTCCTTTGCTGGTTGAAGGTCTTGTATCGATAGCGGTCTTCTTTGGCTCAGCATCGATCGGCAACGACTCGATCCTCATCTACGTTGCCGATTGGAGCAACTGATGGGTAGGTCTCTTTGACGGTCGCGGAGGAAGTAAACTTGGGTGAAACAGCTGCACAAGTCAGGCCCTAGGGGGTCTAGGATGACCAAACGTGCGAGGGATTCCGGGAATAAGGCAGCTTTTTATAAAAATAAAGCGACTTCCTAGCTTGAGTGGTTGTAGTAATGGTCGAGGTTCGCAAGGGAGTTGGGCTGGCGATAATTCTCGCGAGCATAGTGGCGTGGGTGTATGGTGCGATGAACCTGTACAACGAGAAAGTGCTCGAGATGTCAGTCGCAGATGTCCCAAGAGTGATCGAGATCGGGTTCGTACCGATCCTGATCGGAGCCGCGCTCTTCATATACGGGGTCACGGTGCAAGGATACAAGACAAAAGCCGGACTCGTTGTCCATACAATCGCCAACATTCCATACTTCTACGCCATATACTCGGTATACCAACTAGGACTACGACATGTGCTCAATCCCATGCAGTATTTCCAGGAGACGGTGGTCTTCTGGGGTCTGGGACTGGCCTTGAACGTCGCGGGCATCGTGGCGAACCAGATAGGACGCAAGAAACCGACAGTCACCCCAACTGGATAGTGAGCAGCAAGAACATGGCTCTTACAGGGATCGTTGGGGTCCATTAGATACATAGTGTGAGCAACCAAGGCTCGCGAGCACGTCTATCGCTAACGATCACGAATTGCGCTTGCCAAAGTCCGCGTTCAGTCTGGAAATGAGTCGACAGATCAGTCCTGTGTAACTGGCCTCGTGGCTTACGCACACCACTGTACATGGCCCGAGCTTGACAACCACAAGAGACGCTTGGGGCTCTTTGGTAGTGAGGCCGAGGCCTTGTAACCCGTGCGGGGTGCGCTTGGTACGCCTAGCCGCCGTGCTCAGGATGGCATGAGGTAGGTTATGTGGCTCCCGCGTGTCATCGATGGTCTGACGCATTGTCTTATATTATCTGAGAGGATATTGTATGGAGAACCGTGTCATCTCTTCTAGAAGACCCCGCTCATCGAGTCGTGAACTTGGAGAGGAGACGCTATCGGGGACGTATCCAGATAGCCGCTGGCATTCTCGAGATCGCTAGGACGGGTTCTCGCAAGACCAGAATAATGTATCTTGGTAACCTAAGCTTCGAGGTCCTACAGAAGTATCTGGATCTGCTACTGAAACTGGGCATGATCGAAGCGCAAGGTCGCTCGGAGAGGCAATACTTCACAACCGAGAAGGGCCTTGGGTTCCTGAACGACTTCTACCAGCTTCGGAGGCACGCAGGGATCGTCCAAGAAAAGAAGGCTGTCCTAGAGAGGAGCCTGTCCATGACGACTGTCGAAGTCGATGAGACTCCACGAAAGGTTGAGGAGATCGGTGCTGCACCATGAATCCTCGTTGTTACGATAGAGTTTTAGGTTCCGACACTCGCGTCCCTATTGTCTCCCCGGCTACTCGTGGAACAGAACTTGGATGCGTCTCTCGTGTTTCCAAGGGCTGCGTCGCCGAGACTCACGCGATCAGCTATTCGAGTCTGTTGAGATTCAGGGTCCGGGGAGTGCGGAACGGCAACTGGCGGGCTCTCAGCCGATTGGAGAGAGGACTCTACAATTGCGCGTTACTGTTGGCCAAGCGACGACAGAGGATAGTCAATGCCAAGTTGTTGGCGCCAATCAAAGCCATTATCAGTAGACTGTTGGCCACTATTCGGACGCGCATAATCGCCATCGGCGAGGCTAGGGCCTGCGCTTTGTATGAAACCTATGCGAGAAACGGTGTCTTCAGATGGGCACCCGAAGCGGAGAGATGGCTCACCGATCCCAAAGCGGTCTTCTATCTTGGAGTTACAGAGTTGTTCAATCGATGAAAGACCACGCGAGTAGACCCGCCTTCCAACCCTGCGACCACGGGAGACCAAGCTTTACAGACTTGGAGCCGGAGTACCACGGTAGCGAGGGGCAGTGTCACGCATCCGTACGCCCTTGGTTGACTGGTCAGTTGGATAAGATGAGAGGGTCCTAATGGTCTCTCCGCCGGATCTAGCCTTGGCCCAACCTCTATCCGTAGACATCCTACTGACCATATTTGTGTTGATCACTGCCGTGATCTTTTTGTGGTCGCTGTACAATCTGTCGATATTCGCAGCCGGGGTCAGGCGCTACTTCCGTATCCACGACAAGAGAGTGGATTCTGAACCCCAAAGCCGATCCCCGTTCATCTCTCTGATAGTCCCAGCCAAGAATGAAGAGAAAGTTATCGGGCGCGTCTTGGATTCTTTGCTGGATTTGCGATACCCGAAAGATAGGATGGAGGTCTTCGTTGTTGAAGATGGCTCGACAGACAACACCAAGGGAATAGCACTTCGCTATGCCTCTGAGCATCCGAACTTGATTCGCTGCATTCACAATGCTACTTCTGAGGGTAAACCCGCAGCTCTGAATCTCGCGCTTCAACAAGCACGTGGCAACATCGTGGGGGTGCTCGACGCCGACAATGTTCCGGACTCACGGCTGCTTGTCCACGTCGCCAAGTCTTTCGATGATAACGCGACCGTCGCCGTTCAAGGCATCACTGAATCGATAAACGCGCAAGCAAACATGTTGACGAAGGTAGTCTCCCTCGAGGAGGCTGCGTGGTTCAAGACCGTTCTGAATGGCAAAGATCACCTGAGGCTGTTTGTTCCGTTGACGGGAAGCTGCCAATTCATCAGGAGTAATGTGCTAAGGGAACTCGGAGGATGGGATAAATCGTCATTGGCAGAGGATGTTGAACTGGCCGCACGTCTTCTGGCCAACGGTCATCGAGTCAGATTCTGCGAGCAAGCTGTCACATCGCAGGAGGCGCCATCACGTCTGTCCCAGCTCTTCCGTCAACGATCAAGATGGTACCGTGGGTACATAGAGACCGCCATCAAGTATGGGAGCCTTCTGACGAATCCCAATGGTCTCCGAGTCGACGCCGAGGTGACACTGTTCGGACCTATCCTGTTGGGAATGAGCTTTGCCAACTACTGGCTGTCGTGGGCGGTCTTAACTTGGACGACGACGTTCGTTGCCAGAATCTTGGCGTATCTAATGGTTGGACTTACGTCCGCCCTGTTGCTCGCCCTAGGACTCGGACTTGTGTACCTTGTGAGACCTAGAAGAATCTCCAACTTCCTGTGGCTGCCATTTATCTACGCATACTGGTTCCTTCAAACCGTGATCGCGACCTACGCCTTGTCTCTGATGGTTCTACGCAGACCGAGGATCTGGGCGAAGACCGAGAAGACAGGTTCAGTCGACAGCAGACATGAAACCAACACGACACCGATTGGAGAGTAGGGCGAGCCATAGCTGCCTCCTGTTCCGTCGGCGAGCGGTGAGAATACTATGATCGCGAGTCTCATAGTGACTATAGCTGTCGGCGCCGTCCTGCTTTTCTTGGCGAAGGGATACGAGAAAACAATGTCGCTAATCTCATCGAGGCATCAAAGGCGGAATTCCGATCCACCAAGGATCAATGCGGATCTGCCACGGATAACTGTCATGATACCTACATTCAATGAGGCTGGTACGATCGCCAGAAAACTTGAGAATCTGTTTGACTCTGACTACCCTCGTGATCTCTTGGAGATCATTGTAGTGGACAGTTCCTTAGATGAGACTGGGGTGATCGCAAGTTCCTATCCTGTCAAGGTCGTGAGGTGCGATGCTGTAGGCAAGATCCGCGCCATAAATGAGGGAATCAAGCTCTGCAAGACAGACATAGTTGTCCTTACGGACTGTGACACAATTCTGGACAGGAGATCGATTCTCTGCCTAGTTCAGTCGTTCTCAACTGATGTTGGAGCGGTTGGGGGAATCGTGAGGCCTAAGGGCAATGGTGAATGGTTCTCATCGATGAAGAGCTCCTACCACGAATGGGATTGGGGACTCAGAGAGGTAGAGGGCACCGTTGACACCGTATGCTCGCTCGACGGCAACCTCGTCGCCTTCAGAAAGTCAATCATCAATGAGATACCGGGTGATGCCTTTGCAGATGATATGGAACTAACCTTCGCCATTAGGAAGAAGGGATACCGCTGCATCATTAGCAGAGGAGCCGTTGCCTACCAGATGATTCCCAATGGCTTGTCGCGGGATCTGCAGAGGATGCGGCGCATCATCAAGCTGACGATACTAACGTCTCTTAGGCATTCCCGGATGCTCTTCAGCACTAAGTACGGCTGGTTCTCAATGATTACGTTTCCATCTAGAAGATTTCTCAATCTGCTCACGCCTTTCATGTTGGCGTATGTCGCTGTATTTCTGTGGCTGTACAGCCCTCTGCTGCTCCTATCCGGCATCGCGCTTGCGATCGCGATCTCAATCCTTGGGTTAAGGAAAATCGGATACTACTGGATACTTCTTTTGGCCCTGACACTGGCCTGGCTGGACATCTTCGCCGGGAATTTTCATAGAGGCGCTGTTTGGCAGAAGGTCCGCTGATGCCTAGTACGCGCCCGCCAGAAGGTTGATCGAACGAGCAGCTCAACAGTCTGCCTTGTAGCTCGTTCTTTGCGGTCACATGCGGGAGATGGTAGGGCCGTCTACGCTAGAGGGCTCTATGCGGCGCTGAGAGAAAACGGGGTCGAGGTACGCATATGGGATCCACCCAGTCTTGGAAGAGCATTCGGCTCGGCCTTGAGTATCATCTGGTATGATATCATCGCACCGTTCGTCTTCTTGATCCTTCCCAGCGCATACAGGCGATATCGCCTCATCCACGCCGCGTTTCCTGAACAAGGACTCTGGTTTCCCATCTTGAAGATCAGGAAAGTTCTGACCGTGCACGACCTCAACCCTCTACTTGACAAGGGGTCATCACTGACACAGATACTATGGAACCTGTATGCACGAATCATCTACTCGATTGCCATCGGATTTGCAGACCACATCATCGCAGTCTCGACGCAGACCAAAGACGAGCTTCAATCGATTGCCGGCGTCAAAGAGCATAGAATAACGGTCATAGCTCCAGGAATAGCAGACGCGTTCACGCCGCGGCCGAGAACGATCAATCTCGACCCGCTCATCGGTTTCGTTGGAAAGCTGACTGAGAGAAAGAATGTAGGGTTCCTGCTGGATTCATTGAAGACCTTGACTATCTCAGATTCGTCCAGAAGGTGGAGATTGGCTATCTACTGTGGCGAGAGCGTCAAAGTAGAGAGGCCAGGATCCGTTGCGGGCCGAGATTCGGATGATCGGGTCACTTTTCATCCGTTTGTGCCTGCAACCGAGATGCCCAATGTCTATACCAGGTTCTTTGTTATGATATATCCGAGCAAACACGAAGGCTTCGGGTTCCCAATACTGGAAGCGCAGAGATGCGGCACTCCAGTGATCATCACGGAGGGATCGAGAATCCCTGACGAAGTCGCTAGGTACACGTTGAAAGCGAAGAGCCCCTTGGAGGCAGCTCACATCTGCATCAGACTCATCGAGAACAAGGAGCTCTATGATCAGACTTCGCGTGAGGCCTCCGTGTACGCGGGGACTTTCTCTTGGCAAGTGCAGGCAAGGGAAGTCGAAAACTTGTACGAATCCCTATTGGCTTCGAGCGTGAAGTCCGACCGGGCATCGGATCAGCTGCATACAGAATGAAACACGTCGTACTGACTGGCATATCATCGACCGGATGCGAGACAGAAGCAGGGCGCGTCAACCAAGGCCGTGTATCCGTTGTCATTCCAACCTATCAGTCATCTAGAGACATCGCGACCTGTCTTCGGAGCGTTAGAGATCAGACCTACAAGGTCGACCAGGTCATAGTCGTGGATGCGTTCAGCAGAGATGGAACTGCCAGTGTGGCCTCGGAGCTGGGCGCGAGTGTGATTCTTGCCCACGGCACACAGGCCGCCGCAAGGAACGTCGGTTTATGTAGTTCCGAGGGTGACTACGTGCTCTTCTTGGATTCGGATCAAGAGCTGGAACCTGGCGTCGTGGAGGACTGTGTGACACAATGTGCGAGCGGTGATGTTTATGCTGTGAAGATCCCGGAGTTCTTCGTGGGTCACGATTTCTGGGGTAGGTGTTCCGCGCTCTGGAAGAACCACGTAGTGGCCGTTTGGGGGTCGGAAGGTGGAATTCCAAGGTTCTACAAGCGAACCGTTTTGACGGGACCCGACGTTTTCAAGACTTGCCTGCGCCTATGGGAAGACCATGAACTCTACCAGAGGACCAAGTCGACGGTGCTGGGCAAGGAGAGCTGGTGCAGGTCGCGAATCATTCACCATGAGAAAGTCTCACCAAAGGGCTTGGTCAGGAAGTATCTATCATACGGGCGCTCAATCGTCACCTTCAAGAGGACCATCACCGAAACCCCATTGGCCTCAACCATCAAGCTCGCCCTATCGACGGCATTTCACGTCATCAGGACTCCCGGCAACTCACCGTTGATTTTCTGCGGATGCGTTGTCCAGATTGTTCTGAAGGGATTCTCAGTGGCCCTAGGCTCTCTGCTTGGTCTGGCGTCGCTAAGTGATTGTCGATCTCCTCCTCAAGTCCCGGCATGAATCTCTGAGGCCAAGTCCTTCCTTTGAGAACGGAAAGAATCATCTTCCGAAGTAAACTGCGCCCGATATTGGTCATGCTCCTGACAGCGACCACAGCAGCCTGTCTCGTGGCTAGGACGCCTATCCGAGCTGAGAGTAGCGACGATTGGATGGACTGGGCCAACATTGCGTGGTCATACTTCCAGCCAAGTGTTGGGGTCAATTCGAACACCGGCCTACATTACCCTACGTCAGGTTGGCATCGATTCACAGATTGGGACGTGGGCGTCTATGTCGACGCGATCATGGACGCAGAGAAACTCGGCATCGTCAGCAGAGAGGGAACTTGGGGATCAGACTTCAGGATAGAGAGAGTGCTCAGCTTTCTTGAGACACGACAGCTGACAAGCGATGGCTTGCCTTACGCACAATACGACGCTGAGACCGGCAAGGTTCCTAGTGATATTGGAAGCAAGACCGCTCATCAGTCCGACAGCGGAAAGATGCTCATAGCCCTCGGCGAATTGAGGAATCTGAGACCGGGGCTGACAACAAGGATCAACGCCCTTGTCGCGAGACACAACTTCACCAAGTTTGCCGAGAGCAACTACTTCTCGGGAAATGACGTGTATCCGTTCTATGCAGCTCAGGGTTACCGCGCCTTTGGATACTCGACGCCGGCGCTGCGATCGCTCAACTCGTTAGGAGTTGGCGGGAAATTCGTTGACGTGTATGGCATACAACTCCCATTGGCACATGTAACATCGGAACCGCTGGTGTGGGCAATACTCGAGAACCACGTCGAGGATCCACTCTACAGAACCTATGCGGACAGGGCTTTCACAGCCCAACAGAAGCGGTACGAGGCTACGGGTAAGCTGACCGCGTTCAGTGAAGGCTCCTACTGGGACCCGCACAATTTTGTGTGGGAGCTGATCGTAAACTGGAATGGGGAGACCTGGGTCATATACGCGTCGGGGAAGATCAACGTCGTCCCATTAGCCTATGCGAAGTTGGCATTCGCGTTCCACGCAATCTACCATACCCAGTACACGGCGTTGTTGGTTAATGAGTTCTCTTCAATGTATGTGAGTCCTTCGGGAGGGTTCTATGAGGGCAAGTCGGAGCAGGGAGCAACGCTCGGGATCCTCAGTGACAAGACAAACGGCATGATCCTCGCCGCCGCCCGATACTACCTATCCAGTTCACAGCAGAAGGGATTCGAACTGCATCTTCAACCCTCAAACGCGACGGTCATTCGAGGAGGAAAGGCGAACTTCACCGTTCAGCTCGCGAGAATTGGCTTGTTCTCAGAGGAGGTGGCCCTGAGCTTGGCAGGGCTTCCAGCCGGCGCTTCATATCTCCTCGATCGCTCACAGGCAACTCCGCCGGCGACTGTTGATCTACAGATCACGGCCTCGCCGAAAGCTCTAGTGGGCAGCTATGTCTTCAGCGTGAATGGAGCGAGCAAGAGCGTCTCGAATTCTGCCTCGGCAACCTTGATGGTGAGGTCGCTGACAACCACGACACTACAGCTGGAATCACTGACCGTAAGCCTCCCTGAGAAGGTGAAGATAGTGGGCAGCACTGGACCTCCGAGAGTAGCCGCCGTCACGCTGTACGTCAGCTTTAATGGCTCCACGTGGACGAAGCTCAAGACGGTCTACTCTAGCGAGAACGGCATATTTCGCGTGGTCTACTCGCCTCCGCAGCTCGGCACGTATGTGATTAAGGCTGAAGCTGCCGAATCTGAATACTACCTGGCGTCAGAGAGCCCTTCAGTGACGTTCACAGCTGTTCCAGAGTTCGCATTCATAACAACCGTGGCGATCATGCTTCTCGCGGTGCTATTACTGGTCAGATGCTCCATGACATGGAAGCCATCGAGTACGCCGGGCAGAGTCATCATTCGAAACAGGTCAGGGTCCTACGTCTCCTAGGAATCGTGGACTACGTGACATGGAATTTGCGTCTTCAAGACCAGAGCAAGGGGGGCCCAGACTCGTGGTGAGACAAATCGATTCCTATGCTCTACCGCATAGAAACAGCATCATTTCTGCGACACGGGGGAGCCCCCCCTCTAGGGGGGGTACCCTTGCCCATTCGCGCTTGGCTGGGGGGCTGCTCATCATGATCCTAGTGGCATTGGCATTTGTGGGCAATGAGATATCAAACGCCGAGTCTAGTGATAACTGGGTTGGCTGGGCTAACACCGCTTGGAAGTACTTCCAACCTGAAATCGGCGTGAATTCGAATACCGGTCTGCACTATGCCACCTCAGGATGGCATCGCTTCACAGATTGGGATCTCGGCGTGTATATTGAGGCGATGATCGACGCCGAGAAGCTAGGCATACTAGGTCGGGACGGGACATGGGGCGCAAACTACAGGCTCGACAAGATCCTTGGCTTTCTCGAAAGTCGGCAACTTTCGAGTGATGGGCTACCATTCGCCCAGTACGACGCGGAGACGGGCCATGTTCCTAGCGACATAGGAACTAGGACGGCTCATCCATCTGACTGTGGCAGGCTGCTGCTCTCCTTGGATGACCTCAGAGTTTTCAGACCTGACCTCACAGCTAGAATCGGCTCGCTCGTTGCCAGACACAACTTCCAAGCGCTCGCTGAGAGCAGCTACTTCGCTGGGAACGACATCTACCCAGTATACCTCGCCCAAGGTTACCATGCTTTTGGTTTCTCAACGCCCAGGCTGAGATCCGTTGAGTCTTTGGGCGGCGGAAGTTACGTGTCCGTGTACGGTGAGAGTCTACCGAAGGCATGGGTTACAACAGAGCCACTCCTGTCAGCGATACTCGAGAATCGGTCGGTCCATGTCCGCTATAGAACATATTCGGACAGGGTTTTCTCAGCTCATCAGAAGAGGTACGAAGCGACCGGGAATCTAACAGCATTCAGTGAGGGTTCATACTGGGGACCGTACTACTATGTCTACGAGTGGGTCGTGAATGCTTTGGGTGAAACTTGGACGGTCTATGCGTCCGAGAAGATACATGCCGTGCCACTTGTCTACTCAAAGATTGCCTTCGCGTTCCACGCAATCTACCACAACCAATACACCAACCTTCTGGTGAGTCAGCTGTCACCTCTACAGTCGAGCAGCCCCTCTGGAGGTTACTATGAGGGCAAGTCGGAAGAGGGCGCGACGCTTTCAGTCTTGAGCGATAAGACGAACGGAATGATCCTCGCAGCTGCCCGCTATTATCTAACGCACGAATCGCAACCAACATTCGAACTAAGCTTTCAACCGTCAAGCCTCTCGGTCATCAAGGGAGGCAACTCAACATTGTTCGTGCAGCTGACACCCATCGGGGGATTCGGCGACCCTGTCACCCTAACTGTCATGGATGTGCCATCTGGGGTCTCCTGCCAACTAGGTCAATCGCAAGCAACACCGCCTGCGACAGTGTCCCTCCAAGTCACGGCATCGATTGAAATGTCAGTCGGCACCTATGAGATCGGTGTGAGTGGAGTTAGCAGTTCTGTCTCCAAGCAATCCCTAGCCACCCTGACGATTCGATCGACGACCAGTACAACGATTCAGCTATCAACACATACGGCAAACGTGAGTGAGGCGGTAGAAATCCTCGGCAGTGCTCAGCCCCCGAGAACGGCGACAATAGTGTTTCTTGTGAGTTTCAACGGCTCGACGTGGACTCCACTGACAACCGTCAACTCGCACGAAAACGGCACTTTCCGCACGGAGTTCTCACCACTCGAACCAGGAGCATACATGATCAAAGCACAAGCGGCGGAGAGCGAGTACTACCTGTCTTCGGAAAGCGAGCCTGTAACGGTGACGGCTGTTTCGGAGTTCTCCTCAGTCTTCGTCTTGGCGATCGCACTCTCGGTGGCCGTTGTGTCCACTACCTTTCTGCGTGAGCGATCCTGAAATTGCGGTTTCCGCTACGCAACCAGAACAACGTGCACCGGCCCGTTGTCACCTCCACTGGTAGGACTGGTAATCTAGAGCGGAGTCATGATCTTCGGCCTGCTGTGATGGCCTTTCTAGTTCCTTTGGTCATCCGCACGATTCCAGAGGTCATCGCATGGCCTTACCCGTTGGGCTTCGATACCGTCTTCTTCTACGTGCCATGGATGCTTCAAGGATATCCTTTCAACTTCTCGTTGCTCGACTTGCTCAGGCAAACGAGCCTCTTTCCGGCTGTTGCTACATTGTTGAATCGATGGGTCATAAGCGATCCGATACTGGTCATCAAGGTTCTTGGGCCGCTGCTCTACGGCCTACTAGGGATTTCGATCTACGAGTTTTCCATTAGGGGGCTCCGTTGGAGTGAGAGAAAATCGCTGATTCTCGTGTACGTTGCGTCAGTATACTTCGTTTCGCTCTGCATATCTTGGGAGCTGTATCGTCAAATGCTCGGGACAATCTTCCTCCTTCTTGCACTCATAGCCTATACGTCATTCGATGGAAAGGCGCGATATCTTGCATTATCCTCCTGTGCCGTACTTGTAGTGATGTCCCATGAATTGGTCGCCGTCATTCTCCTGCTGTCCGTGATGGGCGACGGCGTTTTCAATTTTCTTAGAAAGAGATACAAGTCAATATCTGTTCTCAAAGTCGCGCTTGCTCTAGTTCCTGCGGGCGTACTTTTCGTCTGTCAGCGATACGGCCCTACTGAGCTGGGCGCAAACGTGTTGATAGAGGTCTTCAAGGTTGATGCGATCACTATGGCCACACATGTATTTGGTTTCTTGATCTACAGTTTCGCATTTTTGGTTCCGCTGGCAGCTTACGGGGCGAGACGAGTAGGATCAGGCGTGGTCCATTCGTGGTTTGGCATCTCGCTGGCTCTTGCAATTTGGCCGGTCGCGTTTCCCTTGGCACCCGCATTCTGGTTTCGTTGGGCGATGTTCATGGTCTACCCACTCGCGATCTATTTCACAGGTGGCTTGTGCGACCTCTTCTCGTTGGCGGGAGGGCGTTCGGTTGTTGCGCTCAAGGCAACTGCCGTATTGCTCATCCTATCGCTAAGCGTATTGTCAGGCTACTACATCGCAGCCGCCCCTGAGAACTCACATCCTTACTTCTCCGATCTCAACCCCTACAAGACGTACATCCAATCCTCCATGCTACAGAACACGATTCCGTTGGAAGATGTGGATTCGACAATTGCAGCACTTTCTTGGTTGGAAGATCGAACGAACGAGCATTCCGTGCTGATATTGCATGAGGCATTCTACGCATGGGCACTTCTGTACACGCACTCGCCCACCTCGATCATTCTGGTACGTGAAAACAAGCCTCTTTCAGCTGTGACCCGAGAGCCTGCTCTGGGTATGCTGATGGATGAGTCGTCACTCGTGGCTGAGAACGGCTATCAGGTCTACACAATATGGTGGGCGAATGGAAAGGGATGGTATATGATTCCAGAATTGCCTAATCAGTTCTCTCTCCTAATGCAATTTGGGAATATCGGCGCTTACGCCTATGTCGGCGAAGAATGATTCAGCCCCTGCAGCAGCACTTTCAGCTGCCAATTCATTGCAGGGTGACCCTCATCCTGTGAAGGTTCGGAAACTCGCGGTTGTCATTCCAGCTCTCAATGAGGCGACCAGCATAAGCAGAGTCATAGCTGACACGAAGACCGCTCTTTGCGATATTGATCACGAGATCATCATTGTCGATGGGCAATCTTCGGACGGCACAGACAAGCTTGCGGTGGCTAGCGGCGCTCGTGTGATTTACCAGCCTGGCAAAGGATATGGTGATGCTTTGAGAACTGGATTTGCATACGCGCGAAAGAGAACTGGTGCTGACGTTATCGTCATGCAAGATGCGGACTTGACATATGATCCCAAGGATGCCCTTGAACTCCTCCGACCGATTATGGAAGGCAGGGCGGAGATGGTCGTGGGAAACAGGTTCGAACGAATGGAGCGGGGCGCCATGACACGGGTCAATCTCTTTGGAAACAAACTGCTTTCGAGTATTGCTAGATTTGCGCTTGATTTGAGAATCGGTGATACCCAATGTGGGATGAGAGCGTTCAAGGCTGATTTGCTTCGCTTTATGACCCTTCAGACAGAAGGCATGACCACCGCGATCGAGATGCTTTCTGAAGCCAAGTTTGCCGGCGCAACGATCACCGAAGTTCCAATCTCTTATCGCGTCCGGGAGGGACGCACGAAACTTCACCCGCTGAAGGACGGTCTTCGAATACTTGGTACGATGCTGAGGTTGATGCGTGACAGCAAGCCTCTCATCTTCTTTGGGGGCCTAGGGTTACTCTCGACTCTTGGCGGAATTGTGTTGGGGTTGGACATTGTCCTGATCTGGCTAAGCACCGGAGCCATTACGAGGCTCGGCAGCCTGATTCTGTCAGTCCTGTTACTCGTCGCCGGATTGCAGCTATTCGCTTTCGGGCTGCTTGCAGACATGATAAGAGGCATGCGTCGAGAGTCCAAGAGGATTGAATAGAGTGAGTCATGACGCAGGGGCGAAAGTCCCGTGTTGTTGGAGATCCAACTGGAACCGCCACCAAGAGTTCTGTGCCGATCCTCTTGTCTGCAATCCCGTTTGCCGGGATAACAGAGAGCCCGCAGCATAGGAGAAACCGTATGTGACATCGCGACCAGAGCTATATCACGCGATTGGCATTCTCTAGCCGGAGTTTGTTCGGGACTTGAAGAATCACGCCCTGATCACTGGGATAACCGGTCAGGATGGAGCCTACTTGGCAAAATTCCTTCTGGACAAGGGATACCAAGTCTACGGCACGTTCAGAAGACTATCAACTCCGAACTTCTGGAGGCTTCAGCACCTCGGCATAAGCAACTCGGTCAATCTGATCCCTGCAGATCTGCTTGATGCGGGATCAATGGTTGAGGCCATTCGTCTTAGCGAGCCGGATGAGATCTACAACTTGGCTGCACAAAGCTTTGTGGGAGCGTCCTTCGAGGAACCTGTTGCAACTGCAGAAATCTCAGGAGTGGGAGTGGTTAGGATTCTTGATGCGATTAGACAGCTTTGCCCACACGTCAAATTGTACCAAGCCTCCACCAGTGAGATGTTCGGGAATCTCGGCCAAGACAAGGAGCCAATAGCGGAAAGCGTGAATTTCAAACCAGTCAGCCCCTACGCAGCTGCGAAGGTCTACGGTCATTATGTGACTAGAATCTATCGTGAAGCATACGGCATTTTCGCGTGTAATGGGATCCTCTTCAATCACGAATCTCCCCTTAGAGGCTTGGAGTTCGTTACAAGAAAGATTTCAAACGGAGTGGCGAAGATTGCTCTCGGTCTTTCACACGATCTGAGGCTTGGCAACCTGAATAGCAGGAGAGACTGGGGATACGCTCCGGAATATGTTGAATCCATGTGGATGATGCTTCAGCAGGACCAGCCAGACGACTACATCATAGCTACAGGCGAATCTCACACTGTTTCTGAGGTGGTGGAGATGGCTTTCAAGGAGGCTGATCTGGATTGGAGAGAATACGTCAAGATCGACAATGCGCTCTTTCGACCTCTCGATGTTGACTCATTATGCGGAGACTACTCGAAGGCATCCAAGAAGTTTGGGTGGAGACCGCGGACAGGTCTACCTGACCTAGTCAGACTCATGGTGAAGGAAGACATCTCTAGGTGGCGGAGACATCTCAAGGGAGAGACGTTCCCTTGGGACGCTCCTAGCTATCCAGACGAGATGCGCGTGCTAACGAGATCGACGCAGTCGTGATGGCGTGTCCACCGTCTCTCAACGAAGAATGGATTATCGGACTGGCGCTGCCGCAGGATTTGACAGATACAGCTCCAAGACGCTTGCTGACATCGAGCTTTGGGACTGCCTTTCCCGGTTACTATCCGGAATCCTCTAGAGACTGTGGCTGCAGGAAAGGGGGAGTTCAGCATCAAGATGGTCGTGGCGCGAAAGGTGAGTAGTTGAACCGCCCGAGTGTGGCATCAGTGCTTCTGGCGATCCTCTCGTTAGGAACAGTGCTATCAGGGGTCGCGATGCTCAACTGGCCACTGCCTTCCGGTACGCGGAACTATGTTGGAGAAGTGTGCACATGCAGAAAGATGAAACAAAGTGAGCGCATAGTACGCGTGACCCAATTTGGGCAAGCCCCAATCGTAGATGGCAAGATCGATGCCACCGAGTGGATGAATGCGAATTTTCTGAGGACCACTACTGAGGTGGGAAACTTCACTATCGCTGCGAAGCAGCTATTCACGCAGCTCAAGGATCTATTCTTACTCATTGAACTGAGATCAGTAGCAACTCAAATCCAAGACGTGGAGATTGCACTGCAATTCAGCCAGACATACTTGATTCAAATCACGCCAGGCGGCGAGGAGACCGTGACGCTGGAATCGAAAGGAGGACCCTGGCTTAAGTATGAAGGTCCAGAGTTTGCTGTCCAGAACTCCTCGTTGTCAACTGAAGGAGACAAGTCCATAATCACTGTGGAAATGAAGATCCGCCTTGATTCACTGTTTCAACGAACGCTACCGAATCTGGCAGTGGCAACTGCGCAGGGAGAGAAGATGCTTTGGCCTGCAGGCGCAAACTTGGATAAGCCCCAGACGTGGGCGACCCTCGTGGGCCTTCTGCAGGATGACCTTAAGATTCAGCGGGTCTGGATAGGCGACGCTAACGGAAGCCTGGTTACACCAAGCGGGGAGGAGGACTACTTCGTTTGGGTCTCGGTAGCCAACCCGGGACCTGGAGCAGTGAAGTCCGTATTCAGAGTGATCCTCGACGGAACCATTGTGAACGAAACTCTGTCTGCGATACCGAACTGGGATAAGCTTCTCAACTACTCGTTCAGGATCGGGCCATCGTCACGGGGACAACACAACGTGACAATAGTTCTTAATCCCGATTTCTCAGTGTTCGAAGAGAACTATCAGAACAATGCTGCCACACATCTATACTATGTAGGCAACTACACTCTGGCAAGACTAGAGCTGAATCTGCTGAAAAGCCATGATGTCAAGGTGAATGGTACACTGCTTACGACCGATTCATCTGGCTGGCTTCAGTTTCAGGTTCTCCCACACACTTCAGCATACGCAGTTTCTGTCGAACCATTAGTCAACTTGACTCGCGGGGAGAGAGCTGTGTTCTCCGGCTGGCTCAATGGACCTTCCTCGCCCCAGATAGTTGCACGGGTTCCTGCAAACGAGTCCCTCTACTTGAGAGGAGTGTATAGCAGGGAGGACCTTCTGAATGTCACGTCCGTAATCGGCTCAACTAGTGGAGGAGGATGGTACGAGAAAGGATCCTCCGCAAACTACTCGGTGGAGCCCCTCGTTGAACTGGGGCATGATACGCGCTACGTGTTTTGCTGGTGGGGCGGCGACGTTCTCGATTATCGTTCGAACGCCACCGCAGCGATGGAACGCCCTGAGAACGTGGAAGCAGTGTGGTGTAAGCAGTACTTGGTGAGCCTAGCCTCTCAACTAGGTACGCCCGAAGGCGGTGGGTGGTACAATGAGGGTAGCGATGCCACCGTTCGCGTCGAGGCGGACTATCCGCTATTGAGGTTCGATAGGTGGATTGATGAACGTGGCAACCAATTCGTTTCCCCCGTTTTGGTCGCAAGAGTCGACGCACCAAGAACACTCAACGCAGTCTGGGAACTGGACTTGCGTCAACTGTTCCTTCTTCTTGCATTCGCCGGAATTGGCCTAGGGCCCTATCTGGCTCGCTTGACTACGGAGCCGCCTTTCCAAGAGGAGACTCGCTCAAGACAAATGAGCCGATACGTCTTGGTCGACGACTTATGAGAGCCTTGGCAGGACCAATTCCAAGCGTCCGGGATACTAACAGTCGCGCGCGTAGCATCTCGCCTATGTAGTCGGGTCGAGCTATGGAATCTGCCAAACTCAATCGCAGTTCTCTTCCCTGGAAGTTCAGTCTAAGGCTCCTAGCCGTAGTCAGTGTTTTCGTCGTGGTTGTAGCTGTGTTAATCCGGCTTTTCTTGGACTTGGGGAAAAGGCTAACGAGCCTTCAGCTGGGGTTCGCAGTCGTGGCGTTTCAGCTCTTTGCAGTAGCCGCGATTTGCCTCGCAGTCAAGGTCGCCTCTAAGGCAGAGTAGCCGTCGCCCTCCGCGGAGTCAAAGTGCACACACGGCGGGATGTCTGAGGTCAAGTTGAGGAGGGTCCTAGTTCTCGGGCTCGATGGAGTCACCTTCACGCTACTAGACCCATGGATCGACCAGGGCAAGTTGCCCAACATTGCAGCTCTCATCAAATCAGGGGTACGATCCACGATGAAATCCGCGCTGCCCCCCATGACAGCCACGGGATGGACATCTATCGTAACTGGGACCAATCCGGGCAAACACGGCATATTCCATTTCGTTGATCTAGTGAATCAGAAGGGAAGGCCGCTTTCATCTATTGATGTGAAGGCGCCTTCACTTTGGCGCATTCTGAGCGATGCCGGTAGGTTCTCAGTGTTCATCAATGTTCCCCTCACGTATCCACCACAACCCATCAAAGGCATGCTCATACCAGGACTTCCCGTACCAGCCTCGGCTCTTGCGGATCAAGCAGATTCCAAATTTGCGTACCCCTCCTGGCTGAGCGAGGAACTGGGTAGGATTGGCTACGAGATCGAACCTCCGCTTCATGTTGAGCTTATGACCGATAGGAACTCCAAGATTGCTTTCGCGACCAAAGTGAATGAGATCACTGCAAAGCATAGCAAGCTGGCTGAGGCACTACTTGGGAACTGTCATTGGGACCTTTTCTTCATCGTCTTTTCGGGTCCGGATAGGATTCAGCACTACTTTTGGCGATACTTGGACAAGTCTCATCCACTTTACCATGAAGAGGAGGCGCTTGAGCTTGCTCAGGAGCTCTTGAGACATCATGAGCTTGTCGACAGTGCGGTCGGGAGACTAGTCAAGAGCGCGTGCAATGACGACACGGTGGTCTTCTGCATATCAGATCACGGCTTTGGTCCACAGTACAACACCTTCTTTGTGAACAACTGGCTGCTTGAGGAGGGTCTACTCAGACTTCGAAGGAAAGCGGTCGTGAAGCGGGCGTTGAGTTCAATCAATGCGAGCCCTCAACGCATTGTGAGCCTACTCGCCAACTCGCCATTCCGCAAATTGCTTACTTGGCTGGCAAGACGTGTCATGCGAGAAGGCCTTGGCACTCAAAGAGTCTTTTCGTTCATCAATCTCTCCGACATAGACTACGTGAGAACGAAAGCGTATTCTCCTGCTCCAAACTTCGTGAACCTAAGCAGCTCTTCTCCGGAGGAGAGAACGCGGCTGATTGCGTCCTTGAAATCGGAGCTAGAAGCGCTCACGGACCCGAGCACTGGAGGACGTGTGATAGATCGCGTACTAGCGAGGGAAGAGGTCTACAGCGGTCCCCACGTCTCTTCTGCTCCTGACTTGGTTTTGATTCCTGCAATGGGATTTGCCGCACATTCCGCGTTTGATGACAAGAACCGAGTCTTCGGAAGTAGGCGCTTCGGCGGGGTCATCGACGAGCCGTGTGGATGCCACAACACTGAAGCGGTTTTCATTGCTTCTGGCCGCGGAATAAGAAAGAACACACAAATCAACAGGATTGACTCGCTTGATGTATGCCCAACGATACTCCATATCATTGGCATTACGGCACCGGACCATCTTGACGGAAGGATTCTGCACGAAATCTTCGTCCCACAATAGGTTCATTTCAAAAGGTCTCCTAGTTCCGTTGAAGCGCATGCAGGTCCCAGAACTTGGGACAAGAGGAAGACTGGTCTCGCTCATTGACGGCGAGAACGTTATTGTCAGACCTGTCTTGCCTACCGATGTTCTGAGCTGCTACGCATTGTATAGCTCCCTCTCTCCGAGGAGTAGGCGATACAGCGGATCCCACGCCTTGATACGTTGGGCTATGCTGCTGCCCTTGCTTGCTCTTTCATCCGTTGGGCCTGCCAGAAGATTCCTCCTTGATTTGCTTCCTCTGGGCGTGGCTTCGGCGTACGCAGCAAAGAACTCGAGCCGCAAGATCATCGGTCTTTTCTTTCTCAAGGTTCGAAGGCGGCAAGTCCGTGTTGCGGAGCTTGGAGAGTTCATAGCAGATGATTACCAAGGTCGAAACCTAGGCAAGTCTCTGCTCAGGATGGAGATAGCTGAGGGTTACTCCCTGGGCTTCAGAGAGCTCGTAATAGCCGTTCACTCACAGAACCGCAAAGTGATCAACATCTATCAGAAGATGGGGTTCACGTTGCTCAAGAGGCTACCAACAGGTCGTCTATTGATGCATCTCATTCTCGATAGCGAATTGAAATCCAAGAGGGAAAACAGATACATCATTTCTACCGCGACCCACTGATGTTGCATCCCGCGGGTCGGGAAGCCTAACGCGGGCAAGAGGAATTCAGGAGTCTGATCTGAGCTGCGAGGAGAGTGCATCATGGGCAAGTTCAACTTGCAGCTTATGACAGCCATCATGGTGGGGCTTTATTTCACTAGCCGATATCTTGCTCACAATCTTTCGATCCAGTTCATCCTATGCTCGGTCATGTTCTTCTTCTGGCCTGGGTTCCTATTCGCTCGAGCCAAAGGTATATCTCGCAATCCGGTCGGCCTAGGGACCATCCCCTTCGCATTCTGCTACTCTCTGGCGTTTGACGTTTTGATATCGATACCATTCCTGTTTGTCAGCCGACCGACTGTGGGGTCGGAAACTTACCCAATCTATTTCTCGGCTGCTGTCTTGATCCTTGCAGGACTCTGCGCAGTACTAACAAAACCGAATATCAATGGAGAGGCACCTGGGAGCAGGCCGAAGACAATCATCAACCGGACTCTTGCCTTGGTTCTAGTCTGTGTCCTCGCTTTGTCTCTCGTGAACATCTTAGCGCTAGACTACCCTTTGAGGTTTCCCGATGAAAGCCGGTACATGTATGTTGCCAGAAACATAGCGAATGATCCGCTCAACACATCGATTGACCCTCCGATCATAGCAGAGTTTGAACCACCTTTCGCCTATGCGAGGGGAGTGCCCCCAGAAGAGAGGAATTTTGTCTTGGATTTCCTGTCCCCCGATCGATACTTGTTTGTGCTAATCCTCTCAGCCTACGGTCAGTTAACCAGCTTCTCTCCCGAGACGTATGACGCCATTTCGCTAACCATTTACGTCACACTAGTGCTTGCCACTGCTGCTCTCTCAGTGGAAGTTCTTGGATCGCAAGCAGGCCTAGTCGCTACGAGTTTGATCGCCCTGAACCCGTTGGTCTTCTTCTATTCTAGACGCTTCTTCCCTGATATCCTAGAAGCCAGCCTAATGGCAACGGCGATGTTCTTCATGTTCAGATCGCTCAAGTCCCGAAACACGAGCAGGTCCGGCCTCATTGATGCCTTCCTGGCTTTCGTCTTGGCCTGTAACGTCAAGCTGTCAGCGATCTTGTTTATCCCTTCTCTTCTTGTGTTAGGGCGTCCAACTCTTCAGCAGTTCTTCCGGCGCTTCCCTCGCAGATGGTGGGCATGGACCATCGTTTCTGCCGTCATCTTGGGCGTGGTGGCGTTCATGCTTCTCCAACCGTTTCGATCGCACTTCTTGCTGGACGTGGTGAATCGCTTCTTCATGACCGACAATCTCAGCCAGTTGCGAAGAGCACTCCTCCCAACTGACTATCCAATGCCGGTTCTGTTTCTAGCAGTCGCCAGTGTGGCGGCACTCGTGGAAAGAAGGGGCACGATGGCGTTCGCACTCGGGTCTCCGGTGATACTGTTCCTTGCGTTCTTTATGGTCAACGGCCTCGACCGAACTCAGAGGTTCTTCATTCCAATCTACCCACTTGTGGCGGTTCTCGCCACCTATGGTCTCCTCAACTCTGTTGGAGGAACGACTGCGGCTCGACGTGCATTGTTGATCCTTCTCGGATCGGCGCTGGCGGTGGTGCCCATTCTCTCGATCGAGGCTCCATGGTTTTCTAGCGGCATTCCATTTGGACTCTTGGCTGCCACCTCGATCATTACGGTCTTCGTTTCGTTAACGAAGGCCTTTGAATACAGAATCCCCAAGAGGATTCTTCTAGGAACGACTCTGATATCGCTTGTCGTGCTCTCGTCAGTAGGAGCGGTGACTTATGCTTTCTCGAATGACATGGGCGTCGAGAGTGATCCGGGCGTCAGAGAAGTCGGAGCATGGCTTCGCGAGAACACCAGTCCCGAATCCATCATTCTCACCAACGCCTTTCTGTCTCTTCCGGTATACTGTGATTTCAGGAGTGTGATGATACCGCCGCCTGGTGAGGAGACATTCCTGCAGTTAATAAAGAACAAGGCGGTACAGTACGTTGTGTTCTTCACAAGTGAAGTCTACGGAGTATCTTTCCTGGAAAAGTACCCGTACATAGTGAAGTATCTATCGGAAATTCCGCCTGGAACAGCCAAAGTCCTAGAGTCAAACCTAGGCTCCTCGCCTAGCTACATAGTCTACGAAGTTCAATCGTAGCATCGCGTTCGCCATGGTGAACCTTCCTCTACGCTGCTCTTCGAGGAAATGATGATGACTGCATTGCCAACGCTCATAGAAGGCGGACAGGGTTTTCGGACTTTGCAGCCAACTAATCGTTTGAGAGTACTCTTCGCAACACCTTTGCCGCCGCATATATTGGGAGGGATCGAAGAGTATGCGCACACCATTTCGGGCCTCCTCGAGCGGATGGGACACGAGATCTCAGTAGTGACAGCCCGGCCTTCCTCTTACCGCGGTCTTGTGCTGCGAGAGAAACCGTATTCTCACAGTTCTCGCTTGTTCTTGTTGCCTAGTTTGCTCCTTTTCAGGCGTCCGTTTGTGATGAGTCCGGTTAGTCTTCTTCAGCTGGCGGCTCTCACGCGAAACTCGGATGTGGTTCACATTTTCATGCCTTTCCCTGGAATCGAGGTCGCTCTGTCCTTGTTGGCCCACGTCCTCGGGAAACCAGTACTCATCACCTATGCATGTGATGCGCTCGTGGACTTTGAGTCACGAGAAGGAGTTTGGGATTTTCTGGCATCGTTTGTCGAGCGATTGTATGACCGGATCTCGGCGATTCCAGCCCTTGTCATGGCATCTTTGGTCTGTACTAGCTCGGCGGCCTTCGTGCGCTATTCCCGGCTCTTGGGCAGATACTCAAGGAAGATCGTTGTGGTTCATCAAGGGATTGCTGTTGAGCAACTGCACGAGGCAACCCGGGAAGACGTGAGAAAGCTTCGAAAGCAGCTGGTTGGTGACAGATTCGACAAGCTAGTCACGTTCGTAGGTCGATTGGTGCCTTACAAGGGGTTGCCTTTTCTCCTACGCGCGTTTCGTCGGATAGTCTCTGACCCCAAAGCCGGCCGTACGATATTGCTGATTGGCGGAGCAGGTCCGATGCTGGACCCCTTGCGTCAACAGATCCGTGAACTTGGACTTGAGAGGAATGCGAGTCTCCTTGGCTATGTTAGCGAGAGCCGCCTAGCGACCCTTCTACGGGCCTCCGACATCTTCGTCGCACCCTCTGTCTCTGCACTTGAATCTACACCGATCGCCGTCCTCCAAGCGATGGCACTAGGTGTCCCCGTAGTGGTTACAGATGTAGGTGGTACGGCTGAATCCGTTCCCAATGATGGAGTCCGCGGCATCATTGTTCCAGCTGGGGACGAAGCTAGG
Organism: uncultured Candidatus Bathyarchaeia archaeon; assembly: GCA_964559555.1. Classification (GTDB taxonomy): domain Archaea; phylum Thermoproteota; class Bathyarchaeia; order 40CM-2-53-6; family 40CM-2-53-6; genus CAVPLU01. Next base: position 70,579 of record CAZLHM010000006.1, read on the forward strand.
CTCGCGGATGCGATCTTTAAGCTGCTTCAGAGTCCAACAAGCAAGATGCATCCTGTGAATGAAGACGTGAGAAGTTGGGACGATGTTGCGATGGAATATTCGAAACTATATCGAAGCGTATCAGCTCCCCGTACTCAACGAAAGGCCTGACCAAGGATCAAGAGACGCAGCGAAACCAATTGGAGACACATGTTTGCCATCTCCGCTGTGCTGAGATCCGAATCTTCACGTGAAGGCAAGTCTTGGAATGACACAGCGCATCTCGAACAACACGATAGTCGCGTTAATCACTATGGACAGTGTCCGGCCGGATCACTTGGGCTGCTACGGTTACGGAAGAAGTGCTACCACTTTCTTGGATCATTTCTCATCGAATGGGATTCAGTTCAACAACGCATTTAGTCCAGGCGGGGGAACGCCAGACGCATTTCCAAGCATCATGTGCGCGTGTCCTCCACCGCTTCATCTTAAGGACAGAGACATATCCGGCAGGAAGACGATCGCGAATCTACTCAGGGAATGTGGTTTCTCTACAGCTGCATTTCATTCCAATCCCTTTCTTTCCGCGACTCGAGGATATGGTGAAGGTTTCGACAATTTCGATGATTCAAGTGCCGCGTCGCCTTGGCTTCCCGCATCTCTAGAAGACATTCAAAGAGCTGCCAACCTAGTCTTCCTCAATCGAGGTCCGTTCGTTGATTGTTGGAGCTTAGCAAGAAAGACAATAAGGTGGCTAAAGACGACCCCTAGGCCTGTCTTCTTGTGGGTACATTTCATGGATACGCATTTTCCCTTTGTTCCACCAACAACGGAAACAGGTCTTGTGATGTCAATGAAGAATCGGGCTCTCTGGTTACCAATTCTTTCGAGGAAACTACAGCAGAAGCGAACACAAGTTCAAGCATCAACAAAGAGTGTTCTGGAAGATGCCTATGACGCCTGCATCAGAGCGCTAGATCGATGTCTTGCGGTCCTTGTGGGCGAGCTTTTCAGATCTTTCAATAACAGGCTGCTCGTGCTCACTGCTGATCATGGCGAGGCCTTTTGGGAGCATGGATACTTTGGCCATACCGGAGTACACGATGAGGTGATCAAGGTTCCCCTCGTTTTGTATGGAGACGATTTGCCGAAAGGTAAGATCATCAGGCGGCCTGTAAGCCTGACAGGGATCCTTCCGACCATTGCGGGACTCGTCGGACATGTTGTAGACACTGGTACGGCTTGGAGCCTAGTTCAGCCCGGAGATGCCGCGCCTATAGGTGAAGAGAAGTTCGTCAGTACTAGCTTGGATCCGCCGAGTGGGCGCAGGTTCATTGGAGTAAGGACTCCAAGGTTCAAGTTCATCTCGGAGGAAGCTCTGCACGCAGGTAAAGAGGTCGCTCACGAGCAATTGTACGATCTTGTGAATGATCCCAAGGAGACTGTGGATATATCTAGCAAGTATCCTGATGAAGTCAGCGTAGCAAAGGAATGCATACAGAAGACGTACGGTGATGAGTATCTCATCGCGACGCACTTATCAGAAGAGAACAAGCGAACGGACATTACGGACCGTGACGAAGCACGACTTGCGCGACGATTGCGCTCATTGGGTTACTTGTGAGATCGTCGAAAGTTGACTAGCTGCTCAGTCTCGTCTGACAAGCTGGGGTCAGTGGTTCGTCAAATGTCCGACCCCAGTGTAGACCTAACGAAGCGAGGGATACAGCCTCCCTTGAGGGTTTGACGAGTTGAAGTACAAGATCCCGGCAGCGAGACCTGATCTCGATGAGACAGAACTGGAAAACGTGAAGGATGCGGTAGCCAGCGGTTGGGTGAGTTCAAAAGGACCATTCATAGAGGAGTTTGAAATAGAATTCTCCAAGTACATCGGCGCAGAACATGGGATAGCGGCATCTAATGGGACAGTCGCGCTTCACCTAGCCTTGACAGCTCTTGGCATCGGGCCAGGTCATGAGGTACTAGTTCCCTCGCTCACATTCATAGCCGCCGCGAATGCTGTCACGTACACGGGCGCCCGCCCGGTCTTCGTGGAGTCTCACCCTGAGTATTGGTGCATGGATCCGGAGGCGGTCAAGAAGAGTATCACAGACAAGACCAAGGCCGTCTTACTCGTCCACCTGTATGGGCACCCATGTGACCTTGACCCTATCCTGGAAGTTGCCCGTGGGAGAAGATTGTTGATCATTGAAGACTGCGCAGAAGCTCATGGAGCAGAATACAACGGAAAGAGAGTCGGCTCCTTTGCGGATGTCTCGTGTTTCTCTTTCTATGGAAACAAGATAATCACAACCGGGGAGGGCGGGATGTGCTTGACCAACAGCAGAGGGCTTGCTGAGAAGATGAGGATTCTTAGGGATCACGGAATGAACCCGACAAGACGGTACTGGCATGATGTCATAGGGTTCAACTATCGCATGACCAACCTCCAAGCGGCCTTGGGCGTAGCACAGCTCAAGAAGATTGATCGACTTGTTGAGAGAAAAAGAGAGATCGCCAAGAACTACAGGGAACTACTAGCGCAGGCAGCAGACATCGTTCAGCCTCCGGAAATGCACTGGGCAAAAAACGTCTACTGGTTCTACTCAGTACTCCTCAACCCAAAGGTACGAGATAGTGTCATGACCCACTTGGATCAAGAGGGTATTGAGACTAGGCCTTTCTTCTATCCGATCCACACGCTACCTCCGTATCGGCACGGTCTCAAGTTGCCAGTAGCGGAAGAGCTGTCTGCGAGAGGGCTGAACTTGCCTAGCGGCCCCAAAATATCGGACGACGAGATCCAGTACGTCGCATCAGCGCTTAAGACCGCGCTAAAGATGTCGAAATCCTAGTGGTCAAGACGCTCGACCACTGTTGGGTTCGGAGCATTCAGGTCTCTTGAAGCGCGTCTTCGAGAGTCGGATTTGCAGCAATGCAGTGATCTTTCAATTCAAGCAGTTTGCTTGGCCGAGTCCCCGCTGAACATGCTATCACAGGCTGATGGAGAATGACAGAGAAGAGACTCCCGCGAGCCGTGTGGTCGATGGTGCTCGAGTCGGTGCCGATTGCCTGCACAGACGTGATCGTCGAAAGAAATAGTCAGATCCTGCTAGGACTACGCGTGATTGAACCCTACATGAATGTGTGGGCGCTCCCCGGCGGAAGAATCCTGAAGAATGAACATCCTGAAGGCGCGGTAGAACGCAACCTCAAAGAAATCGGAATACGTGGCGAGCTGGAACGATTCGTGGGTGTCTTCCCTGTCAGATTCCCGAACCACCCTCAAAGGAGATATGATATCACACTATGCTACAAAGCGCGGTGGAGAAGCGGAGAACCGAAAGCCAATGCCGAGCTTGCAAGGTTCAGATGGGTTTCACCGAAATCTCTTCCGACGAGGATGGGAAGAAACTACCGGAGGATGATCCTGAGTGCATTTCCTACGTAGAGTTGCCTTGGCTACCGAGCGCACGTCATGGATCGCTGGAGCGCTGAGGTATCCTTGGTAAGGCAAGTGATTTAGCTCAAGAGGGAAACTAGAGAGGCGGTCTTGATCGTGAAGCGTGCAAAGCAGATTCTTTCGACAAGGCGCAGGCGTCTGATAGTTGTAGCCTTGATTCTGTTGGCTATTCCGTCATCGCTGTTTGCCGCGCAGTTCATATTCGTGCAGCCTACCCACAAGCAAGCCTCTGTGGGAGACTGGCAGGCTTGGGCAGCAATCGCGTGGGCATACTTCCAACCAACCGTAGGCGTGAACTCGAATACGGGCCTGAACTACGGGACATCAAACTGGCACAGGGTGACAGACTGGGACCTGGCCACATATGTGCAGGCCATCTTGGCGGCCGAAAGGCTTGGAATCCTTCAACGTGAAGGCACATGGGGGTCTACCCGCAGAATTGAGAGGATCCTCCGTTTTCTAGAGACGAGGACTCTCACCAAGAGCCAACTCTCATATCTTCAATACGACTCTGAAACGGGCAAAGTGCCCGAGGACATGAGGAGGACTCCTGTCGATGCCTCGGACTGGGGCAGGCTCCTCTTGGCCTTAGATGACCTCAGACATGCGAGACCCCAGTACGAGCAGCGAATAGTTTCCATAGTTTCCAGAAACAACAGCACACTTCTAGGTGAGAGCGACTACTTCGCCTCACCAGACATCTACCCCTTCTACGTAGCTCAAGGATACTCAGCCTTCGGGTACACAACTCCAGAGCTGAAAGATCTCCCGAAACTGGAAGAGGGCACTGTAGATGTGTACGGCCTCCTTCTACCCAAAGCTTGGATCACCTCGGATCCCGTCCTGCTCGCGATTCTTGAGAATAGAACCAGCGGAATCTATCGAAGCTATGCGGATCGCATCTACGAAGTGCAGAGGCGAAGATACCAAGAGACGGGCGTGCTGACGGCTTTCGGCGAGGGCCCGTATCCGAATCCTCCGTACTACGTATACGAGTGGATCACGACCGCCCGCGGAGAAAAATGGGTCATACAGGCGGGCAGAGAACGAATGGGCGAACTCGAGATCCTCTACACGAAGAACGCATTCGCAATGCATGCAATCTACCCAGACGACTACACCGCCGAACTGGTCGAGAAAGTATCCTCCCTCTCCTCACAGGGCGGATTCTACGAGGGAATAGGCTCAGACGGAGCAGCCCTGAAGGTTCTATCAGACAAGGCAAACAGCATGATACTCCAAGCAGCAGCCTACGCTGTTCAAAGACTCGAGAGTGCACGCCTCAGCGAGAACAATCTTGACGAGTCTGACAGATTCAACTCCCACAAATCCACGAAAACTATCGAGAACCTTCTCGAGGATTCCTTAGGAGTTACGCACCTCAACAAGGCAATTTGGCGTGCAGCGCCATCACAGAATGTTGTTCCTTGCAGCCGCTGCATACACTAGGCAACAAGGCAAGGCCCTGTTTGTCCGTCTTCGTGACAACATCACTCGAAAGGTTAAGTTGCGAGCTCCAGCCTCGCGGTCTAGTGGTCAGACTATCTGCCTGAGGCGTCCCAGGAGGTCAGCGCTACGTAATGAAGTCGGTTAGTTACATGTCGATGCCCGGTTCCAGCACCCATGTCTCCTACGACACTTCGACATGTCGCCTGACGAGATCTGGTCGTCTTTCTCGAATCTCTGGACGCTTTGTTGCCGGGGGTTGTCCGGTCAGCTATTCCAGTCT
>CAZLHM010000007.1:0-73081 GCA_964559555.1 uncultured Candidatus Bathyarchaeia archaeon
ACGTCATGCCAGATTTCGACCTTTACTCTCCGAGCTACATGATTGCGGCCGTCCGAGCGGCCGAGCTGGAACGCAGACTCGAAGGCCTATTTGGCGCGGACTGGTGGACCGAGAAACGCGCGGGGAACTACATTCGGAGCGTTGCCAGCGAGGGAGCCAGTATCAAGCTGTCACGGTTTTCGAGACTTGATACTCGACCGTACTTGAAACCGTTGCTCTAGGGCGGGCAACCTGCAGGCACCTTGCCCTTCTGCAAGACGGAACATGGCGAGACAATCACGACGTTGCTTGAAAGGGCTGCTTGGGTTCATAGAGACAAATCCAACCAACGAAGAGAATGTTGCGGGTCGCATTGGACCCTAACGCGGTGTCGTTATGTTGGCGTCGCTGACGACCCTCATTTGGGTACTTGTTGGGCTTGCATGCTGGTACATCATAGTCAGGGTGGTTCGTCATTTCTTTCGTTTTCCGATCCCGGCGTTTGTGGCTCGCTTCATTAATAATCCCCTGAGGAGACGAATCCAACCGCCTAGTACAGTGGTTGACTGGATGGACCTACGAGAGGGCATGCTTGCACTCGAAATAGGTCCCGGCCCAGGTACCTTTACAATCGAAGCTGCGAAACGTCTTGGCGAAAGGGGGAAGCTCTTCGCTATGGACATAGAACCCAAAGAAATCTTGAGGCTAAACAAAAGGATCGGAAGAGAGCAGGTAAAGAACGTCGAGACCCGAGTAGGATCTGCATATGAATTACCGTTCCCAGACGGTTTCTTCGACCGGGTTTTCATGGTCACGGTACTAGGTGAGATTCCAGACAAACGAAGAGCTTTGCTTGAGATCAAGCGTGTCCTAAAAGAAGACGGCTTGCTAGCGGTAGGAGAACTTCTCCTAGATCCCGACTATCCCCGTTCCAAGACCGTAATCAGATGGTGTGAGGCCCAAGGTTTCCGGTTACTCGGAAAACATGGCCGGCTCTTGCACTACCTGTTGACTTTCAGAAAATGAGATCGTACACGCACCGGCTGCTGGCAGTTGTCCGTTTGTGGGCCCGAAAACGGATTCGGAGCAAACTGGGCACCAAGAGGCTGGCCAGAGGGAAGTGCCCCCGCGACTACATCGAGAGAGCCATTGGGGGGTCGCTCTAGCTCTATGAGGTCAGTACAACCGGTTATGCTTCAAGGAAGTCCTCCGCTTTCTGAGGCTCAGGAGGTAGACCCTTCCTCTTCCTTACGTCAGCGATCACCTGATTGATCATTGAGCCCGGAACCGGCGCCCAGTGGGAGAACTCGAGTCCCCAGAAAGCTCTTCCTGCCGTTGCGCTTCGCATGACCTCGGATAGGTCAAATGTCTCGGACGTCGGGAGCTCGCCTGTGACATAGACCAGGTGGCCTTTCTGATCCACGGAGACTACTTTCCCTCGCTTCTGCGAGATGACGCTCGTTGCCGCTCCTAGCAAGTCGGGTGGAGCCTTGACTGTGATCTTTTGGACAGGTTCGAGTAGCGTTGGGTTGGCGGACATGAAAGCAGCAAACATCGCTCTGCGCGTCATCGGCATGATCTGTGCTGGTCCTCTGTGTACGGGATCCTCATGAAGTGAAACATCGGTCACCTTGAGCTTCGTACCTCTGATGGTCTCGTATGCGATGGGTCCTTCCTTGAGACCCCAGCGGTAGCCGGCGAGGATCATGTCCTTGACTTCTTGGAGGAATTGGGCTCCTTTTGTTACCTCGATCAGCATGTTTCCGGAGTCCTCAACTGCCCACACTCCACGCGCCTCTTCTGGCGGCCAGCCTTTATCTCTCAGAACCTTTGCCATCGCATGCTTGTCCATGTACTCGCCGATTTCTCCCTTCTTGATCATGGCAATCGTTTCTTCGCCCAGCGGTTCGATCTGGATGAAGATCCTGTTATGCTTGTTTGGTGATCTTCCCTCGAACGGTCCAGCCGAACCCCGTACGCTCTCTCTATAGATGACGATCGGAGTCGACGTGATGATCTCGAGCCCGGTCTTCGTTATCAGAGTGTTCGCGATCTCAAGGTGAAGTGTTCCCATACCTGAGATAAGGTACTCGCCAGTCTCCTCGTTGATCGTGGTCACTAGATTCGGGTCTTCGATCGAAAGTCTCCTAAGCGTATCAACGAGTCTCGGAAGGTCACGGCTGAACTTCGGCTCAACAGCCATTGTCACGACCGGCTCTGTGACATACTTCACCGCCTCAAAGGGGACGACATCTTTGCTTTGAGAGAGCGTCTCACCAGCTCGCGCGGCATCCAGGCCCAGCAAGGCTGGAATGTTTCCAGCAGTCAGTGTGCCTACGATTTCTCGGTATGGTCCCATGAAGATGCAAACCTGCTGTATTCTCTGATCTACGCGGGCTCCGAACAGATGGATCATGCTCCCTTCCTTGAGCGTACCGGAGAACAGTCGTCCCGACGCGACTACACCTGCCTGTGGATCCACGACGATGTTCGTCACCGCCATGACCGCTGGCCCGTTGTCGTCGCAGCTTATCATCCCCTGGCCGATCTCGCTGTTCAGATCTCCCTTCCAGATCTTCGGGATACGATACTTCTGTGCGACATGGGGCGGAGGCATCGCCTCAACGGCCATGTTCAGTATGGCTTCATGAAGCGGAGCTTTCTCTCGGAGCTCGTCAACCTTCTCGTTCAGGTACGCGTCCACAACGTCTGAGAACTTGATGCCTTTCGTCTTGGCAACTTCAGCTGTGAATCCCCATCGATCTTTCGCGGAACCCATTGCTACGGTGTTGCCCGCGAAGCTGACACTCCACCTCTCACGATATTCAGGCTCAGCGTACAGGTTCACGAGGCGATTGAACTCGGCAATGATGCGTGAGATTCTCTCTTGCACCTGTTCCGGGGAGAGCCGTAACTCCTTGATCAGCCTGTCGATCTTGTTGATGTAAAGAACTGGACGGACCCTGTCTTCAAGAGCTTGCCTCGTCACCGTTTCAGTCTGAACCATTATCTCCTCAACCGAATCGACCACCACGACAGCGCCATCGATAGCTCGGATTGACCGGGTTACTCGCCCAGAGAAATCAACGTGACCTGGGGTATCGATGAGATTGATCACGAATGGTTTCCCTTCGCGCTCGTGTAGGAGGCTGACGTTGGCGGCTTTGATCGTCATCTGGCGTTTCTGCTCTTCCTCCATGTAGTCAAGCGCTAGCGCTGTTCCTGCGACGGAGGGAGACAAGAGACCAGCAGCAGCTAGAAGGGAATCGCTCATCGTCGTCTTCCCGTGGTCGACGTGCGCGATGATCCCGATATATTCCGGGCTAGGCTGAGGCCTACGCCTTTCGGATCTGGTCCTTGTTCTCGATGATCTTCATGATCTCCGTTGTGGTCTTATACCGAGGCATTTCGTTCTCCTATCTTCGTTCGCGAAAGTGGGCTGCAGACCCTTTAGACGCCTTTTATACTTTTCCAGCTCCGATCGATTCCAGAGAAGACTTAGAACACACTACATGAATTCTCTGAGCGAATCACGGACGCATGCAAGGGTCAACGGTTTGGGCGTCAACGTTCGACCGATCATTGTTCGCCAAGAGATCAGACCCGAGACTCTGCGAGGAAGAGTGCTGGCTGTAGACGCAAACAACATGCTGTATCAGTTCCTGTCTCTGATCAGAACGCCGGATGGTGTCTCACTGAAGGATCGTGAGGGAAGGACAACCTCACATCTGGCTGGCCTGCTGTTCCGAACGACGAGGTTGATGGTTGACTATGGTGTCGGGTTCGCGTTTGTCTTCGACGGTCCACCTCATCCCCTGAAGGCTAGGGTGCTCGCCGACAGGAGAAGCGCGCGAGAGAAGGCAATGACGGAGTGGGGCGAGGCGCTGAAGAGGCATGACTTCCAGACCGCTTGGTCGAAGGCCGTGGTCATGAGCAAGCTTGATCAGGCGATGATCTCCGACGCGAAGCGTCTGCTCTCATGCATGGGCATGCCGTACGTCGAGGCCCCGGGTGAAGGGGAGGCGCAAGCTGCATACATGGCAGCTCAAGGCGATGTCTGGGCTGCAAACAGCCGAGACTATGATACACTTCTTTTCGGAAGTCCACGACTTGTACGATACCTCACAGTCTCGGGGAGGGAGTTTCTACCCAGCAAAGGAACGTCCCGTCCCCTCATACCCGAACTGATAGAGCTGCCTTGCTTTCTCTCTCACCACAAGATCACACGAGAGCAATTCATTGATCTCGCAATACTCGTTGGAACGGACTTCAACGAAGGCATCACAGGGATAGGTCCGAAGACTGCTCTCAAGCTAGTCCAGCAGTTCGGTTCACTCGAGAGTACTCCGGACAACATAAGGGAAAGGTTGCCGCAGGACTTTGAGGCCATACGCGGAATCTTTCTGCGACCGAACGTCAGACAGGACTACTCGATCGTGCAGCGACCCATGGATGAGCATTGTCTCTTCAGATTCCTATGTCAGGAGCGCGGATTCTCGCCAGAGAGAGTCCGGATCGCGGTGGAGAGACTGAGAGCCATCGCCAAGAGTAGACAGGAACTCGGCCTTGTACGTTGGCTGGGAGAGCACTCGTAGGTTTTGGGGTCGGAGGTCGAGAATACGGTTGAGCGACACTGCCTCCGAGACTTCCTTTCGATCGTTTGCAGAACTCTGCAAGAGTCTTGAAGCAACAAGAAGTCGCAACGAGAAGGTCCGTCTGATCTCAGACTTCATCACGGCCTTGCAGCCTGCAGAACTCACGATAGCTGTTCGCTTCCTCACGGGACGCGTTTTCAGCGAGCAAGAGATCAAGAAGTTGGGCGTGGGGGGCGCGACTCTGTGGAAACTCGCGAAGGCGAAGACACTACAGACCTCGCTACTTCCACAAGACGGAGGAATCGGCCTGACCGAGGTTGACAGGGCATTCCAGTTGCTAGCATCACTCAGTGGAAAGGATAGGCAAAAACGAGCCGAAAATCTGCTCCATGGACTGTTCTCGAGGTTCACCGACCTAGAGAAGAAATACGCATTCCGTCTGATCTCGGGTGAGATGGAACTCGGTGCAGTCGACGGAGTCCTACTAGCGGCCGTCGCAGGATCCTCAAAACTGGACCTAGACAGAGTCCGCAGGGCCTACATGATCATGGGTGATATTGGGAAGGTTGCGGAGCTTGCTCTCACGAATCCAGATGCAGTAAGATCAGCGAAGATCGTATTGTTCAGCCCTGTGAGGCCTATGCTTGCAGAGATGGCGGAAGGTATTGGACAGATCCTTGAATCGCATCCTCGCGGCACATCATTCGAATACAAATACGACGGTGCTCGCATACAGATACACAACAGCGGAGAGGAAGTCCGCATTTTCAGCAGAAGACTAACCGATGTCACAGAGAGTATCCCGGAAATCGTTGCGCTCGCCAAGGATCTGACAAGAAACCGGCAAACGCTCCTCGAGGGCGAGGTCATGGCGGTCGACAGCGATCGAAAGCCGCTGCCATTTCAAGATCTAATGCGCCGGTTCCGGCGAGTGCACGACATAGAAGGAGCCACGGAAACCGTTCCACTGCAACTGCGTCTCTTCGACATCCTACTGCTCAACGATGAAGAACTGACCGAGAGGAGCTACAGCCAGCGACGAGAGATTCTCGAGCGAGAGGTTCCATCAGAATTGCTCGCGCCACGAATGGTCACTGCAGACGAGTCAGAGGTCCAGCGGCTTTTCGACAAGGCTCTCGCAGAAGGACATGAGGGCTTGATGGCGAAAGCTTTGGACAGCAGATATGAAGTCGGCAAGAGGGGAAAGAAGTGGTTCAAGCTCAAGAAAGCCGAAACCCTAGACGTGGCAATCGTGGCTGCAGAGTGGGGATATGGTCGCAGAACGGGGTGGCTATCAAACTACCACCTCGCAGTCCGAGACGAAAGCACTGGCGAACATCTTGTCGTAGGCAAGACCTTCAAGGGTCTCACCGATGCTGAGTTTGCAGAAATGACAAAACGACTCAAAGAGTCCAAGGTGTCTGAAACGGACTACACAGTCAAGGTCAAGCCGACCATAGTTGTGGAGGTTGCATACGATGAGATCCAGCGGAGCCCTCACTACAAGTCAGGATTCGCTCTGAGATTTGCGAGAATCACGAGGATCAGAGATGACAAGACGGTTGACGAAATAGACACTCTGCAGAGGCTCAGGGCACTCTACGATCACCAGTTTATCAGGAAAGGCAGGTTGAACAGCACCGTTTAGCGGGTCGTCCCAATGCGAGCTTGCGTACTCTTCAGTGGGGGCAAAGACAGCACATACGCTTTGTGGCTGGCATTGCATCAGGCGTACGACGTAGTCCGGCTCCTGACGGTCGTTCCCGAGAGGAGCGACTCCTGGATGTTCCATCACCCAGGGGTGGAGTGGGTTAGTCTTCACGCTGAGGCTTTGAAGATCCCACTGGCAACCACTAAGGCGTCAGGTGTCAAGGAACAAGAGTTGGGCGCGCTTCGAATCTCACTTTCGGAGCTCGTTGCTTCACATGGCATTGAGTGTGTCGTCACAGGTGCCATAGCGAGCGAGTATCAGAGGTCCAGAATCGATCGCATCTGTGACGAAGTCGGCGTTCGATCCTTCGCCCCGTTGTGGGGAAGAGACCCTGAGGATTTGCTTCGGGAGGAGGTCGAGATGGGATTCGAGTTCATCATAACAGCATGTATGGCGATGGGTCTTGATTCAAGTTGGCTCGGGCGCATCATCGATCAGGCTGCGCTGGACGAACTGGGAGATATCGGCAAGAAGTACCGGATCAATCTCGCCTTTGAGGGAGGAGAGGCTGAGACCTTCGTGATCGACGGGCCAATCTTCGCGAAGAGGATTCGAATCACTGACGCCCAACCGGTCTGGAAAGGAGAGTCAGGGTATCTCAACATCGCGCGAGCCTGTCTCGAAGAGAAGACGCTCAGGAACAACTAGCACGCCGGAGCAGATCCTCTGTTACTCTGCCGACGTTCTTCACGATCGAATTGGAATTCAGCGTGGTGAACTGTCGGCGTTCCATAAGGACGCGACCATTGACAATCGTGGTGTCGACATTTCCGGCGTTGGCGGAGTAGACCAGATCCGAGATGACCGTCTCGTTTCCATGGGTAGGCATGAGGTTCGGGGATCTAGTGTCAACGAGGAGCAAGTCAGCACACTTTCCTATCTCTATGCTTCCAACCTTGTCATCTAATCCCAAGACGTTGGCTCCCCCAATAGTTGCTAGGTCAAGCGCGGCTTGCGCGGGCAACGCCGTTGGATCGCTTCGTGAGTGTTTGTGCAGGAGTGCACAGAACTTCATCGTCTCGAACATGTTCAGGCTATTGTTGCTTGCAGCACCATCTGTGCCAAGTCCCACCGACACGCCGCTTGCCATCATCTCAGGAACCGGAGCCACTCCGCCTACCGCGAGCTTCATGTTCGATACTGGACAGTGCGCGGCCTTTGTTCCGGACCGGCCCAACAATTTGATCTCATTGCTGCTCAACCAAACGCAATGCGCTCCGATGACGTTGGAGCCGAGAAATCCGATCTTGTTGAGGTACTCGGTAACCTTCAAGCCTCGCTTCTTCTCCATGTCCGCCTGTTCGACTTTTGTCTCTGCGATGTGGGTATGAACACACAAGTCGTCTCTGTCAGCTCGTTCCTTGGCCCACATCAGCGTTTCCTCCGAACACGAGTAGACCGCATGGGGCGCAATTGCTGGCCTGACTAGTGGATTTCTCAAACCCAGGAGGAAGTCTGCGACCTTGGATGCATTATCCCTCTGAAGCTTGATGTCCGGACTGGCATCTATTATCACGGAGGAGAGGACCGCTCTCAGGCCAGCTGTCTCTACCGCCCGAGCTTCTTGGTCGACGAAGAAGTACATGTCGTTGAAGGTCGTCGTTCCGGATGCGATCATCTCCATGCAGGCGAGCATCGTTCCCCAGTAGCAGGTTTCGCTTGTCATCTTCGGTTCAAGCTTCCAGATCTTGCCCGCAAGCCATTCTTGAAGTGGCATGTCATCAGCGTATCCTCTCAAGATCACCATCGGAGCATGCGTGTGCGTGTTCACCAACCCTGGGAGTAGGATCATGCCGTCGCCGTCAATGGTTCGTTCTGCATCACGAGTCACGTCCTTTCCTAGCTCAGTGATAAGTCCGTCTTCAACGTAGACGGAAGCATTCCTCAGCACCTTGCGTGTTGCGTCTTGTGTGACTATCCACGAGCAGTCTCGTATCAGGAGAGACATCTTTGTCTGCGCCGCTGCAACGTTTTCGTGAATGGCAGAAAAGTCTTTCACCATTCGAGCACAGGACTGCTGGAACTCGGAAGTGAGACCTTGGACTCGCTGCATGATGCCGGCAAGCCGGAAGTCGGCTTGTGAAGCTGACCAAGGCAAGCGTCTAGGACATGACTGAGCAGTTCGGCGATGTTTCTTCTCTACGAGGCTTACTCGATTGTGGCGTGTCGCTTTCTCAGCTCGCTCTCGGTCAGGCCCAAACGTCGCATGAGTTCGACAACGATGCCGTCAAGGAATGTCATCAAGCTAATTTCGAATACTGTCCCGAGTGGAGCCATGGGTTCATGCTCGCCCATCAGCTGGCGTAGGAAGTAGTCCTTCTCATCCGCGATCTTCGTTCGACCTCTGATGACGACAACATGGTCAGCTAACTTCGCGAGGTCTGAGTCACGATACGAGGTTACAGCAATGATCCTCGCGCCAACAGCCTTACCGATCTCTGCCGCGGTGACCACGAGTTTGGTTGTACCGGATCCTGAGAGCGCAATAATGAGGTCTCCTTTCCCAATGGACGGTGTGATCGTCTCCCCAAGAACATAGACATAGAATCCGAGATGCATGAGTCGCATCGCGAAGGCTCGTCCGATCAAACCTGATCTCCCGGCACCGTGCACAAGAATTCTGCGATCGGTAGAGGCGAGCATCTCTGAGATCATCTTCTCGACTTGGTCCAGATCTACTCGGTTGAGAGACTCACGAACACTCTCGATTAGGTCTTGAGTCACATGTTGGTAGGTGGCCAGCCGCAAGTTGACCCCGATCTCAGGATAGTGTGCACAGACCGCTCTTTACTCTTGCCATTCGGATGTCGACCCCGAGTTGTCGCGAATGCAGTTGAATTGGCAACGTTGATCAGAGCCACGGAAAAATCTTCGGCATCGTGATCGGAATACTAGGCGTGGGAAGCGGAATGAATAGGTACACGTAGACTGCCAAGGCGAGCATCAAGAGCGTGGCTACCCCGACAAGGTAGTCTGTTGACTTCATCCTGAGCACAATCAGGGGTTTCCGGTTCGGGCTTGCTCCGAACCCTCTGGATTCCAGCGCTTCGGCGAGTTCGATGCTTCTCCTGATCGCTGATACAATGAGCGGAATGAGGATGGGGATGTAGTTCCTTATCCTTTTCATGAAGTTGCCCTTGTCGAGTTCTAGCCCCCTAGATCGTTGTGCATCAATCACTGTCTGAGCGTCCAGGGCCATTGTCGGTACCAGCCTGACAGCCGTTGTGAACGTGAACGACAGAGTGTACGGAACGTGGGCTTGTTCAAGCGCGAGCCCCAAGTCATCCGGTGAGGTAGTCATGAAGAATAGTGAGAACGCTGACATCAGCGACAGGAACCTAAGCGTCATTGCTGCCGAAAAAACAATCGTGGAGCCGAAGACGAAGTTCATGACGAAGATGAGTGTGGCCAGAAGTAGCCCAGCCCTCATCGAGGAAGCCCACTTCCTCCATGTCTTTGCCGCATAGACGATGGGGAGCTGGATCAAGAAGATCACTATCAGCGCATAGATGTTCGAGAAGAGGAGAGCTGCGACAAATAATCCAATAGTCATGATGAACTTGGCGCGAGGATCCATGTTGTGGATCGGCGTTGGGAGCTTGGCGAACTTGAACCCGTCAAAGACCTTCAGCGACAACTACTTCCTCCTCCCCAGTGAGTGCAGAATCGCCTGCTGAGCCGAGTAGACATCAATTGCACTTTCTGGTAGTCCAAACTCTCTCAATTCATGCATCAGTGCGCCGATCTGAGGTCTCGTTAGGGAGGCTTTGTCTAGGAGCGGCTCGTCAGAAAGTAACTCCTCGGCCGGGCGGTCTCCGATGACTTTTCCTCTGGAGAGCAGGACGATGCGTGGCTTGCACTCCGCAACGAATTCGACGTCGTGGGTGATGATGATTACGGTCTTGCCTTGTGTGTTGAGTTGGACGATGAAGTTCCTAAGGCGGTCCTTCTGTTGGTAGTCCTGTCCGATGGTCGGTTCGTCGAGAATGATGTGTTTGGGATTCCAGACCAGCACAGCGGCGAGGGCTACTCTCTTTCTCTCTCCCCCGCTCAGTATGAAAGGTGAGGATTCTGCGTACCGAGACAAGTCCAAGGTTTCCAAGATCGAGGTGACTCGTCGCTGAATGGTCTCTTCGTCGTAGCCAAAGTTCCTCAAAGAGAACGCGAGTTCTTCTTTGACGGTTTCCGAGAAGAGCTGATGGTCTGGGTTCTGAAAGACCAGCCCAACATCCCTCGAAAGCCTTGCAACGCTGGCTTCGCGCGTGTCTAAGCCATCGACCTTTACCTTCCCTACGGTCGGCATGAGGAGACCGTTGAAGGTCTTGACCAGCGTAGTCTTTCCAGCGCCGTTCTCCCCCATGATCGCAACGAATTCTCCATCGTTGATCGTGAGATCGATTCCGAGAAGAACCTCAGGCGAACTTGGATAGGCGAACCGGAGTTCCTCGGTTTCTATCATTGCGTAAACATGCTCCTCAGCTGATTGGCTGCCTCGTCAACGGTCGTAGGCATCTGCGAGATCCGGAGCCCCTCTTTCTGTAAGAGCTGAAAGAGTGTCGTTACTCTCGGTAGACCGATACCGATTAGCCTGGCTTCCTCACCATAGACCTCTCCAGGTCGTCCGTCCAGGACGATCCTACTTTCATTCATCACAATAACTCGATTTGCATGCCTAGACACAATGTCGAGTCTATGCTCAACGAGTATGATTGTGATTCTTAGCCGCTTGTTGATGCTGGAGATGACTTCGAGGATCTCCAAGGCCGACTTGGGATCTAGAAACGATGTTGGTTCGTCGAGAACGATCACTTTGGGTTGCATTGCTAGAACCGCTGCAATCGCGGCTCTCTGTTGCTGACCGCCAGAGAGCTCGTAGGGTGGCTTATCTTTGAGATCGATGATCCCGGTCACGCCAAGAGCCCAATCAACACGCTTTCTTGTTTCCTCTCTGCTGAGTCCAAGGTTCTCGGGGCCGAAGGCAACGTCTCTCTCGATGCTGAGGGAGAAGAGCTGGTTCTCCGGATTCTGGAAGACCAGACCTACATGTGACGCCAACTCAGCGGTTGTGTGATCCTTGACGTTCATGCCGTCGACGATGAGTTCCCCACTAAAATCCCCCGAGTAGAAGTTTGGGATCAATCCATTTAGGCATCGGCAGATCGTCGTCTTCCCGCAGCCGCTTGGACCTGTAAGAACGACGAACTCCCCAGCGGATATGTCAAGTGAGATGTTCTGAATCGACGGTCTGGGGGCGCCCATGTATGTGAAGATCAGATGATCAGCCCGGATGATCGACAATCCGAATGTGACCTCTCAGCGCCCTCACCGTGACGCAATAGTCCGTGAGTAACTACCATCTTTCGAGTTGCGCGCCATATCATGGCTGCGCCATATAGCCTTTCATCGAGCCGAAGACCAGTTTCGATTGACGTAAACTCTGAACAGTTCGACTGACTTGCGAAGTGCTTCTTCAAGGCTCGCCTGCACGGTTGCACCGGCCGCCGTAGAGTGACCACCGCCGGCACCATTCATGACCTGACCCAGTACTGTTGCTAGGTCTCGGCCAAGATGGAAGTTCGTTCCAGAGAAGAACTCGCTCGTGGAGCGGAAGCTTAGAGTCACTCCCGCTTCCTTCTCTCCGCCTACGATCGCTAGGTGTGCTCCCAATCCGATCAACGAGCGTGCTACAGACGCATGAAACGAACCTACCGTTGTTGTGGCGACGATCCAACCGTCTATGCTGTCCCAGTTCATGCGTCTGGCTGACTTCATTCGAGCAATGCGCTCGGAATTATCCATGGGGATTCTTATGATGTTCAAGGCCTTTGTGCCGTCCACTCCGTAGCCTAGAAGCTTGCATACGAGCCTCAGGGACCTTGTCGTGGCAATGGCGAAGTGGCCAGTCTCGTAGGCAAGTCCCAAGAACGCCGCGAGCGCTTCTCTCTTGGTTAAGCGAACTCTCATGGCTCTGTAGAAGTCGTACACGACTTCGCAGGCCGAAGTCGCTTCGTCGTCGACAACAAGCATCGTTGCACGCTTTCGCGTGTCTGGATGAACAGCGTGATGGTCAATGATAATGAGTGGTCTTCGGGATTTCTCAACTGGTTCCTTCAGAGAACCCAGTTGTTCGAGCGTGTTGGTGTCGACCGTGATGATGGCGTCAAACTCAGTCGGGTCTACCTTCTCCGCGACTTGAAAACGTAGATGCTTCAGCACGCGTCCGGATACTCTGCTGACGCCATCGGGCGAAGACGCTATCACCCTCAGGCCTCTTCTCACACGCCGTAGGAGCCTCGCCAGCAAGTATGCTGAGCATACCGCATCCGGGTCAGCGTTCTGATGACACAGTATCAGAATGCTTCGAGAGGTCTTGACCACTCTCACTACTCGTTTGAAACTTTGCACAAGTCTAGCTCCTGGGCTTTGGCCTCGGCGGCGAGGAAAGCTACATCTGTGGCCTCGTCGACTGCGCTCTCAAGATCTGGGTCATCTTGTGATGCTTCCACGGCCACTTCAATGCTCAGCGAGAGAGGCTTGCCACCAAGAGCCTCAACTATCAAATGCAGATCTTCCAACCTCCTCAGCGGAATCTTTGAGAGCAGGAATTTTCGAGCGGCCTCTTCTGCTGCGGTGCATATCGCTTCCGTCTCCTCGTCGGTAGGCTCCCGTCGGAGGTGAATGCTCACAACTGATCCCGCTCAAGGACGAGCCATGAGACAGAAGGCGGGACTATTCCGGTGCCCTTGGTGCTCGCAGTCTTTCTTGCAGTTTCGCCTGAATATCCTTGATCCTCTCACGTGTCCGTTCTTCTTGTCTTCCAAGGACAGTAACTCGAGTGTTAAGCAACTCTTTCTTCTCCTTGAGTTCGGTAAGCAATCCGTCCTTGTCTGCTCTCACTAGGATGCTTCCCACGCTCTTGTAGACAGGGTTCTCACCTGTCACCTTCTCCAGTTCTGCTAGTGCCCTATCGGTCTCTGTCATCTCGATCTCAAGCTGCTGCTTTTGAGCCACAACGGCTTGGAGTGTCTGCTGTAGCTGCTGAAGCCTGGCAAGCTCCTCTTGGACTTGCGGTGGTAGTTCAACTCCTTCGCTCATGTATGTCACATCTGAAGTATTCGCGAGTCTCGGCGGTAGGTCTACTAGGCGGATACATAAGGGTTTCAAGAACCTTCACTTCCATCCGCGATGCTCGGAAACATATTAGAGGAGCGATTCGAGGTTAGCGAGGTCATGAGTGTTCGACCATGTCAGAACTGTCGGCATCCGAGTTTCAGGAGATTGCGCGCTTCTTCGTTGTTGAATCTATGCGCATTGGAAAACGGAGCGACGGATCCCCCGAATCAGTCGTGATCAGGTACAACACCGCTGACCCATCATGCATTGATTTCACTCTGAAGGTTGAAGAAGAATGCTGGAAGGCGGGAGCACACACCTTGCTCCGTCCAATCAACTTTGGCCGTGAGAGGATCAAGCTATCGAAGAAGCCAGAAACCTCCCTGAGAGAGATCGAGCCTCTACTACTTCGAATTGCTGAGGCGGAGGATGTTGACATATACATTGGAGAGTATGATGATCCAAACTTCAGTGCAGGCCTCGCTGACAAATGGAAGCTAGCTGCTCCTGCTCGCCAGAAGTACAGAGAGGTGATGGACGAGCGAAAGGTCAGATGGGCATACGTGGGTTGGCCAATTCCCTCTGCAGCCGCAGGTTACGGTATTGACGCAACGGAGTTTCGGCGTGTTTTCTTCAGTAGTATTCGGCAGTCTTTCTCGAAGGACCTGATGAGGCTCATCGGGTACTACGGGACAGCGTTGGAAGGAAAGGACCAAGTCCGCATACTTGCACCCGACGGAACTGACTTGAGTTTCAGGATCAAGGGACGTCCCGTGCTTTTGGATGATCCCGTGGTCTCTCCAGAAGACGTGGCGCGGGGAGATGTGGGGCTGAACATCCCTTGCGGTGAGGTGTTTGTCGCTCCTCTGGAAACGACAGCCAACGGTACAATAGTGTTCGAGAATGTGGCTGTGCCCGGTTTCGGCAAGATCAGCAACCTGCGGCTAAGGTTTGTCGAAGGAAAGGTCGCAGATGTCACGGCGCACGAAGGTGCTGATAGGCTCAACAAGTTCTTGGACGCAAACACGGGTGACAAGGATCGAATCGGAGAACTCGGAATTGGGTGCAATCCCGGAGCGGAATACACAGGTGGCAGCATAATAGTTGACGAAAAGATCTACGGCACGATTCATCTCGCTGTCGGGAACAACACTGGGTCATACCACGGTGTGAATAAGGCGTCAAGTCATCTAGACATGATCAAGAGCATGAAGCAGGGCGAACTCTACGTCGACGGGAAGCTGGTCATGAAGAACGGAGCGCCAGCCGAATAGCTGTCCAGGCCGATCCACTAGTCCTACCCGGGGCTTGGTCTTCACACAACACCGGTTGTTTCTGCTGACGCAGTTTCAGCCGTCTCTCCGGAATATAGCGTTGCTGAACGCGGTGGATATTCGGGAAGGCGAGACAGTGATGATCACTCGAGAGGGCAAGGTTCTACAGGTCGTCGAGACACATCTCTGCCAAGGATGCAGGGCTCTTGTCAAACATACTAGCTTCTCGATACGATACAACGCCTCACCGTCGGATCCCAACAGCGTGCTGAAGAGCTACCGATGGGTATGCTCCAGATGCGGCGCAGAAAGAGAGGAAACTAGGGAGACCGTAATTCCAAGCAGTAGAGCCCGTCTTATCGGTCGCATCCTGAAGATGCGTGATGACTATGGAATACGGTCGATGAACATCTCGGCTGCAAACGCGAAACTGACTATTGAGATAGCCTTCGAAGATGCGCTCGTACAGTCGGCTTAAATTCCGTGGTTTGGCGCATTCATAGTCGGCCGACAGTGAGCGCCGATGGTGGAAGTCTCGATCGAGGATCAAGCCAGGGACATAACTACTTCAGCCAACGCAGGAATCCTTCGCATCGGCAAGATCTCGGCAGCCTTGCCAAACAAGTTCGCAACGACCGCCGAACTCAATGCAACTCGCACAGTTGGAAGCAAGGACATGCTTCCTGGCGAGGTGATTATCTCTGCCAAGCTCATGTATCCTGATTCACTCAAGAAGATCCTCAAGGAGGAAGACTCTCTCCGCAGCTTTGCACGACGCCTTTCACGTGAGTCAGGAGGATACGAGGATGTCGCAAGGCTGCTGTTTCTCATCTTCAAGGGAGAAGCATCGTACGGTAGTGCTGAAGACCTCAGAACGCTACTTGACCTTCAGTATTTCGCAGATATGGACGTTGTGACAGTTCAGCAGTCAGCTGAGATGAGTCCTGAGGATTTCGCGTCCCTGCTGAAGTTCGCTGAGAGGTGGCTGAGTCAGAAAGGCATCGACAAGCCGCTTATGCCAATAGTGCAGGCATCAGAGACCTTGCGCGAGTTTGAGCTTTTCGCTGCTCCTATACTGAAACGCAAGTTCGCTCTAATGGGGGTCGACATGAGGGGAGGCTTCCACTACTACACACTCAGAGCGATCGAGAAGGTCAAGAAGAAAGATCCTGGTGTGTGGATTCACGCGTTGCAGGTTCCTCCGAAGATCAGGTTTGCGCGCCACCTGCTACCATCTTCACAAGGAATGCTGATGCCCTATTTCGGGGTGGACAGTTTCTCTAGGTGGGTCGTGCCTCCGCCTCCTGTTCCTCTCACGAAAGACAAGATCAACGTGTTTGACAAGTCCGGATGGGGTGTCTTCAAGCGAAAGGAGTGGACTCAGCTCCATGGGAAGAAACTCACTTGCACATGCCCAATGTGCAAAGGCCAGAACCTCGAGGGATTCTACACCGGGAAGGTACTCACGGTCCTAGGCCGAAGCAAAATCCACGATCATTACGCTCAGCAAGATGAGCTGAAGAAAGCCTCAGAGAGCATACGCAAGCGCGAGTACACCACGTTGATCAAGAAGAAGAAGTACGCGAACCTATTCGTCGGAGAACTCAAGAAGTCGCTAGAGGCAGAAGCGAAGACCTAGCTTGACGTCGCCGCCAGAAGCGTCATGAGGTCTCTCAGATTCACTTCCGACTTCGTGCGCCAACCAATCGAGAATCCTCCCGATTCGTCTTCCGTTAGGTACCCGTTCCGCACGAAGGCGTCTAGCAACGTCAGTGCCTTCCATCTTCCGACCTTCTCCGCCAGAAGCTTCTCTACCTCTTCTCGCGGTGCTTTGCCCTGTTTCGTGAGGACGTAAGCAATCGTTATCGTGAGAGCGGCTAGGTTGTCGATTCGCCACCCGGACAATCGAGCCTCCTTCGGAGTGAGGGTTCCTCTCAATGTAACCAAGTATCGAGCGTCCTCTGCTGCGTCTGTGACCGGCTCTTCAACGAGCGGCCTAGCCTGTGAATGTTCAGGCTCGATTCGCTTCACTTCGAGATCAAGTTCCGAAAGCAAGGCATCGACTTGCTTGACGATCTCCTTGTAGTTCTTCCCGAGCCCGGCTTTGAGTTCCCATTCCTTCGCGCCCGGCATCTTCCCTCGCTTGAACAGTAGTAGGTGGATCGCACGCTTGAGCTTCTCACCATAGAAACGTGTTTCGGCGCTAGCTTGTTCCATGAGTCATCTCACCCACACTTTCATCAAGAGCACTTCCGTTGCTGCGCACCACTTGCTTGGGGATCGGAATCGGATAGCTGATCAATCCGTCGACCGCCTTTCCGGCAGGTGTCGAAAGCGGTACGAGTCTCATGCTATCGACTTCGCGGACGAGTCTCGCGAATCCATACGTGAGAAGGAAACTCACGAAGTAGGCGCGCTCTACGGTCTGCTGATATGTGTTACGTCGTACAAATGACCAGTAATCAACGGAGCTGCCTTCTCCAGTTCGGTCCATTAATTCCTTCCAGAGTCCTTGCAGATGCTTCTCGAAATCCTCGCGTGTAAGGATGCCGGATCTCACAAGATAGTCAAGGTCAGCGTCCACTGGGGGTGCGGCCTTTCCCATTGCGAGTCTCTTCCTTCTCGCCTCATATGAGAGCATCTGTTTCCAGTATTGGATTCCTTCCTGGATAGCGTCAACCGTAAGTTGCTCTCGCTCGACTATTGGATGCCAAGACTTCAGGAAGATCTCACCGAGTCGTTTGACTGAGAGCGTGCGGAACTTCTTCTCAAGTAGCTCAGGGTTTGTGTAGAGCGAACTCGACTGGTATCGAAGTTGACTCCTCTGGAGGTTGAGTACTTCTGCCAAGTCCTTGATGGTTTCAGCGTCAAGGCAGTGATCCTCAAGCGATTCCCAGAATGGGAAGTACTTACGCAGCGTCTCAACGGCGAAGCTCACATCCATGAAGAACGGGTTGAATTTGTGATTTCTTATCGCCTCGCACGTCGAGATGAGCTCACGAAGCTCCTTTCGTCCCGACGGGAGTCTGACGCGCGCTGTCTTCTCGCTCGAGGGAGGCATCTATTTCACCTTGGCCACGACGGAGCTGCCCTCAACGTTCTGTACAACTACTACGTGAACATCATGATCGGGCACTAGGACTTGGCCGGGCGTGATGGCGACGTACTGAGTGTTCTGCATCTCTCTTGCACTTGAAACGATCAGCCGTGAGATGACTTCCCGGTTCTTCGGGTCCATGTGAACATCGAACTCGTCAATTGCTCTGAAGGGGGAGGAGATGTGTTGTTGCAGTGCAAGCAAGAACGCCATCAGTGCGATGCTTCTTTCGCCACCGCTTTGGGTGAGTGAGTCAAGGCGGGTCGGAGGGACGCCTTTGAATCCGACCAAGATGTCGAGTCCCGCTTGGTCGATACTCCTTGCTGTGCTGAGTTTCAGCTCGCCTTTCGCCCCAACTTCCTGCAAGATCTGGTTGTAGCGCATTCTGAGCGATTCCAGGAAGGATAACATCACCTCCTTCCATTTTTCGAGCCTCTTCTCCACCTCAGCCATGATCTCTTGTCTATTCCTTGCGAGCTGTTCCGTCTTTTCGCGTAGGTCTTCGTAGACCGCTGTGTATGAGGCATACATTTTCTCCACATCTTCTGAAAGGTGAGCAATGGGCCGGAGTTGCTCCTCGGTAGCACCGATGTCCATAATTATGTCGCCGATCTTTCTGGGGTTCTGGAACCTAGGACCCATCTTCTCGGCGTTCACTCTAAGCGGCTGAATCTCCTCTTCTAGTATCCTGTGCTGGGTCTCAAGGTCAGCAAGCTCTTCGCTGAGCATCTTCCTCTTGAATCCGAGAACTTGCGTGTCAACGCGAGCGTCTATCAGCCGAGAGAGTTCACCCTCGATTCGGGCATCCAATTCACGTAGTTCATTCTCCTTTCCCTGACGCCTTTCTCGAGCACGTCCCAGCTTCTGTTCTGCTTCGATGCGAACCCGAGTCCAGTCGTCCAGCCATTCCCTCATCGAGAGAAGCAGATCCGAGTGCTCCCCAGGGTTCGCGGGCACGGATTGCAGTGCGTCGCTGGTTTCATTATTGACATTTGGGAAGAGGCGCTTCTTGGCCTCATCAGAGAAACGCTGGACCCATTCAATTGTCGACGCAATTGACGATTCTTGGCGAACGAGCTCCAAGTACCTATTGTGCAGTTCAAACCTATCCTTCAGATGCGTGTCGTATCTCTCTTGGCGGCGCTTGAGGAGCTCGTCCGCTTCCTGCAGTTTTTGGTCCGCGTTCTCGATCATTCTGGCTCTTGTTTCAATTCTCTCTCTGATACGTGAAAGGGCCTCTTCGCGTTTCTGAATCCTTGCCCAAGCCATCTCTCGCTTCAGATCTGCAAGCTTGGTGTCCAGAGTTTTCTTCAGTAGGAACCGCTCGTATTCTCTTCGCCAGTAGTCGTGCGTTTCCTTTGTCGACTCGAGAACCTGAACGAGTGACTCCTCCTCGCCGGCTACCTTTGTGAGGCGATCTTGCGCTTCGAGGACATTGATGCGATAGGACTGGAATCCAACGGCTTCCTCCAGCATCTTCAGTTTGTCATTCGGAGGAATCGAAGCAAACTTACCCACCATAAGTTGATGCATGATGACGAGGATGTTGTCAGGGTTCAGACCGTACCTATCAAGAGCGTTTACGACATCGGTTTTGCTCACAGGGTGATCTTGGACAAGGTACTGGTAGGTTCCATTTCGCTTGAGGACCCGTGTAACGGTCACGTTGTCGACGTGGTATTGAGGAAACGGTTTGCCGTGCTCTCTGGCCCGGTTGTCCAGTTGGAGGGTTATCCGAGCCTCGCTTGTGCCCCATCTTATTAGGTCGCTAAGGCGGCGAGCTCTCTCTGTGTACGTCTGGCCCAGAACGACTGAGATTGCGAGGAGAATGGATGACTTCCCTGCCCCGTTGGGGCCGCAGATCAAGTTTAGCCCTGACTCTAGTGGCACGTACGCATTCTCGTACGACATGAAGTTCGTCAGAGCTATGCCCTTGATCATCCACTGGTGCTTCCGAGTCGGATAGCGAATTTCTCAGCACCGTAAAAACCTTCGGGGGCTCTACGTATCAATAGCGGATCGCCACAACGACGGCGCTACGCCTAATCCCAGAAGCGTCGAGTCTCGGTATACTTCAACTTCGCCTTCAACAGGTCGGCGTAGAATTCGTCATCTTGCGTGTGCATTCTAGCCAAGATGCTCGCTGCAGTCTGCGGGCCGACTCCCCAAGTCAGCATAGCCAGAATTGCCTGTTTTCCATATGAAAGAACCAAATCCGCGGCGCGCCGTGCTTGGCTAAGGCCACGCCTCTCTTCCTCGGTCAGTTTCTCCTTGAACTTCCACTTCCGTAGGATTCCGGGCACATCCGCTCTTACCTTATTCTGCAGGCTGAGCAACCCTGAACCGCATGTGAGACACCTTGGGAAGTCCGGGAGTTCGTCCGTCCGCTTCTCAGTCATCGCGGAACCGCACTGCATGCACATCAGCTGGACCCTCTGGGCTAGGAGTGCCGTTTTCATTCGCGACAGGCTGTCCTTCTTCGTGCTCTCTGGCGCAACCATCTCCGCGACTTCAACAAGCTTGTTCAGCATATAGAACGCCTGAGGCGAGGGGGAGTCCTGCGACAGCACGGGCACAACCGAGATCCTTCCGTGTGCAATCGAGCGCACAATTTCCTTGGCCGAGTCAAGATCAACCTCTCTAAGCTTCGCCTCCCGCATCGTTTCTTCGTGGATGGGTGTCGATTCAAAGCGTGATGAAAGGTCCAAGAGCGTTCGATCCGCAAAAAACAGACCGCGCGGAATCGCTCCGAACCTCTCAGCAATGAACTTCATACCGTACGAGAAGGGAAAGCGGCGTTTCGAGTACCTAGTGAAGGCCTCCTCCATCGTCTCGCCGGACATTGAGAGCAGCTCTCTCGAGAGGGAATTGATGGAATCCCGAGAGACTACGTCAGGAAGTTCGATCAGGATACGATATCCATCTGCCCATACGTTGCCGACAGCGCATCGTTCCGTAAGAATCTGATCGAAGACGTATGCGAGAGCCCTATTGACCGCCTCCCCGAATGACGCGTGGACTATCAGGTATCGGTCAAACCCCTCAACGAGGATGGTCTTGTCGCTTGGTACGGGATACCCCTTGGCAACATAGTTCTCGATCTCCTCGACGATGCGAGTCGCGGCCAGTCTCTCTACTGGATAGTGTCCGGACAGTTCCTCGATGGCATCCTCCTTGCCATGCGACTTCACGCTCTTCTCCACCTCTGACCTGATTTTCCCTACTTCTTGCGCGACTCCAAGCGGAACCGGGAGAATCTCGCCATCCCATCCCGGTATAGCGGCGGTCGGATCCTCGATTGGCACGACGTAGATGTTGCCATCCTCTGCAACCTGTGCGATCTCCCACACGCGGCCTCTGCAGATGAAGTGGACTCCCTTCCTGGCACGTAGGAGCACGAATTCCTCCCCGAGGGTTCCAATTCTCGTTTGAGACGTGATGTCGAGTATTGTGTAACGTCGCTCGTCGGGTATCATCGAGAGATTCCGGTAGTAGTACTCCCTAGTCTTGGAAGTCCTTGACAGGACGTTGCCTTTCCTACGAATCAGACCTAGCTTCTCCATGTACTTCGTCACCCAATCCAGTTGGTCGAGGGTGAGAGTGCTGAAGACACCTGATCTTCTAACGATCGAAAGTATCCCCTTTGGCGTCGCGTGATCAACATCCATTAGGATGCCTGCCACTTGGTGTGCGAGTACATCAAGAGCATTCGAGTGTATACTGACTGATTCCAGTCGCTGCTCCTTTGCTCTCCTGATGATTGCAGCCGATTCAAGCACGTCCTCAGGATACGCGCAGATCACGATCCCCTCAGAGATGCGGCCTAGGCGATGACCTGATCTTCCAACTCGCTGAATGAGTGCAGAAACCTGCCGTGGCGAGAGATACTGCACAGTTAGATCAGCGCTACCGATGTCTATGCCAAGCTCGAGCGTCGACGTGCAGATGATCCCTCTGAGCTTGCCAGCCTTGAACTCGGTCTCGACACGAGAGCGTTCCTCACGTGATAAAGACCCGTGGTGAACTGCGATCCGTTTGTCCAGTGCACCCAATCTGAGGCCGAGCATCTCAGCATGCTGACGACTATTCACGAAAACCAGCGTCGAAGTGTGAGTGTCGACAAGCTCTCTGATTCTCGATATCCTAGCGGCGGCTTCGGGGCTCGTGTATAGAGACTGTGCAAGGTCGTGGTCCTCGGGAGTGGGATAAGGATACTCAACGTGGTACCTAGTCTCTTTGTCGATGCTGATGTTGATTGTCTCACATTTCTCCAGAGGACCAACCAAGAAGTTCGCGACCTTTTCAGGATCACCAACTGTCGCCGACAGTCCAATCCTCTGAAACTTACTTCCTGTGATTTGTCGCAGTCGCTCTAGCCCGATTGTGAGTTGGGCTCCACGCTTGTCTTGGCTGAGCTCGTGGATCTCGTCTATGATGACCGCTTGAACGGACTTCAGATGCTGTCTCATGGCGGCGCCTGGCAGTATCGCTTGGAGTGTCTCCGGTGTGGTTATGAGCATGTGTGGAGGATCTCTGCTCTGTTTTCGTCGCTGGGACGGGGGAGTATCGCCATGGCGTATCTCGCATCGGATTCCTATCTTGTCGGTGAGTGCTGTGACTCTTCTGACCATGTCACGGTTCAGCGCACGAAGTGGAGTCACGTATAGAATCGCGATGCCTTTTCTAGATCGTCTCGTGAGATACTGACTAAGTATAGGCAGGAGCGCTGCCTCGGTCTTTCCAGTCGCCGTCGGCGCGATCAGAAGAACGTTTTCTCCGTTGAGAATGCGAGGAATTGCGAGCGCTTGAGGCGGAGTAGGTGTCGTCATTCCTAGGTCAGCGAGAGCGTCACTAATCGGTCGTGCGAGCAATTGGAATGTGTTTTCCGATCCTATCGCCGAGCGAACGCTCAAACCAGTCTCCCTGTCGCGATCGCGAATCCAGTACACTGTTCAAGCGGCTCCGTTATGGGTGTTGAGGGGATGATCACGTATCGTCTGATCACTGCATTCACGAGCGCTCCTCAGAGTTGGATTTGTAGTTGACTCATCTCAGTTGGATCATGATACGTGGCTTTGTGTGATTCTCATCAAACTCTCTTCCTAACAAACACGAGAGACACTCTCACAGCGATTCCTCAAATCGTAGATTTCGAGCGAGACGAGACGTTTATATGAGAAGCAGCGAGGTTGTAGACGCACCTGCTCGGAGTGACGGCGCGCATTTGAGAAGACTGGGCAAGGTTCTACATGTCTCAAAAAGCCGTGCCCTGATTGTGAAACTAGATCCTCCGAAGTTTGTGAAACCCGGCACCAAGACATGCGACAGTAGATTGAAGAGCATTGGTACTGTCGGGGATGTTCTCGGGCCTGTGTCAGGACCCTATGCTTCGATAAGACCGAGCATCCTCAAGCCGGAATCTGTTGTCGGACGAATATTGTACGCCATCGATGACTAGCTTGGTGGAAGATTGGTGGAAGATCCACAGACGGATCTAGGGGAGAGAGTGCAGGTACAACCGAAGCCCCGAGTGTGTCCGGAGTGCGGTGGCTCCAAGCTGATGCGAGACTATGACGCTGCGGAGATTGTGTGCGTAAGTTGCGGATGTGTAATAGCTGAGAAGCTCGCCGATAGTCGGCCTGAATGGCGTGCGTTCGACGACGAGCAGAAGGCCAAGAGAGCCCGAGCCGGTGCACCTCTAACCTACACGATCCATGACAAAGGTCTCTCGACCGTCATTGACTGGCGTGACAGGAGAGGAAGCGGTCGTCAGATGACAGCCACTGAGAGGCTCGATATGTACAAGCTTCGCAAGTGGCAAAGGCGCGTACGTGTTTCTGATGCGACCGAGCGAAATCTTGCGGTTGCCCTTTCTGAATTGAGCAAGCTTGCTTCAGCGCTCAATCTGCCTAAGAACCTCCTCGAGACGGCTTCCGTGATCTACAGGCGGGCAATCAAGAAGAGGCTAATTCGAGGAAGATCCATCCACAACGTTACTGCGGCGGCCATCTACATGAGTTGCAGGCAATGCGGCGTTCCTAGGACGTTAGACGAGATTGCGACCGCAAGCAATCTAAGCAAGAAGGACATCGGCAGAAGCTACAGATTCATGGTACGAGAACTGGAAACGTTCGTCCCGCCCTCAACTAGCAGGCACTACGCCGCCAGATTCAGCAACAAGCTGATAATCTCCGGGAAGGCTGAGGCAATGGCGATTCGAATTCTTGAGACGGCCACTAGGATGAAACTCACGAGTGGGAGAGGACCGACGGGGATCGCCGCTGCCGCGACGTATATCGCTGCGGTTCTGACGAACGAGCGTAAGACGCAACGTGAAATTGCGGAGATCGCGAACGTGACTGAGGTCACGATCCGAAATCGGTACAAAGAACTTCTTGAAAGACTCTTCATCGAGGTACCGATGTAGCCTCTGCTTGGAAAGCCTGCTTGGAACCTTGAGTTGTGACACCAGATTCTAGGTCTCTGACGCCTTTCGTCTCCGGCGGATGACTATGCCCACCACCACGAGAACGATGATGACCACGAGTCCTAGAATCAGCATCTGGTTGGTCAGCAGTTGTTCGACGGGGCTTGGCTGGCTCGTTTGAGTCCTCGGTAACTCTGCAACCACAGAGAACCAGACTGGGATCGTCACCACGTTATCCGCTTGCAGATCATCTCTGTAGTAGACAACGATCGTGGTCTGATACCTGCCCTCCGCCGTGTCTGGGCCAACAAGTGCGGTGACACTGAAGGGGGCGGGCGCGTTGGGATCAACTTGTCCAACATATGTTGGCTTGATGGAGTCACTGACAATCGGTGGATCTGGGGCGATCGACACATTCGCATACATTGCGGGGATGACGCCTCGATTCAGCAGGTTTCCTGAGATCGTTATCTCGGTTCCGCGTAGCGATGGATCTGGGCTGATTGTGATCTCGTAGACTTTCATATCAATCCAGCCTCTGATCAGGAACGAGATCGCGTGAGTCTCAGTTGACGGAATGGTCTCGCCGAGGAGCTTGTAGACGGCCACGACGGCTCCTTGCAGAGTCAAACCCGCCGCAGTCGAGGGAGCAAAGACGGTGAGGTTCGCGCGTATCACGTCTCCACGCCCAAAGTACGATCTGATCCAGTGGTTGTCACCGAACAGTACGATGGGTGGAGGAACTGTAAGCGCCACATCAAGTTCGGTCAGGTACTTACCAACATTCTGGATTTCTATCGTCAAGGTGCTGTTTCGTGACGCTGCCAGCACATTTCCAGATAAGCTAACCGACAGGTTTGCTGATGAGACCGTATACCCATTCTGAATCCCCACCGAAAACATAGTCAGAATCGAGAGGACTAGGAGTAAGACCAAGCCTACGCGTGACCTACGTCGTGCCCTCATTGTCGATGCAGCACCGATTTGACTGCGCAAGTGCAGGGGAAGCATAATTAAAGGTAAGCACTTTTGGTCCGCTGGGATCTTGTGGGCTTGTTCTCGGCCCGCAGCAACTATCGTCGCCGGTGGCTCCTCATGCCGGAGCCACGACGTGACGTCCTGCCAGCTGCTGTGCGGACTCGATTTAGGCCGATAGAGAATGGGTCCTCTCCGATCGACCAGTCCCTAACGAGCTCTCCCATTGCACGAATCTTCTTGAGATGTTCT
Organism: uncultured Candidatus Bathyarchaeia archaeon; assembly: GCA_964559555.1. Lineage (GTDB taxonomy): Archaea > Thermoproteota > Bathyarchaeia > 40CM-2-53-6 > 40CM-2-53-6 > CAVPLU01. The sequence goes on from CAZLHM010000007.1 coordinate 25,424, forward strand.
ATCGTCAGATTCCTTGCCCGTACTTCTGCAGTGAGGTAGTCCCGCCTACTCCTGACAGAGGATGCTATCTCAACTGTCGGCGTCACTATGTGTACATCGATGAAGGCATCTACTTTCAGGTCCATCTCCTTGCGCATCTGTTGAATTCTTCGAACCAAGTCTCGCGCAAGACCATCCGCTTCCTCCTCCGGGGTCAGTGTGGTGTCGACGAACACTCTACCGCCCTCGAAGTCGGCTGCAGGTTGAGTCTGCTGAACATCCTCTTTGAAGGTGACGTGTGACCGTTGTATCCTCACCTTCTCGGAGTCCTGTTCGATCTCCACCGGTCCCCGTTCGAGCCTATCTCGAAGCTCTTCAGCATCCATTGCCGCTAGCACTTCCGCGACTCTTGAAGCCCGTGACTTCAGCTCAGGGCCGAGCACAGCCATGTTAGGGATCACTCGGACCGTCGCCTTGCCGGTGAATCCATAGGAAGGAGACAACTCCAACGAACGAGTATTCAGTTGCTCAAGGAGCAACGGCTTCAGTCTGGCTAGCGCGTCGCGAACATCTTGTTGATCGGTCGCAACTGTGACGCTTCTCACCGGCTGTCTCAGCTTCAGGCCTGCTTTCATTCTCGCCATCGCAGCTGCCGACACGACCCGCTGGCAGACCTCAAGTCGCTTCTCCAAGACCTCATCGAGCCAGCGGACTTGGGGCTTCGGCCAATCGAGGGCGTGAATAGTAGGGGAGGGACGTGGTTCAGCTGGTTGAAACACACCTAGGTATAGTGCTTCGGCGATGAACGGAGTGAATGGAGCCAACATCATGATCGCCTGGCGAAGTGCATGACATAGAACCGAGTAGCCTGCGAGCTTCTCAGGGTCTTCTTTCTCGATCCAAGTACGTCTTCTGACCAATCGAATATAGTTATGACTCAAATCGTCTACGAGGAAGTTCTTTAGAGCCCTCACAGCTTCATGGATTCGGTAGCCATCCATTGCTGCGGTGACAGATTGGATCACGCGTTCCGTCCGGCTCATCAGCCAGAGATCTTCCTCCCTCATGTAGGACCTCATCCTCTCAGGAGGGTAGACATTTGGGTCGAACCTGTCCAAGTTCATGTACGTACTGGCGAAGACGTACACGTTCCAGATCGTCTGCAAGTCGCCCCCGACCTGTGCAAGCACTTTCCATGAGAACTTCAGATCCTCCCAAGGCGTGTTCTGCAGCACATAGAATCGAAGTGCATCACGCCCGTGGCGATCTATCACTTCTTGAGGAGACACGAAGTTGCCGAGGGACTTGTGCATCTCCCTAGCTTGCTCGTCAAGCATGAAGCCGTGCATCAGCACGGTCTTATAGGGCGTCTGATTGAAAGCCACTAGTCCTGCCTTGAGGAGAGAGAAGAACCATCCTGAGATCTGGTCGCGCCCTTCGACTATGAAATCGGCAGGCCACCATTTCTTTGCCTCATCCTGCTGAGCCGGATATGCAAGGCATGCGTAGGAGGAAATCCCCGAGTCAAACCAACCAACCATCACGTCGGGGATTCTATTCATTTCGCCACCACAAGTGCATCTTAGTGTGACCTCATCGACCCAAGGTACGTGCAGCTCCCTAACCCTCTTGCGACCGGTGCTCACACGTCGCAATTCCTTCCAAGACCCGATGACTTCACGATGTCCACAGGATTGGCACAGCCAGATTGGAAGGGGTGTACCCCAGAACCTTTGCCTTGAGACAACCCAGTCTCTCAGCCCTTGAAGCCAGTTCCGAAACTGGTTGGCGCCAGCCCACTCAGGAATCCATTCGGTCGCCTCCACCTCGGCGAGCATCTTCTCTCTCATCTGAGTGACTTTGATGAACCATTGGTCTGTGGCACGTATGATGAGTGGTGTGTGACATCGCCAACATACGGGGCTTCTGTGAACGATCTCACCAGCAAAGAGAAGTGCTCCCTTCTCCTTGAGATCTACAATCACTTCTGGGTTTGCAGCTTTCACATCTTTGCCTGCATACTTTCCTGCGTCGGTGACGAACTTCCCCTGATTATCAACCAACATGAGGACAGGTAGTCCATTCCGGAGGCCAACTTCATAGTCCTCTTCTCCATGCCCCGGCGCGGAGTGGACGCATCCGGTGCCTTCATCGAGCGATACATATTCCCTGCTGAGTACGACTCTGTGACCTCCGGTGAGACGAGACTGTGCAGGAACTAGATCTGCTAGCGGGGAGGTGTAGGCGAGCCCGTTGATGTCTTCTCCCTTGAACGTGTCGATTAGTTCGAGCTTAGCCCCAGTCTCCGCAGCTACGGATCGCATCCTTTCCTTTGCCATCACGTAGATCTCATTCTCGCGTCTGACTCGGGCATACTCGTAGTCAGGGTGAACCATCACGCCTGTGTTCGACGGAAGAGTCCAAGGCGTCGTTGTCCAGATGAGTATGTGCTCGTTTTCTCTGCCGTCGATCGGGAACTTGACATAGATCGACGGGTCTGCGAGGTCTCGATACTCGAGCACAACTTCATAATCGGAAAGAACAGTCTCGCAGCGTGGACACCAATGCACAACCTTGAGGCCGTGCTCTAGAAGGCCGTCCTGTTCTGCCTTCTTGACAGTCCACCATGCAGACTCAACGTAGGCGTCGTCGTGAGTAAGATATGGACGCTCCCAATCCATCCATACTCCTAGGTCGGAGAATATGGCGCTCATTACCTTCGAGTTGTCGTTGGCGAATTTCTTGCATTCCGAGACGAACTTTGCAAGTCCGTAGGTTTCCACATCGCGTTTCTGTTTGAAGTCGTGTTGGCGCTCTACGGCAAGCTCGATCGGTAGGCCGTGGCAATCGTATCCGGGCTGGTCTCTGCAATTGAATCCCCTCGCTCGCTTGTAGCGAAGGACCACGTCCTTGACGATCTTGTTCCAGCAGGTGCCAATGTGGGGAGTGTCGGAGGACGGAAATGGCGGACCGTCCAGAAAATAGAACTTGGGTGCTCTCGATCTGCTAGCTTTGACATGCTTGTATGCCCGCGCTCTCTTCCAGAGGGCGTGCACCTCCTTTTCCAATTCCTTCCAGTTGTGTGTCTTTCGTATTGCTCCGATCTCACGCTTCAATTCCAATCATTCCTGAGTTGCTCGTGCGTCAAGATACGGGATAGTTCCCGTGGAAGTCCGCGCAATGTGCTTGCCAATCCGGTGGTTGCTTGATGGGCAGCATAGGCTAGGAAAGAACTTCGATTTCTCGGTCACCTTTCACAGTAGCCACCCGCAGCCAGCTTATAGCGGAGACAGGTTCTATTTAGCCTTCATCACGGCAGCCCGCAGTGAAACAAGTGAATTCGAATGCCCTCACTGGTTCTTGGCATCGAGTCCACAGCACACACCTTTGGCGCGAGCATTGCGAGTACTGACGAGCGAATCCTTTCGGACTCGAAGCGTGTCTATATTCCCCCTGCGGGGCATGGAATCCATCCTAGGGAAGCAGCACAACACCATTCATCCCTAGCTGATGCGGTCATTCGGGACGCATTCGCTCAGGCGAGGATTCACCCAAAGGATCTTGATGCTGTGGCAGTAGCCCTGGGACCTGGCCTTGGGCCAACACTGCGAATCGGAGTAACGCTTGCAAGGGCGATCGCTTGGAAGTTACAGATTCCAATGATTCCGGTTCATCACGCGATCGGTCACATAGAGATAGGAGCACTAACGACTGGTTCGCACGATCCTCTTGTGGTATTGCTTTCTGGAGGCCACACGACGATCGCTGCGTTCGCGAACCGGAAGTGGAGAGTCTACGGCGAGACAGAAGACATCACGCTTGGTAATCTTCTCGACATGTTCGCGCGATCGGCTGGGCTGGAATCGCCTGGAGGACCAGAGATCGAGCGGCTTGCGCTGAAAGGCAAGAGCTTCATTGAACTTCCCTATACCGTGAAGGGAAACGATGTCTCATACTCGGGCCTGCTTACAGCCGCAACGAAACTCTTTCAATCGGGCAAGGGGATCGAGGATCTCTGCCTTTCTCTACAAGAAGTCTCCTTTTCCATGCTGGCAGAAGCAGCAGAGAGGAGCTTGGCCCACACTGAGAAGAAGGAGATACTTCTAGTGGGAGGTGTTGCTTCCAACACAGCTCTACGAAAGAAGCTCGAGATTGTGTCAAGTGAACACGGGGCGCTTCTCAGAGCAGTTCATCCGAAATACGCTGGTGACTGCGGTGCCCAGATCTCGTGGACAGGTGCCCTAGCTCTTGGACACAGAGTGTTTGTCGACATCGAGCGAAGCGAGGTCAAGCCTCGCTGGAGAATCGATGACGTGGACGTGCCCTGGAGGTGATGGTGGTCTGCTGATACGAAAAGGCGCGGAGGCCAGTATATTCTTGGAGGAGTGGTACGGCAGGCAGGTCGTAATGAAGACTCGTCTGCCAAAGTCGTACAGAGTCGGCCCCCTCGACGCTTCGATCAGGTTCGCTAGGACATCACGAGAGGCCAACCTGCTCCACGACTCGAAACGAGCAGGTGTGCCAACTCCAACCGTATACGAGGTTGACAGAAGCACCTGCACTATCGCAATGGAATATGTGAATGGGCCGCGTCTTAAAGAGGCGTTGTCGACCATGAAGGCGCCTGAGGTCCGAAGAACCGTTTTGATGGTGGGATCGCTGATTGGTCGACTGCACAAAGGAGGCATCGTTCACGGCGACCTTACTACATCAAACATGATCCTCCGAGACGGAGCGAAGCTCTTCTTCATAGACTTTGGACTTGGAGACTATTCATCCGAGTTGGAAGCGAGAGGAGTAGACCTTCTGCTAATGAGCAGAGCCTTCAAGAGCACGCATTTCGCAATATACTCGAAGGCATTCAAGGACGTCCTTGCCGGCTATAGTGAAGTAATCGGACCGAGCGATACACAACTGGCTCTCAAGAAGATGCGCGAGATCGAAATCCGAGGGAGATACAGTGAGAGGTCTCAGACGGGTTTACTTCCTGACTTCAAATAGGAGCAAGTTTAGGGAAGCAGCAGAAATCGCCTTCGCGTCAGATTTCAGATTACAGATGCTGTCTGCACCGAAGATCGAGATACAATCAGAAGATCTTCGAGAGATTGCTTCGTATGCCGCTAAAGAAGCAGCGGAACGGCTACGACTGGAAGTTGTCGTAGAGGATGCCGGTCTTTTCATAAATGCGCTAAAGGGATTTCCCGGACCCTATTCGTCGGACGTCTTCAAACGTCTCGGAACCAAAGGCATACTGACGCTGATGCAACATGTCTCATCAAGAGAGGCGAGATTCTATTCTGCTGCAGCGTTCTGCGTACCCAATGCCAATCCAAAGTGCTTTGCGGGAATAGTGAGGGGTAGGATAAGCACGCGTGAGAGGGGAAAGGGCGGATTCGGCTTTGATCCTATTTTCATACCGGCGATGGGCGACGGGAGAACCTTTGCAGAGATGACCAACTCAGAGAAGAACAGGATGTCGCATAGAGCCCAATCATTTCGCAAACTCGTGCGGTGGCTCTCGAGTGTGCGAATAGGAACCTAGAGAACTTCGCAACGGAAGTCGCACTCTCCTGCGGCTTTAGAGACATGCAAGACGTCAAAAGAGTCCTGCCGGTCATCTCAGAATGGGGCAGGAGCAGGCTGTGATTGGGGAAGGCGACCCCTGAAGGACTGCTGAGTATTCCCTCATATTTCGACTGGATTGAGGCGAGTTCATGAGTACAGCGCGATAGCCGCCTTCTCTTACAGTACGCCGATCCAGTCTGCCAGCAACGAGAGTTGCGGATTTCGGGAACTTGCTCCGGGGGAATTTGCAGACATGCGCGACGAGTGGACGATGCAGGAACTGCTTAAATAGATCAGTCTTGGTCGAATAGCGAGATCTGGAAACGGATAGCAATAATCACAGAGTGCGTCTGACTTGGCTAGGTTATACACAAGCAAGCGGGGCCGTTCGGGCTCGACCCGTCCCGTTAGCAAGAAACCACCCCTGTGGTTCAAGTATACTCCAGAAGAGGTGGAGGCGCTCATAGCAAAGCTGGCCAAGGAGGGGAACTCGGCGAGTTCGATCGGAGTGATCCTCAGGGATAGGTACGGTGTGCCCTTGGTCAAACCTATCACGGGGAAGAGCGTCACGGAACATGTCACAGCCGCCGGCCAAGCGCAGAAGATCCCGGAAGATCTTGACTACTTGTTCCGCAGGGCAGAGGGATTGCGAAAGCATTTGGAGAAGAACAGGAAAGACTATCCAAACAAGAGAGCACTCGCAACAGTCGAGTCCAAGATCCATCGACTTGTGAAATACTACAAGTCACAGGGCAAGCTGCAGCCGGAGTGGGAGTACAAGCCCATGGCCGCCTCCGTGGCGTAGAAATGTCCTCTCCATCGAATCCAGACGGCCTTCTTGCTAGAGCCAATGAAGCCGCGGGAATTCTCAAGGATAAGGCGTCACACAGTTCGAAGATCTTGGTGCTTTCCCATTACGATGCGGATGGGCTGTCAGCAGCAGGTATCCTAGGATCAAGCCTTTCGAGGATGAAAGGCAACTTCCAGCTGAGAGTGATAAAGGAACCTGATCCTCAAACGCTTGACGACGCATTACGGTGCGAACCCGAGTTTGTCGTGTTTGCAGACATTGGAAGCGGCTATCTTGAGGGGCTCGTCGAGAGGATTAAGGAACGCGAACTCCTGATCATTGATCATCATCCCCCAAGTTCCAAGCCATCCCAACGAGTCGTTCAGGTGAATCCGCATGATTTCGGCATTGACGGTGCGACCGATGTAAGCGCGGCCGGGCTTGCCTACCTCGTCTGTCGCAATCTGTCCCCGTCGAATGCTGATCTTTCCGCTCTAGCGGTCGTGGGTGCCCTCGGAGACATGCAGGACAAGAACAAGGAGAGATGTCTCCGCGGACTCAACGATCTCGCAGTTCGGGACGCTGTAGAATGCGGTTGTCTAAAGACTGACAGGGACTTGCTGTTCTTTGGCAGAGAGACTCGTCCGATCCATCGCGCGATCTCCCTGACCACAACCCCTTACTTGCCATATCTGAGCGGTGAAGAGGACAACTGCACGGCTCTGCTCGCTTCTAGGAACATCTCATTGAAGGACGGAGAACGCTGGAGAACAATAAGCGACCTGAGCCACAAGGAGAAGCAAGCGCTACTCAGCGGGATCATCGATCTGCTTCTCTCGAAAGGATTCAAAGGAAGCAAAGCCTTGGAACTGATAGGAACCGTTTACACACTAACGAAAGAGCCTACGGGGAGCCCTACTCGTGATGCTCGAGAATTCTCCTCGACGCTCAATGCGTGTGGGAGAATGGATCGGCAAGGACTTGCTGTCGCTATATGTTTGGGTGAAAGAGGAACAGTGATGGATGACGTCCAGGAAGTCGTAACCGGCTATCGCAAGAGACTTGCCGAGTACATGGAATGGCTGACGCAGACACCTTCCGCAGTCACAGAGCTTCAGGCTGTCTGCGTGGTTAGGGGCGAAGAGAAGATCGCCGAAAACATGACAGGCGCGTTGTCGTCAATCATTTCATCAGCCGGTCATCTAAGACCGGACAAGGCCACAGTCGTCGCGGCCAAGTCTCGAGATGGCGGGGTGAAGATCTCCGCAAGAGCACCTGAGGCTCTGCTTAGGAAGGGAGTGGACTTGGGCTTGGTCCTGCAGAAGGCTGCGGCAGCTCTCGGGGGGTTTGGCGGAGGTCATAACGTCGCTGCCGGGGCTCACATTGCGTCTGTCAACCCCGAGGAATTGTATCACATGATCGACCGATTGATCTCAGAGCAGATGAAGGACGCTTGAAAGCGACCATTGTCACACACCATCGAACCGGCATGGCGGCAAAGGCAATTGAGGCAGCGTTGAGACCTGACAATGAGTCTGCACCTCCACCTCTCAAGGTCAGATCAAGAGCGAACGGGAGAACTGTCATTTCAAAGGTAACAGGCGCACAAGACTTGGATTCGCTGCTCTCCACCATTGACGATCTCTTGCTGTGCCTCATTGCTACGGACAGAACTTTGTCAGGTTTGAAGCCAAAAGGAAGTCCGCAATAGAATAGGCATCGACTGTAGGTGAGTTGTGCTACAAAGGTTTAATAGCCCATCGAAGGTGCTGCGTGTCCGCTCAGGGATCACGATTGTCCAAGGCCGCCAAGAAAGTCAGAGACAAGTGGCGAGCGAAGGAATGGTATGATGTCTACGCGCCCGGGTACTTTGGCGAGAAGAAGGTCGCATCGATCCCCTGCAGTGACCCAACCATGCTGATGGGTCGAGTCGTCGAGACGACGCTGTATGACATCACGAACGACTTCTCCCACCAATCCACGAAGCTCTACTTCCTAGCCGTGAACGTCAAGGGGAGCAGAGTTGAAACAATCCTCAAGGGACATGAGTATTCCGCGGACTATCTTCGCAGCCTAGTCAGACGCGGAAGTACGCGAATAGACGCGATCTTCAACGTGACATCGAAGGATCAATATGTCACGAGAGTATCTGTGGTGGCTTTCACACGGGATCGAGTCAACGCCAACCAACAACATCTCATCAGAGCCATTATGAAGAAGACAATAGAAGAGAAGGCAGCTACGCTCGCGTACGACCAACTCTGTCACGAGATGGTCCTCGGGATCTTCGGCTCTGAAGTCTACAACCTGGGAAAGAAGATCTCGCCGCTTCGACATGTCGGCGTACGAAAGTCCAAGTTGCTCGTCATACCTGAGGGTATCATTGCGAAGCCAGCTGAGATTCTGGCCCAAGCCAAGGCCGTGGAGGCCTAGCGGCCGCCTCTCCGGTACATCTTCTTGATTTCATCCTGCAGTTCTAGAAGCTGCCTTCGCAAGTCAGCATCTGCTGGTTCACCGCCTACTTGGCTACCCGGCCGAGATGCAATTCGATCGAAACGAACCATGGCTACCCGAACACGTTCCTGCAGCTCCCCGATCGCCTCCGTCTCGTGAAGGTAACCTGCAAGTACTCCGACCAATCCCCCAGCGGCGAGACCAGCAATGAACGAGGCAAAATCGAAAACCAACTGGTATCCCTCCGGCCGGCGCACGCTTGGAGTTGTCACACTTTTAAGAGCCATGGTCGGATGCTCGAAGCAAACGACATGTACTAGATCCGAGGGTGAGAGTGCGAGGAGCACAGACCTTGAGGATTTCAGAACAAATCCGAAAGGCCGTAGTTCTGGCAGCTGGCAAAGGAGTGCGTCTCTGGCCGCTCACCGAGAACCGGTCCAAGCACATGATCCCCATTGCAGGAAGACCGGTGATTGAACACCTCCTACTGGGGATCAAGTCGTCAGGCATACATTCCGTAGTGCTCGTGACATCCTACAGAGAGGATGTCATAAGAGAACACTTCGGCGACGGAAGGAAGTTTGGCGTCAAGATAGAGTACGTGCATCAGTCTGACGTTTCTGGAACCGCGAGCGCGGCCTCAATAGTGCGTGAGCAGGTAGACGGAGGCAACTTCTTGCTTCTCTACGGCGACTTAGTCGTAAGCTCGAAGGCGATCAAGTCTGTCCTTGGAACGCACCTGAACAAGGGGCGCAAGCCTACTGTAGGATTGGTTCCAGTCAGGCGCCCTGAGTTCTACGGGGTAGGAAGGGTCTCAGGAGAATGGATCGCTGAAATCGTGGAGAAACCTGACGCCGGCTCAGCACCGAGCAATCTCGCCAACACCGGGATCTACGTCCTACCGCCAGAGGTGTTCAGCTACTTGGAGGCGACATCAAGATCCGGACGGGGAGAGTTTGAGATAACCGACGCCATCTCCTCGCTATCCCAACGCGGAACTCAGATCGCTTGGGCGCAGATACGATCCGACGATTGGCTGGACATCGGCAGACCATGGGACCTTCTCTCCGCCAACGCGAGGCTCCTTGACAGATCGAAGCGGGCAATCAAGGGTACCGTAGAGAAGGGCGCGACAATGATAGGTCACGTCACGATCCAGAAAGGCGCCACAATTAGGAAAGGCACAATTATCGAAGGCCCGGCTTGGATCGGGGAGAATGCTACTGTAGGGCCGATGGCACACATACGTGCATGTACATCAATCGGAAGAAGCGCAGTAATCGGCAACTTCTGCGAGATCAAGAACTCGATCATCATGGACGGAACTCACATTCATCACCTTTCATATGTCGGCGACAGCATCATCGGAGAAAGATGCAATCTCGGAGCAGGTACGGTAGTTGCAAACGTGAAGTTCAGTGACAGAAACGTACAGATGAGACTGAGGGACAAGCTAGAAGACAGCGGCCTAAGAAAGCTAGGTGTTTTCACAGGTGATGATGTCAAGACCGGAGTCAATTCATCCATAATGCCGGGCGTCAGAATTGCCTCAGGTGCAACGGTTCCTGCTGGGTCTGTCATCTCCGAAGACATCAGCTCGTAGAGAAAACGGAAGCGTCACCCTCGCTTCTTTGCGCTGATGATGGAGATCACGTCGCGGTCTTTGAGTATGTGGTCCTCGCCTATCCTCATCTTCGACCTTACCTCAACGCCATAGAGGAATCCTTCTCCGAGATCGGAGTGGATCATCCCGGCGAACTGCTTTGCCGTGGTTCCAAAGGGAACCAAATAGACGTCTGGTAGAACACGTCCCTTGTGGTCTGTGAGGTTCTCGGCATTCTCAACTGGATACACTGAGATCATCCTCAACATCTTGAAGAACGCATGATCAATTGCAGCCTGGACGCCGGTTGAGCCCCACGGAATCAGTATCTTCTCTCGTATTCTGTTAAGACCCGCTACCTGTTCAGGCGACAGGCTGGCGCTTGTCACTTTGAAGTTGCTTTCACCGGGTCTGTAGTCCGTGAGGCCTTTCTCGGCGGTTCTCCTAAGTGCAAGCTCGGCCTCCGCGCAACATGGGATCACAGGGTATCCTGTCTTCTCCAACGCCTCTGCGTTCTCCTTTGCGACTGGGATGTCGATCTTGTTTGCCGCAACAAGCATCGGCTTTGTGATGCGCCTGACTTCGTGCAGGAAATTCAACAGCTCATCTTCGGTCCATCGGCTTGGGCGAGAAGGATCAACGTGAATGCTCTCAAAAGCTCTCATTACGTGAACACGCCTGACTCCAAGCCCGCTCAGCCTCTCCTCGAGAACAGAGCTGAGTTCCTCTTTCGTTTCCTGAACCCTCTTCACGGTCCTGTCCCAGTCCTTCTTCACGATCTGAAGCAGCCACATGTCAAGCTCTCTCTCAAGGAATTGCACATCCTCTCGAGGGTCGTGTGCACCGGGATCGCAGGGTTTTCCTTCGATGTCGGTTGCGCCGGCAGCATCTACTATGTGGATAAGAGCATCTGCTTGCCTGATCTCATCGAGGAATTGGTTGCCGAGACCTCGCCCCTGCCATGCACCAGGGACAAGCCCTGCGCAGTCAACGAGCTCAACCGGAACCAGTCGCGTTCCGTTGGCGCACGCGGAGTTGGAGGGGTTGTCCTGAACATCGAACTCTCTACAAACACAAGGCGTTCTAACGTACCCAACGCCTCTATTCGGTTTGATCGTCGTGAAAGGATAGTTTGCGATTGCGACATGCGCCAAGGTCGCAGCACTGAAGAAAGTGCTCTTCCCGACGTTAGGTTTTCCGACAACTCCAACGGAGAAACCCATTGGGCATCACGCTCTCTGTCGCGGACATATGGAAGGTCTCTTCTATTCAAGCTTCGTTGAACGCGAAGCCACTGATCTCACATATGATAATACAAGTCGGATTTCCGGGTGGGACAAGCTTTATCGAGCGGTTTCCTGGTGGTGTGGACCCGTATCTGCAAGGCAGGAAAGTGAGCAGACGGTAATGGGACATGGGCGCCTACAAGTATATCGCGAAATCATGGGAGCAGCGGAAGAGCGGTGAGCTTGTTCGATATCTGCGTCAAGCGGCGATAGGTTGGAGAAGAGACCATGCCATCGAACGTATAGAGTATCCGACTCGCCCAGACCGCGCAAGGAGTCTTGGGTATCGAAGGAAACAAGGTTTCATCCTCGCAAGGGTTCGCGTCAGAAAAGGAGGTGCTAGGAAGCCCCGCCCCTCTTCGGGGCGCAGGCCCAAAGCCATTGGAGTCAGCAAATTCACGAGGGCCAAGAACCTCAAACAGATAGGGAAAGAGAGAGTGGCCAAGAAGTTCCCAAATCTGAAAGTCCTGAATTCGTACTACGTTTGGGAAGACGGTACAAGCAGATGGTTCGAGGTAGTTCTCGTCGATCCAAACCACCCGGCCATCAGAGGAGATCAGGCAGTAAGGCAAGCACTTGGGCTCAAGATATGAGACACGAGAGCAAGCTTCCCACTGATCAGAGTTCTTATCTCTGATGTGACTGGAATACTCCGCTGGTAGAAAGTGTTTGGGGGACAAGCACAGGGCGGTTCTGATCAAGCTGGGCGGCTCGGTAATAACTCACAAGAACCGACCGTTCAAAGCAGACTACGCCGCACTGAGGCGAATTGCGCGGGCGCTTGCAAGACGCCGCGAGAGGCTCGTGCTTCTCAACGGCGCTGGCTCATTTGGACACATCCCCGTGAAGCACCACCAACTCGACAAAGGGTTTGGTTCTAACAAGCTGGAGGCGTTTTCCCAAACCAAGCTACAGTTGCTCAGGCTTCAACAGATCTTGATTTCGGTGCTGTCCAGCCACGGCATTCCGACGGTGCCCTTCATCCCTTCAAGTTTCATGCTTGCACAGTCAGGGAGGTTGTGCAAGGTGGACCTTCTTCCACTATGTAAGCTGCTGGACTTGGGGCTGGTTCCACTACTGGGCGGCGATCTTGTGCCAGATCTGGACAGAGGCTGGAGTGTCGTCTCAGCAGACCAGATGGCCTCTTGGATCGCCCCTCGAATCGGAGCGTCAATGCTGATCTACGGAACTGACGTTGATGGATTCTACTCATCTGATCCAAAGAACTCCCCAGAAGCGAGGTTCATAGAGACCGTGACTTATCGAGATGTTCAAACCGTCGCGAGATCCGCTCTAGGCTCCAGAACACCCGATGTCACTTCAGGAATGCGTGGCAAGCTACACGAAGCACAGCGTGCCGCAAAAAGGGGAGTTGCTGTCATAATCATGAACCTTAGGAGGCCCGAGAGGCTACACGCAATCCTCGACGGCAAGAAAGGGAAGTGGACTACGGTACTGCCGCCGGGAGGTGTCTAGAGCAAGGATAGGTTGCCCGTTAGGCTGTCGATGAGAGGAGATGGCCCCGGCCCTATGGCGAGACATGTGATCGTTCCGGGCTCTAGTTGCGTGAGACCGCGGTCCGTAACCAATGCCGAAGGGAGTCGAAGTTCCTTTGTCCTCTTCTCCAACTGGAAGATCTCTTCCACAGATTCTGCCCTGACCACGACCTTGCATTGTCCCTCCTTCAGCCATGCATCCCACCAAGCCTTGAACGTCCTGCGAGCTTCTTCGGCGGCTGAGACGGCCCCATGTGCCACTTGGACCGCGATCTTGCCCTTTCCCATGTCCAAGTCTCGCCTAACCACCATGACCTGCTTGAACTCGAAGAGTTCCACTCAAGTTCACCTGTAGCTCGTTCTCAAGCGTTGAGTTCAACTATCAGTTAGCACCACTTGGACAAGAGTGTTCTGCCAGCGCCGAGTCTGATCACACAATGACACCGAAGACGTCTCCCTTTCTTTCAGCTGAATTCAGTGCAATTGCCCACGCCACAGAGAACATAGAGAACGTGGAACAGTCAGTGAGATTTCTAGTAGGATTCGCGTCAGGATCGAACGTCAAGCTGACCAGACAGTACCTGAGAGGTCACCACGGGAACATGATCACGACGGTCTCCGCGAGACTACCCGGGGCAGAACTGAACCTAGACGCTCTCGCACGGTTGCTCCGAAGTCTTCCGATTCAAGACAGGCAATTCCTGTCGCGTCAGATCTCCGGGTGCATAGATGAGGGTAGGAACCTATACCTGAGGTTCGACAAGCAAGAGGCCTTCACGGGGAACGTGAGACTTCAGGATGGAGACCCGATCCGTGTGAGATTCAAGTTCGGCCGAGCGTACGATGAAAAGGCAATAGCTAGTCTCTGCGGGGAGAGCTGACTTCCAGGATGAGAGCCTACGCGGACCTTCATTTGTGCCCGATCTTGGATGACCTAACCAACGCTCAGTCGATGGCGAAGTTGCTCGCTGAGTTTCGGGTGCGACTTGTCGGCGTGGTCATCCCCGCAGACAAGCTAGGAATTCACCCAATAGTGCTTGACGCGTTCGAGGACGCAGGGCTTGATGTAGCCAAACGCTTGGATCTGAAACCCAGATCTCGCGACGAACTCTTGAGAGCATTGCGAAGATACAGGAATCGTTGCGAGATCATCTCGGTTGAGTGCAGTGCAACTTCCGTCGCTCGCGTTGCGGTACGAGACAGACGGGTCGACCTTGTCTACTTTCAGAATCGAGAACGTGGGAACATCTTCAGAGGAAACCTCGCAGGCAATTGTCGAGCGGTGCTGGAGGTAAATCTGTCAGAACTGGCGCACGGACCGGGTTTCGAGACGGCGCTCCGTAGCCTTAGGCGCGACATAGCGAGCGCCGCCCAAACATCCGTGGAAGTCACCGGGTCTACAAACGCATCAAGTCCATTTGCCTTGAGATCTCCTCGTGACATAGCTGGACTCCTCCACATTCTTGGGCTTTCGATTCGAAGTGCGCTGGGTGCTGTCTCCGACATCCCGCATGAAATCGTGGCAAGGAATCGACTTCGAGCCAAGATGCCGAATGCAGAGGAAGGCGTGAAAGTGGTCAGAAGGGCCGCGGCAGATGAATAGACCTTCCATGAGATATTTCCTAGTCAAGTTCGTCGCAAGAGACCCTATCTCCGCAGATGTCCTAGAAAATGCTCTATACGGTTCGATCGAGAGGATGTTTGGGAAGTTTGGTTCGGAAGAACTGAGGACGCGTTTCATTGCCTTTGAAGAAAGTAGCAAGCTGGCTGTTGTGCGGTGCACTTCGGCGTCAGTGGAGAAGTTGCGGACTGCTCTCCTACTGATGCGTGAGGTAGATGGGGCTCCTCTAGCTGCCGGTGTTCTGCGTTCCTCAGGGACGATCAGAGGGCTCAAAGTGCGTGTCCGAGGTCTTCGACGCAGGTAGAGTAGGATGGTGAGGATCTGACGGCCCCGAGCAAGAAACGCTCCAAAGCCAAGTCAGATCTATAGCTTGAAAGACGTCACCGTGCCAAGTACCGCGACAACGAGCAGGATTGGTAGTGTGACCGAAATGCTCGCCACCGAGGCGAGATACCCAGTCGCAAAGGTTGCTGCTGAAGCAATCATCAGCCCAATGCTGAGATTCAGGGCATAGGTCAACCCCAGCCTCCTGTGTGACATTCTCAGCCCAAGTAGGCCGTTCACTGCTGGAAACGTGATAAACACAGGTATTCCCGTCAGGGCGATTGCCACTTCCCGCAAGATGGATTCCGAGAGGTACGCCACCGGGATCGAGACGCAAACGTTGGCGATCAGAAACAGGATCGTTTCTATCCCAAACATCACCCTAAGCGTCTTGGGCTCTCCGCCGAGCCCACTCACTACCCTCCCAGTCATCAACCCCGCGAAGGCACCAATTCCGATCCAGAAAGCTACAATTCCCGTGCTCCACGAGGGGCTAAGACCTTCTATGAGGTTGAAGTAGAGAGGCATGTACCCCGTGAAGATGATGAATGAAACCGTCGTTAGCGAAGATGTCAGTGCCAAGATCGCAAAGGTCGACCTTTCTGACCGTACATCTCTCGTGTCGTTGCTCGTTTCACGGGATCGTGGACTAGGTCGCGCGTAGAAATTTACTGGAGACTTGCTAACCGTTACGATGAAGTAGACGAAGAGGACAAGCCCGAGACCGCCCCAGACCCAGAAAGGTGTTCTCCAACTGAACGCTTCGGAGAGCAGGCCGGTGGAGAATGTGGCAAATGTCAGACCCAGGTCGCCAATTGCTCCTTGGTAGCCGAACGCGGCGGTTCGGTCCTCAAAGGTACGTCCAATCGAGGCAAAGCTGACTGGATGATAGACACCTGCTGCTGACCTCAAGAACACATAGAAGACGAGCACTTGAAAGAACGTCGCACTGATCGGGAACATCAGGTCGGCCGCAACTATGCTCGCAAATCCTAAGACAAGGACACGTCGAGCATGTCCACGATCAGACAGAACACCGAACGCGAGCTGCAGCACCATTGTCGAAACAAGACCGGCAGTCAGGACTGTGCCTATCTCGAGGAAACTCAATCCAAGGCCGATCCTCATCACGGGCAGGGCAGACGCGAAGAGCGTTAGAGAGCCATCATTGACACAATGGTATATGCTCAATGCGAGCAGCCTGCGTGAGTCCTCGTTCAAGGTTCGGCCTCCGTCCAAACCCGGCGTAAGAAGAGGGGCAGTCTGTTATCTGTTATGGAGAAGACCACTCATCTTGTGTGCGGCCAGAGGTGGTTGCTGCACATTCCGACAGACTGCGCGCTTCACCGATCCCAATTGCTGACCAGGTTCACCAGAGCCCTCTTGACAAGCTCGATATCCGCAAGGTAGACGAACTCGTCGACGCCGTGAAATCTGCAGTCATCTCGTATCGGCCCGAAGGAGATGACCGGAATTCCAACCTTCGCGAAGAAGTGGCCATCGTTTCCGCCCAGCTCTCCCGCGACGGGGATCTTCTCTCCGAATGCCTCCTGAACTGCTCGACAGAACCGTCTGACCAGAGGGTGTTTGGGATCTGTGAAGTAGTTTGACGGCGTCTGCTGCACATACTCGAGTGTTGCGTTCACTTTCAGCGAGGACTTGTTCTTCTCGAAGTATCTCGTGAAACGTTTCTTGGCCTCTTCATAGTTCTCATCGGGGCACACGCGAAGGTCAAACCTTGCCTCGCATTCGCCTGGAATAATGTTCTCCTTTTCGCCCGAACTGAGCATCGTGATCGAGAACCTGCCCCAGATCTTCTTGTGAGGCGAATCAGGAGAGGCCGGTATCTTTGATCTCACCCGTTCACGTGTCTTCGAGTGTGCTGACAATCTTGCAAGAAAGGGGATCGCTTCATCTATTGCGTTCACGGCAAGGTGAGGATATCCCGCATGACCCTGCTTCCCTCTGACGACTACCCTACCCCACAGGACACCGCTAGCGCCGATCGAAACCACCGTAGGCGAGGCGTCGAGGACGACAGCAGCATCTCCGCGGATGCCGACATTCTTGACCAAGTATCCGAGGCCAAGTTCGCCTCCCACTTCCTCGTCCGGACACACGAGGAGAACAACATTCGCCTTGGGTTTTCCCACAGCCAATTCTCGAAGAGCTGCCATGGCGCACACAATTGCGCCTTTGTCGTCCGCGGCACCGCGCCCAAAGGCTTTCCCCCCTTCGACGGTGAGCCTGAATGGGTCATATGTCCATCCAACTCCCGCGGCCACAACATCATAGTGGGTCGCGAAGAGTATGGTCTGTTGCGCACCAGCATCTAGGCGAACCGCAACACTCGGCCTAGGCTTCTTGTCGGATGCACACTCAGCCGAGTCATGGATCTCAGTCCTGAGACCGATCGACTCAGCCTCCTCACTGACCAGGTTTGCACAATCGACATATCCCGTCTTGAGATTCGAGTCCGAGTCAATCTCAACAAGCCGTGAGAGGAAATCGACATCTCCGGACTGGCGCACCCTGTTCTACCCCAATACTAGCCTATCTTTGTAGGTCTCATTCAATAGACTTACCTCTCCCCCTCGACGGTGGCTCCGCAAATGACTATAGCCGAAATCAGAGTACCATCTTTCGACGAAGGTCTTAAATGAATACTGGAAACACATAGGCTTCGTTTGCCCTTGAGCATTCAACGCTGTCCAGTTTTGACTTCAGGGATCCTGTAGCCTGCGAGAGCGCCGAGGAAGGGCACAATGATAGGAAGTACCCAGATCCTGAATGAGTCGGGAGGTGAGTGGATTGAAGAGGAATTTGTTGTACGGCTCGTTTCCATTGATCTTGTTGGTCCTGTCGGTGTATGCAACACATGCGATGGAAGATCCCAATCGTGTCGTCGCTGAAGCTGTCAGTGCCTCGCTAGAGGGTATTAGCCCCGTCGGCGCAGCGGTTGCTATCGTGTCGATTCCAGGGCCAGCTTCGTCGACTACCATAGTCGTTCACATATACAGCAGGGAGCCCTTGGGTATTCGATTCGTCTCTCTGTCCTTCATGAAGTGCAAGTCCACCGCCGGGGATAGAATAATCATCGGTGCTGACGGCGTCTTCAACGTGGTGCCCCCACCTGGCGGAACCGTGACAGTCTACACGCCAGACGCAACGCATCCGGTTCCGGTCGTGCTCGTCGAATTCACTGGCTTTGATATCACAGAGGAAGCGACCTTCCAACTTGACCCTGACACATTTGGTGATCCACTATACGGCGCTCAAGTAAGAGAGCTGAAGAACATCCTAGTCCAACTCTGGTTCGAGAACGGCAAGGTCAGCCAAGGGAAGATGGTACTTGATGCTGCTGGGAACTTGGTGGTTCTCCTGCCATGAGGCTCCGGACAAGACACTGTATGCTGCTTTTTTCTCTACATATTCTCACTTGTAGGCATTTCAAGACGGATCTCACCTTCTGAAGGTTCCAGTTATCTCTGATCATCCTTTCGCTTGCGAAGCCCCGTTCTGACAGCAGAGATTCTTGACGCCTTGACTTCTCTCGGCAACAAGGGGTCTGGGTCCTTCCTTGCAGAATCATGAAACACATCAGAGCAATGACCGAGACCTTGATCACGTAGTCGCTTCCCCGGAAACAGCCGAGACCATGAGGCCAAGCTTGGACAAGTAAATACTGCTCCCGATAATCGGTGGATGTACCTTGGAGATTTGAATACCCGCATCTTGGCTCATTGTGGTGATCGCTTCCACAACACAGTAGTGTAGAGACTACCTGCCATTACCACCGGGGATGACGAAGTCAATCCTAGACAGGTCTTACGCTGAAAGAAATGACGTTATTCCAACGGTATGCGTGAGAGATCACTGGATTCTGGGGTCCGACCGTCGCAGAGTTCGTCATCGCCCCTCAGCATCGAGGCGTCTGCCTGGGACTGGCGTCGTCATACCCGGATGTGAGTCTGCATACGTTGGACATTAGGCTAGCGGCGGAAGAGTACTTTCTCGCGCATCTTGGGCGGGGCTGACTCGGACTTCTCCTCTTCCACTAGGCAGACCACAAAGCCTCATTGCTGATTCTCACCGTGAAACCATCAAAGCCATTCATGATCCAAGTCCGGCAGCCATTTTGCCAAGCGTTTGCGAACAGTCTCGACGGTGAGGGCTGCAGGTTTCGGTGTCGGGACGTAGGGATCCCTTCGCTGGTTTGCTGAGTCTTGGGCTTCTTGGCGCTCGTCCAAAACTCGACTTTCGCCAAAATCAAGCGATGGGCTTGACAGCCACGAATCAATGCATCGGCACGACTGCTCGCATGGCTGCTTGGAAGTAGGCCTATCCGGGAAAGAAGTAAGGCACGGTCTGCTTCGCGGACGGTACCGAACCCCTTCTAGCCTCGTGCCGCTCACGAGCTTTTCTTTGCCTGATCGTCACGGTGCCTGACTGAGTTGTTACATGGTACTCGTCCGCTCCCATGTGATGAAGTGCTTTCTTCGCGGCATCTTTGACGGTATCCAGTTTCAGGTTCAAGTCAGACTCGTCGCCGTCTCCTATTCCAATAATGTGATGTTGCACGTGCACAGGGATCTTCAATTTCTCCTGCAAGAACTTGGCGAACAGACCACGGTCGCCGCGAAACTCCCTCATGTCGACTTCGATCATCGACCTCACCGCTAGCACATGTATATTCAGTCCCAATTTTGTCTTATGCTGCGC
This sequence comes from uncultured Candidatus Bathyarchaeia archaeon, assembly GCA_964559555.1. GTDB lineage: Archaea > Thermoproteota > Bathyarchaeia > 40CM-2-53-6 > 40CM-2-53-6 > CAVPLU01. The sequence goes on from CAZLHM010000007.1 coordinate 45,264, forward strand.
CAGAGTTGGACTGCACCCTTTCTCGAACCGCAACAACACTCAGTTCAGATAGCGAGATTGGCCCTTCCATTTGCTCCCCGAGATGTCTGCCTCATGATCTCGTCTCATGTACGATCGCGATGTTACTTCTCTCAGTGAGAGATGGCGTTGTTTCCAAGCGCTGGATTTAGATAGCCGACTGAGCGACTAAGGGGAGAAAGCTACCTGACATGCTCCGCACGGGCGCGTGTGGGGAGGGTAAGCGTCGAAAGAAGAACAGCTTGATGAATCGAGCAAAGGTGAAGATGATTGTCAATGTTCTCTGTGCCAGGGGCCTATGATCGAGCCATCACTGTATTCTCTCCGGATGGCCGGCTCTTCCAGGTTGAGTATGCATCTGAGACTGTCAAGAGGGGGGCGACTGTGCTCGGAATCGCGTCGCCGGAAGCCGTTGTCCTAGCCGCTGAGGAAAGGGCAACATCGAAGCTTCAGGATCCGTCTTTCATGTGGAAGATCTTTCAGATCGACGAGCACGTAGGTGCAGCTGTCGCTGGACTCAGCTGTGATGCGCACATACTTGTCGACCAAGCCAGGATCTACGCTCAGAGCAACCGTCTCCTATATGACGAGCCGATTGACATAGAAATTCTTACTAGACGTATCGGCGAGATCAAGCAGCTCTATACTCAGCACGCAGGTGTGAGGCCCTTCGGTATATCAATTCTCTTCGGAGGAATAGACCGGAAGGGCAGTCGTATCTTCTGGACGGACCCGAGCGGTGCTTATCTTGCCTACAAGGCTTGGGCGATTGGTGCAGGCGGGGACGCCGCAAACGAGATCCTCGAGGCCGAATACAAAGACAGCATAGCTCTCGATGACAGTGTGTTGTTGGCTCTGAAGTGTATGAGCAAAGTGCTCGAGGAGAAGATCGACGCGCAGAAGATACGGATCGCGGTGATTCCGACGGCCACTAAGAAGTTCACGAAGCTTGCTCCGCCTGATGTGGAGAAACAGCTCAAGAAGCTCGAGTCAGCCAAAAAGGCTGGCACCAAATGAGCGACAAGTACACGACTGCAAGGATAACCAAGAGCGGAGAGAAGTTCGAGATCCTCGTCCGGCCTGAGCCTGCTCTGGACTACAAGATGGGCAAGGCGATCCCGATCTCTCAGATGCTTGTGATCGACGAGATCTATGCAGACGCCAGCAAGGGGACTCGCGCATCAGCTGAGAAGCTTCAGAAGTCCTTCGGAACCACGGAGCCTATTGCCGTGGCCGAGGAGATCATGAAGCACGGCGAACTCCAGCTCACAACCGAACAGCGAAGGCAGCTCGTAGAAGACAAGAGGAAACAGATCATAGCCTTCATTTCGCGCAACTGCATCGACCCGAGGACTGGGACACCGCATCCTCCCCTGAGAATAGAGCAGGCCTTCTCCCAGATCCGGATGGTGATCGACCCGTTCAAACCCGCAGATGAACAGGCGAGGGGGATTATCGAGGAACTTCGCACCCTCCTGCCGATCAAGGTCGAGAAGATGAAAGTTGCAGTGAAGGTCTTCCCGGAGCATGCGGCAAAGGCGTACGGCTCAATCAAGGGTTTCGGTACGATCACGAAGGAAGAATGGCAGGCGGACGGCTCACTGGTCGCTCTCGTCGAAATGCCCGCTGGGCTCTACGGCTCGTTCATAGATCGCATCGGGAAGCTCACTCAAGGCACCGTGCAGACAAAAGTGTTAAAGTAGGTCACCTTTCTCCTTCACGTTCTCCCTATGCTAGAACTGAGATGGAATGGTTGACCGTATTCGCTGAAAAGAAGCAGCTCGTGGCTCCAGGGGAACTGCTCGCGGAAGGATCGTATTTCCCCGGTGAGAATACGTACAGAGAAGGCAACAGAATATACGCGTCTAGGATCGGGCTCGCTGACTTGGCCGCGAATAGACTGATTGTCGTTCCACTGAAAGGATGCTACATTCCAAGAGTTGATGATTTCGTTATCGGCCGCGTTGTTGACATGACGATGTCCGGATGGATCGTAGATGTATCCGCCCCCTATCCTGCCATGCTGCCCCTATCTGAAACTCCTGCTGCAAGATCGTTGTCCGCGAGAAAGGATCTCACACGGATCCTTAATGTGGGGGATCTTGTGATGGCCGAGGTTATCGCATTTGACAGAACACGAGACCCATTGCTGACCATAAGAGGTCGAGGCCTAGGGAAGATCTCGTCGGGACGAGTCGTGCACATCTCACCTGCCAAGATCCCTAGACTGATTGGTAGGAAGGGGTCCATGATCAGTATGCTCAAGAAAGTCACAGACTGCGACATGATTGTAGGACAGAACGGCACGGTGTTGGTGTCAGGCCGCCAACCGAAAAACGAGCGAGTAGCTGTAGCGGCAATGCTCATGATCGAACGAGAAGCTCACACACGAGGACTTACGGATCGCGTGAGTGAGATGATGAGTAGAGAACTGAGGTAGAGAATAGATGACTCAGAACGAGACTAGCCTGTTGGATGACAACGGGCTACGAGTAGACGGTAGGAGACTCGACGAGCTCAGGCCTCTGAAGATGGAAGTTGGAGTATTGGACAAAGCAGACGGTTCCGCGTACATTGAACACGGCAAGAACCGCATAATGGCAGCGGTCTATGGACCACGAGAAGCGCACCCGAAACATATTGCTCTCCCTGACCGCGCTGTCGTCAGGTGTCGTTATCACATGGCACCCTTTTCAGTAGAGGAGAGGAAATCCCCCGCCCCATCGAGAAGAGAACTCGAGCTGTCCAAAGTCATCAGAGAAGCCTTAGAAGGCTCGATAATGTCCGAGTTCTATCCCCGGACCTCCATAGACATTTACATTGAGATCCTCCAATCTGATGGAGGTAGTAGATGCGCGGGAATAACCGCAGCGTCGCTTGCACTCGCAGACGCCGGAATACCTCTGAGAGAGATCGTTGCTGCCTGTGCTGTCGGAAAAGTCGCCGGAAAGATCGCATTGGATCCCTCTGACGTAGAAGACAAACTCGGTGAGGCAGATCTTCCCGTGGCATTCATGCCAAAGGCCAATGCGATCACGTTGCTTCAGATGGACGGGTCCTTAACGGAGGACGAGTTCAACCAAGCGCTTGACATGGCAATTGACGCGTGCAGGAGAATCAACCAGACACAGATCGAGGCTCTCAAGCAAAAGTACATCGCTGTAAAGGAGCAAGCGGAGGAGAGGGAAGAACTGAAGGAGGTCACTAACTGATGTCGTCGACCCCACAGCTGCCACCCGTTGCCAAGGTCGAACAGAAGACGGTGGCTGATCTTATTGCACAAGGAAAGAGGATCGACGGGCGAGGCTTAACTGACTACAGGAACCTGAAGATCGAGACCGGAATTGTTCAGAAGGCAAACGGATCTGCTCTTGTCCACCTTGGAAAGACAAAGGTCCTGACCGGAATCAAGGTTGAGCTTGGAGAACCGTTCCCCGATACACCTGACCAAGGAGTGCTTACAGTCAATGCTGAGCTTGTTCCTATGGCTTCACCTTCATTCGAGCCTGGACCTCCAAGCGAGGGAGCGATTGAACTGGCAAGGGTCGTGGATCGAGGGCTTAGAGAATCGAAGGCCCTCCCACTCGAGAAGCTGTGCATCGACCCCGGCAGGAAGACGATGATCGTCTTTGTTGACGTGTACGTCCTTGATCACGACGGAAACTTGATCGACGCTTCTGCCATTTCGGCACTGGCCGCACTGGTCACGTCAAAAAGAAAGACGTTCGAGCTGAATGGCGGAGAAGTGCAAATGAAGGGCGAACTCGTGCCATTAGAGATCAGGAACGAACCGGTGGCGGTAACCGTTGCAAAGATAGACAATAACATGGTGCTGGATCCTTGCCTCGAAGAGGAGCTTGTTGTGAATTGCCGGCTGACCGTGACTTCTGACCGGGACGGCAACATCTGTGCAATGCAGAAAGGGGGCCTAGGTGTGCTGACCGACCAGGAGATCCGACAAGCCGTCAGGATTGCGATTGACAAAGGAAGAGAGATCCGCGGCGCGATCAGAGGAGCGACTGGTCGAAGTTGAAGGTCAAGAAAGTCGGCCCAGCCGGGAGCTTTGGTGCTAGGTACGGAACTGTCGCGAGGCGAAGATACGCCGAAGTAATCGCCGGAATGCGTGTTCCGCACGAGTGCCCCAGATGCCACGTACGAGCCGTGAGGCGGCTTGCGGTTGGAGTGTGGAGCTGCAGAAAATGTGGAGTCAAGTTCTCTGGCGGAGCATACCTCCCCACCACGAAGCTAGGTGAGGTGGCAAGAAGAGCTGCAAGGGAAGGACTCGCTGCAGGACTGCTAGCAGCAGAACTCAAGGCAAAGGCCGAAGCTCGAGCATCGGAAGAGAAAGCTGCCGCCGCAGCACGTGAGAAACGAAAGAGGAGAAGAAGGAAGGCAGAGAAACCTGCCGAGGAAGCGACCGAAACGAAGCAATAGAAAGCCCGCTGCGGTGCTAACACTCAAGAATGCCAAGGCCGAAGCGAAGATCTCAATACCGTTTGGAACCGAGTCAGATGCTGAGGCGCTCCGCCGAGCCCTAGGACCAGAAACCGTCGGCCAGAAGACGACCAGAGCGTTGGTTGCTCTGAGCAAACGTCAGAGACAGGTCACGATGAAGTTCTTCGCCACAGACCTCGTTGCCCTGCGAGCAATCATTAACTCCTTCCTACGTCTAGCCGCGACATGGAACCGTGTATCCAAGTGTATGAGTTTTGCACACGAGCATGACATTTGACCAAATGGCTCTCGCCAGGTGAAGCTTCGTTGTATGACCAGTTCGATGGCGAGATGGAGAAGCGCGGACTGGAGACCGTACTCGTCATAGGTGAGAGCACGCTTGGAAATCCCGAGCTTGCCTACGTGGCTGGAACAACAATTCCGCGCGGAGGCATTTTTGTCAAGCGAAGAGGTCGAGATCCGATCCTCGTTGTCAGCAACATAGATGTTGGAAGTGCAAGACGCGGGCGCGTCAGGAAGGTTCAGACATACACTGACTATCACTATGAGAGACTGATCCAGCGCCATGGTCGTGAGCGCGGCTACGTGAAGCTACTTCAGTCACTCCTGAGGTCCATCGGCACCGAGGGAAGAGTGTGCATATACGGTCACAACGACTTCTCTCGTCTTCTATCAGTTGCAGATTCCCTACGCAGGCTCGGATACAGAATATCTGGAGAAAGCGACACGACAGTAATCGAGTCTCTTAGAGAGACAAAGGACGCGGCTGAAGTCGAGAGAATCCGAGATGTTGGGGTGCGAGCGGCCAAAGTTGTGCGGTGCACGCTACAGATGCTTCGAGAGTGCAAAGTCAGTGCGGGAAAACTCAAGACAAAGAAGGAAACATTGACCGTTGGAATGGTCAAGTCTCGAATCAATGGTCTATTGGCGGAGCACAATCTCATGGCGCCCGAGGGAACCGTCTTCGCGATCGGAAAGAGTTCGGCAGACCCACATGAATTCGGGATCCTGTCAGAGCCGGTCAGATCGGGCGAACCAATTGTCTTCGATTTGTTTCCCATGGCTGCAGATGGATACTGGTTCGATCTGACTAGGACCTACGTGATTGGCAAGCCGTCGCGTAGGATCAGGAGAATGTTTGAGGCTGTACTCGACGTGCAATTGAAGTCTCTCGATTCAATCCAACATGGTGTGCCGGCGAGCCAGATCATGAACCATGCATGCGATACCTTCGAACGATACGGCTTCAAGACGATCAGAGCAACCCTGAAGGGAGACAGGGCGGCTTCTAGGGTCGGATTCATCCATTCTCTTGGTCACGGAGTGGGGCTGACTGTTGGAGAGAAGCCGTACCTCAGCCTACTTGGCAAGGACACACTCCGAACAGGGCAGGTCTTTACCGTCGAACCCGGCCTCTACGAACCCAAAGTAGGCGGCGTGAGAGTCGAGGACACGATCCTGCTGAGAAGACGACGGATTTACAATCTCACACCTCTGGAGAAGGACCTAACGATCTGACCAGCTATTTCTGCCAAGTCTAATACGTCCGTATGTTGCATCTATTGGGCGAGGTCTGTGCAATGGAAACCAAGGTTGTGCGAATAGAGGTCCCAGAAGGCACCAACATCATACTTGGCCAAAGCCACTTCATAAAGAGCGTTGAGGACCTCCACGAAGCTGTTGTCGGCGCAGTGCCCAACGCCAAGTTCGGGATAGCATTCAACGAATCGAGTGGTCCATGCCTAGTGAGGGTCTCAGGCAACGATCAAGAACTGACCAACCTCGCTGGAAAGTCCGCCCTCAAGGTTGGCGCTGGACACGTGTTCATCCTATTCCTGAAAGACGCCTACCCGATCAATATCCTCGACAAGATAAAGGCCGTGCCCGAGGTCTGTTCAATATATGCGGCCACTGCCAACCCCATTCAAGTGATTGTAGCGGAGACCGGGCAGGGCAGAGGTATCTTGGGCATAATCGACGGTTCGAAACCGAAAGACATCGAGACTCCCAAGGATGTTGAGGATCGCAAGAACTTCCTGAGGAAGATCGGCTACAAGCTGTGAGATGCCCTCTCACGTGCGCATCCTGAAAACACTTAATACATCACAATCGGCTGGAGGGTCGTACTGAGGCGTTAGAAATGGGCGGTCGACTTTGTGCCGGCTTACATTCCAAGGACGACTCTGCTCGATCTGAATAGAATCATCCTGAACAGTTCACAGGAACGCCCTGAAAGACGGCGAGCCCTAGTGTCTGTACAACGATTTCTGGGCATCTTCAGCCAAGAGTGATTCGATCGTGACTCTCAGACTGACAAATACACTTGGAAGAAAGCTCCAGAGTTTCGTGCCTCTAAGGAAGAATGCAGTTAGGATGTACACGTGCGGTCCCACAGTGTGGGACTACGCGCACATCGGTAACTTCCGCACGTACGTCTTTCAAGACGTTCTGAGAAGATACCTGAAGTACAAAGGATACAAAGTCTTCCAAGTGACAAACATCACAGATGTCGAAGACAAGACGATACGACAATCGCGAGCGGAAGGAGCAACACTTCGTGAATACACAAGCAAGTACGAGGAGGCTTACTTCACAGACCTCACGGCGCTGAACATCGAGAAAGCAGAACAATACCCGCGAGCAACCGCACACATCAACGAGATGGTGGCACTCGTCAACAAACTGATACGCAAGGGCGTCGCATACGAGGCGGACGAATCCATCTACTTCGATATTTCGAAGTTCAAGGCATATGGGAAGCTCTCAGGCGTACGTCTAAGCGAACTCAAACTTGGAGCCAGAGTGGACTCGGACGAATATGGCAAAGATGAAGCGACAGACTTCGTGCTCTGGAAAGCATGGCGCTCAGAGGACGGAGAAGTATTCTGGGAAACCGAAGTTGGCAAGGGTAGGCCGGGATGGCACATTGAGTGTTCTGCGATGTCAATGAAGTACCTTGGGACACCATTCGACATACATTCAGGTGGAGAAGACCTGATCTTTCCTCATCACGAGAACGAGATCGCACAATCCGAAGCTGCAACTGGAAAGAAGTTCGTGAAGTACTGGTTGCATTCAGGTTGGCTTCTGGTTGGAGGAAGGAAGATGGCAAAGTCATTCGGGAACTTCATCACGCTGAGAGATCTGCTCGGCAGAGGTCACGATCCTCTGGCAGTTAGATATCTCCTGATGTCCGCTCACTACCGTGCTCAGCTCAACTTCACTGAAGAAAGCCTGAAGGACGCCGGGAAGGCCGTCCAGTCACTGCGAGGCACCTTTGAGCGACTGGGAAGCATAGAAGCGAAAGAAAGAGGCATCAATCGGAAGCTGCGGATAGCTCTGTCAAAGGAACAACGAGAGTTCGAAAGCGCGATGGACGATGACCTTAATACGCCTAGGGCGCTTGCTGCCCTGCATCGCATCGCAAGAGCAGTCAACAGGCAAATTGACCGGCGAGAAATGTCTCGTGGAGATGTGCAGGTCGCGCTTCGGGTCTTCAAATCGATAGACAAGGTGGTCGGGATTCTTGTCGAACGACCAAAGACTGAAGCTTTGCCGCCTGAGGCAAACCGGTTGATAGGGAGGAGAGAGGAAGCACGCATGCAGCGAGACTGGGCAACAGCAGACAGCTTGCGTGATCAACTGTTGGCCATGGGGATTATCATCGAAGATACCCCAACCGGAACCATATGGAAACGTCGAGCATAGCAGCCTCCCCTTCAGCGGCGAAGGCTTTTTGACCGCAACAGACCAATCGTGGCTCCAAACGGGGCTCGTATGATTTGGATGGCAAATTTCTCAGTACCCTATTCTGGGCAGCTCTTGTCAACACGGTCTTCTTGGTTTTCAGTCTGATCAGGATATTTGCGGCGAAGGAGGTACGGTACGGCCTTCTGGACCTGTTCAACCCTCGTTTCTATCTGGAAAACCCAATCTTCATTCTTCTAATGATCATAGGCCCAGTGACCTTCATCTCCGACTTGATGGTGTTCTCGGCTGCAGGAGAGGTGTCAACGAGGATACTCGGACTGTTTGGTCTGAGCGCATTGAATCTTGTCGGGGTGATTTTCGCCTTCTTGCAGTTCGTATTGGTGAACATCCTTTTCGCAACGGAACACATCTCAAGTCGTGTGTGGATGTTGCTGCTGCTGTGGTTCGTACTTGTGGTCTCGGGAACCCTAACAGGTACAGCAATCATGGGTGAACTCGCGAAACAATGATCGTGCAGACCGAGATCTGACTTGCTCTGTGTAGACATCATTATATGTGTGACATCGAATCACGTGCGCAAACCGCGGAACGACGAGAGAACATGAGTGCCGAAGACACCGACCAAAGCGGCAGGGAGGACAACGCTCCGAGCTGGCAACCTGAGGTTAACATTGGAACACTCGGCCACGTGGACAACGGCAAGAGCACACTCGTCCAGTCAATAACCGGCGTCTGGACTGCGAGACACTCGGAGGAGCTCAGACGGGGTATCACGATCAGAATAGGATATGCTGATGTTTTCATTTACAGGTGTCCAAAATGCAAACCACCCCATAACTACACTACTGCTCCGAAGTGCCCTCGATGTGCATCGGAGACCAGATTCAGACGCGGCATAAGCTTCGTCGACTGCCCCGGCCACCACAGTCTCATGGTAACGATGCTCTCAGGTGCAGCACTCATGGATGGCGCACTCTTCGTAGTGGCCAGTAACATCAAGTTCCCGCAGGCTCAAGATCGCGAACACCTACTGGCCGCACAGATGGTCGGCATACAGCGACTGATAGTCATACAGAACAAGATCGATATTGTCGACCGAGCTCAAGCGATGGAGAATTATGAGGAGATAAAATCGTTCTCCAAGAACACGATCGCAGCCGATGCGCCCGTGATCCCCGTCTCCGCTCAGCACGGCGCGAACACCGACGTGGTTCTGTACGAGATGGAAAAGAGAATCCCTACGCCCAAGAGGGATCCTACCGCTTCACCGCGAATGTATGTCCTGAGGTCCTTCGACATCAACAAACCTGGGACAGAAATTGAGAATCTCCACGGAGGAATCATCGGAGGATCAATCATGCAAGGCACTTTCAGAGTAGGCGACGAGATAGAAATCAAGCCGGGCCTGTCGATCGAGACGGGCGGGAAGACCCGTTACGAACCCCTAGTCTCAAAAATAACGAGCCTGAACGTCTCCAAAGGCCCGGTCACGGAAGCCCGAAGCGGAGGCCTAGTTGGCGTTGGCACATCCCTAGATCCGTCTCTCACAAAGTCAGATGGTCTCGTCGGTAGCGTAGTCGGAAAGGTGGGAGAACTTCCACCAGTCATCGAGAAGCTCACGGCAGAAGTGGCGCTCTTCGAAAGAGCTGTAGGGACGGAGCAGCTGGTCGTTGTCGACAAGATTAGGACGAACGAGCCTTTGGTCCTTAACATGGGCACTGCTGTCACATCGGGCATCGTGACGTCAGCAAGAGATAGCATTGTGGACGTTGCTCTCCGAAAGCCCGTCTGCCCAATCCCAGGCTTCAAGATCGCGGTGAGTAGGCGCATAGGCGACAGTTGGCGCTTGATCGGCTTTGGGGCGCTAAAGGGATAGCTCGTGGCTGCAACTGTCTATTTGGACACGAGCTTTCTTATGCTGTCCGCAAAGTTTCACATTGACGTTCTATCGGAAACGGCGAGAATGCTGTCGAGCAGGACCGAGTTTGTGGTTCCACTTGCGGTGATTACTGAACTCCAAGGTCTTGCGCGCAATCGAGGCGCATCAGGACGTGATGCGAGAGTAGCTATGAAACTCATTCAAGGAGGAAATGTCAAGGTTATTTCATCCAAAGAAATCGTGGACGCAGATGAAGCATTGATTCAAGCCTCGGAACTGGCAAACACTGTCGTCGCGACTGCAGATGCAGAACTCCGCAGAAAGATCAGAGCGGCTGGAAAACCCGTGGTCTTTCTCAGAGAAAAGGCTAAGTTGGAGCTTGAAGGCATTGACGCAGCTTACAGGTAGACAATCGAGAAAGCATTGTGACACAGAGCGGAGATTTCTTTGTTCAAGATACTGACAGTTGAGGATATTGTAAGAATCCCACCGAAGAGCTTCGGCAACCCGATTGACAAAGCTGCGAGAGATCAAGTCAAGCTCAAGTACGAGAACATCGTCGACGAACAGCTGGGCTACGCAGTCTACGTCGTCGATGTCAATGTCGACCCTGTGGGAAAGATACTGCCAGGGGATGGATCGACATATCATCGAGTCACATTCAAGCTTCTCAGCTTCTTCCCTGATATGCACGAAGTGGTGGAGGGAGAAGTCGTTGAGGTTACAGACTTCGGAGCGTTCGTCAGAATCGGTCCAGAAGATGCGCTCCTTCACGTGTCCCAAGTTATGGACGATTACATATCTTATGATGAGAAGCATGGGATTCTCGTAGGGAAAGAAAGCCAGAGGAAGATCGCCAAAGGAGATTTCGTTAGAGGCCGAATAATAGCCGTGAGCTTTCCCCGTGGTGGATCCGGGGGCAAGATTGGAATCACGATGCGCCAACCTTTCCTGGGGAAGATCGACTGGATTGAACAGGACGTGCGTCGTGCCAGAGGGCCAAGAGAGGAGAAAGCGGGTTGACAGAGAAAGCGTGCAAGAACTGTAGATACATCAGCAACGGCCCGGTTTGTCCAAACTGCAAGTCCACCAACCTCAGCGACGATTGGACCGGCCTCGCGATCATCATTGATCCAGAAGGATCTGAGATCGCCAAGAAGATGAGGATCAAATCACCGGGACGATATGCAGTCAGAGTGCGATAGATCACGAGCTTTGACGTTGTTGGTCAGAGATTGCCAAAGCTCGTAATAACTGAGGAAATGCGATCGTCTCTCAAGAAACCATTAGGCAGACTCCTTGCAGGGCAAGGTGCTCAGATCTACAGGGAAATCTCGAGACTCATATCACGCAACCGGCCACCGCGAGTCATTTTCGTAGGCGACGCCGTTTCAAGAGGAGCAGTGGCCGCTCATCTTCGCAGAGATCTCATCATAGTCGACGGCAGAGAGATGAGACTCGAAACCAAACCCGTTCGCGTGGATGCAAAGAGAACGTTCCGAGTTCGGAACGACCCGGGTACAATCGCTCTGGATGCGCTCGCAGCAGTAGAGAGCGCGGTTCAATCTGGAAATGCCATGATAGTTGTGGATGGTGAGGAGGACTTGCTTGCACTTGTCGCGATAGCAGTCGCACCGACTGGTTCTTTCGTGATGTACGGACAACCTAGTGAAGGAATTGTTCTCGTTGAGGTGGACAACAAGACGAGAGAAAACGCGATTGCTTTCTTCGATTGCATGACCAGAGCGGAGTAGGGTTAAATCCCTTTCTATGCGTAGTCGGTAAAACTGCAGGATCCACAGGTCCACCGTTCGACGGGCTTCCTATGATGCGCCATGAAACTTCCACAGCGAGGGCACTTCTTGTTCTTCAGCCTGATCAGTGCCTTCTGAGGGTCGACATCGTACAGCTTGCTCGCTCGTGCCTCCTTCTCTCTAGCTGGTTGTTGCTCGCTCAAAGTCACACACGCTATCTCCGGGGCCTTGTTTGGGTTTTCGCGCTAGCTTTGGTTTCCGTCTCTGCTGTCTTGGCCGCTTTCGCAGACTTCGCTTCTCTAACCTTAGCTCTCTCCTCATGAGGCAGGTTCCTGATGGCTATATGTTCGGGAACAGTTGCCGACGCGATGCTAGGCTCATCATAGACTTGGAGAGCACAAAACGTTTTCCCCACTCCTGTTGATGGGCGGAGATCTACAACGAATACGTTCTCTATCTTTGTGCCAAGTTTGGAGGCCATTCGTTTTCTTACGTCCAGTCGTTGCGGAGTGCCTTCTCCTCTGTGTTCGATCTCAAGGCTGATCTCCTTCCGTTTCAACAGAGCGTTGTATGTCTCATTTGCCACCTTGATTTCCATTGCTGGCACACATCTACCTCTTCTTTTTGACTTTCTTTGCAGGCTTCTTGGTTGGTTTTGGCTTCTTGGCTTCAGGCTGGGCACGTTTCTTGGGCACACGGATTGCTTCGACGGTCGGTTCTTTGATCTCGGGAGGTTTCTCTTCGGGTTTTGCCTCCGCAGGCACGATGACCATGTTGATCTGGTAGGTCTCGTCCGTTATCATGCGACCTCGGACAAGCTTTCTTCTACGTTCTCCGGGCCTTGTCGGTTTGAATCCAACTCCTCCCGAAAGAACCACATACTTCTTCGCTCCGCCGTGGATGTCGACTCGCAACGGTATTCCGTCCCTATCGCAGCCACCCGTGATCTTGAGCCTGGTTCCCGAAAGTCCCAGCTGCGAACCGTCAACAACATCACCGATGCTTCTGCCGACGAGAGCCTGTGCTCTTGAACCCTCGAGCTCAGCCACTGTTGCCTTCGCCGTCTGTGGGTCAGACACAATCATCTTGAATTTGGCCATGTTTCGCACCGTCGGACGGAAGTCCTACATACGCAAAGTGACGCGTTTAATAAGCTTGTCAGCTCGCCGGCAGTATCCACTACGTGTTCTGTTTCCGCAAAAAACCGACAAGCTCTTTCAGATTCAGAAACGCCATCTCATGAAGGGGCGCGGTTCTTCTCTCTAACCACACGTGACGGGTCTTCATCCCTCTCAAGGCATTCAGCAAAGTCTCAAGTGTGATCGAATCGACATGGGCGTCAGGCCGGGACGCGATCACTGCCTCTAGCAGCGCATGACGCTCCTTAGCAGTGTGAGTAGCTGCCCTCAATCGAAAGTACACCGGCTTGGACTCGGTCCCTTTGAGAATCCCGAAGATCGTTCCATCTTTGAGTTCCACCAAGATCGCGTCATATTGGTGGATCTCGTTGATTATGTAGAGGATTTCCGTCTCGGAGATCATCGAGAACTCAAGTCCAAGGTCTATGATGCTAGCCCGGGCGAGCGCTTAAGATTGTTGCCTGATTTGAAATCGGACAGAATTGTCGCCCGAGTTTGCTGAGACAGTGGATTTTTCACACAGAAACATTGATAAAAGCAAGCCGTTTGCATAGGCTAGTCTCTGGCAGATGTGCAGGTGAAGCGAATGCCAAAACCGCCCTACGTCAAGTTCGAAGTATCAAAGGAGATCGTAGACAAAGCGTATCAAGTCGCTCAAGTAGCGAAGGATTCCGGCAAGATAAGGAAGGGAACGAACGAGTCAACAAAGGCAATCGAGCGGGGACTAGCCAAGCTCGTGCTCATAGCGGAGGATGTGGAACCTCCTCAGGTTGTTGCTCATCTTCCAATCCTATGCGAAGAGAGAAAGATACCCTACTTGTTCGTCCCAAGCAAACTGGACCTCGGAAGATCGGCGGGAATAGATGTCGGATGTGCCGCAGTTTCAATCATCGAAGCTGGAGAAGGAACGAACACACTGAAAGATCTCACAGCTGCGGCTGAGCGCCTTAGGACTGGCAGTGGAGCCAAAGCCTAGATATGTCCGCTGCACGAGAGAAATCAAGAGAAGAGCCAACGCCCGCCGAGGTTACGCAGGTCATAGGCAGGACCGGCGTTACGGGCGAGGTTATCCAAGTCAGAGTCCGTCTACTAGAAGGAAGGGACAAAGGCCGAATCATAACCCGCAACGTGAAAGGTCCAATCAGGGTCGGAGATGTTCTCATACTCAGGGAAACGGAGAGAGAGGCTAAGAAGATCAGGTAGTGTCGAGCTTGCCGAGGACGAACAAGTGCTCCTTCTGTGGCAAACCGTTTCCGCCTGCCACGGGAATGATGTACATCAGAAACGACGGGACAATACTGTACTTCTGCTCGGCAAGATGTCGCAAGAACGTCCTCATCTACAAGCGGGATCCGCGGAAGTTGAAATGGACAGCCTACTACGGCAAGAAAGAGCGCGGCTAGGATACTGTGGCGGTCAGGGTTCGGCTACGAAATAGGCATTTCCCCAAGGGCGTGCACGCGACCACAACGCGTGATTGTTCAGCCGTATCTATAGGAAATGCCTGCTCCGCCCTTCGGATTCACCCACTCAATAAACGGGCATGCAATCCTGCACGTTCCACACTCAACGCAGTTCTCGTAAGCTACGAAGACCTTGGGCTCGACATAGGAGTAGACGTTGGCAGGACATACATCTAGACAGATCCTGCTCGCGCATTTGGCACATGCTTCATCGTCTACTTTGATGTGCGACTCCTCGTCGACTACGTGTCTCAGCAGGTACAGTTTCTCTTCGAGTTTCACAGGAACTTCCTCCCAAGAACGTAGGCATCTTTCAGCATTCGCGTTACACTGCGCCTAGAGGTGACAATCGTCCTGATCTTCTTGATCTTCTCCTCTCTGGAGGCGCCGTCTACATCGAACCACTCGCCCAAGGCCGCGTTGAAGGCTTCGGGATATGCCTGCATGATCTCAAGGTTCTTTTCGATGTAACGGAGCAGTCCGGATTGTTTCTTCATGTCCCGTACCGGGAACGAGTCGTTCAGTAGGTCTTGGTATTTCGACAATCCGCTGGGAGAAAAATCGTTGGCTCTGTGCGAATTTGTAGCGACTTCACCTGCAATCCTGCCTGAGAGCACAGCTAGGTCGGCTCCTTCACCTGTGATCGGGTTCGCAAGCATTGCAGAGTCACCCACAACAAGCACACCGCCGGAGAAGAGCCTAGGCATGCCGGCGTACCCGCCTTCGGGTATCATGTGAGCTTGGTACTCCTTGACTTGACCATCCCGAATGTATGGTTCAACAGAAGGTTCAGCCTTGAAGGTCTCAATCAGGTCATACGGTTTAGCCGCTTCTGTTGTCATCGTCGAAACGATTGCTCCGAATCCCACCGAGATGGAGTCCAAGTTGGTGTAGAGAAAACCAAAACCTACCAAGCCCTCGAATGGTTCTCCAACGTAGTGTATGGCGGCGCCTTCACCATCCTTGAGGCCGAATCGTTCTTGGATTCGATCAGAGGGCAATGTGATGATCTCCTTTACGGCGATTGCCATCTGGTTGGGTTTCGCCCTCTTCGTTAGGCCGGCCTTCTCGCACAGCATCGCATTCGCGCCTTCAGCTATGACCACTAGGTTAGATGAGACATCTCCTCTGTCCGTTCTCACCCCAGTGATCTTGCTGCCATCCGAGACCAGTTCTGTGACGTTTGTCTTGTTCACAAGAATTGCACCTGCGTCCTCAGCCTTCTTTGCATACCACCTGTCGAATTTGGACCGTAGAATTGTGTATCCCTTTGGTGTTTCTGACTCTCGTGCACGTTTGTAGGTGACCATTGTACTGTCGTTCTTTCCGATCAGGCAGTAGGAGTGCTGAACAATCATTCTCTCCAGCGGTGCTTCTGTCCAGAACCGCGGAATCAGGTCGTGTAGGGTCTTAACGTAGAGGACGCCGCCTATGACATTCTTGCTGCCTGGGCATTCACCCCTCTCTATGACGAGGATTTTCATGCCGCTCTTTGCCATGACGTATGCGGATGTCACACCAGCAGGTCCGGCACCGACCACAATTGCGTCGAACTTCTCGGTCAAGAAGTAACGATCTCCATATTCAAGTCGTCTACTTAGCGAGTGATTTCCTCGATCAACGCTGGAATTATCTTCCCGGCGTCTCCTATCACGCCATAGTTGCAGGAATTGAAAATTGGGGCATCAGGGTCATTGTTCAGAGCTATGACGGTCTCTGCACCCTGTATGCCCACCAAGTGTTGAATGGACCCGGATATGGCGACTGCGACATAGAGTTTCGGTCTGATGGTCTTCCCTGTCTGGCCAATTTGGATCTCTTTGTCGGCGAATCCTGACTCTACAGCCTTGCGAGACGCACCGACGGCCCCCCCTAGGGCCTTTGCCAGGTCTCTCACAAGCTCAAAGTTCTTAGCTGAACCGAGTCCCCTCCCTCCTGAGACAACGATGTCAGCCTCCTCAACCATGCTGCTCCTCTCGACCCATTGGAAGTCGAGCACCTTGGTCGGAACCTCCTCCTCTCTCAGGTCTATCTTGACTCTCTCGATCTCACCAGTGCCCTTGATCTTCGTTGGCTTCGCGAATACCCCGGGCCGAACAGTGCTCATCTGAGGCAAGTGCTTCGGAGTCATGATCATCGCCAGTTGACTTCCGCCAAATGTGGGCCTGATCTGAAGCAACAGTCCAGTATCCGGTTCGATGTCAAGTGATGTGCAATCCGCCGTCAAACCTGCGTGTATCTTTGTTGCGACGATGCTCGCTAGGTCTCTACCATTTCGAGTTGCCCCAATCAACAAGATCTGGGGTGGCCTTGATGTCGCCAACTCAGTCAGACTCTTGGCATATGGCGCAGGACGATAGTGCATGAGTAGAGGGTGGTCGATCAGGTAGACCTTGGACGCGCCGTAGTTCAAGGCTTCTCGCGCAATTGCATCCACATCGTGCCCAAGAACAACCGCCTCTAGCTGAGTGCCTAGCTTCCTCGCCAACTTGTGTCCTTCACCAAGCAGCTCCCACGAGACACCTGCGACATGTCCCTCGTTCTGTTCAATGAATACCCACACGCCCGCGTGTTCCGAGCTGGGCTGACTCTTGACTACAGGTCGTATGTCCCGGTCTTCCGAAACCAAAGAACTCCCGGATCGTTCTCGACCGATCCTGCAAGATAGAACCTTGTCCTTCAACCAGCGAGCGGCCTGCGCAGGATCACTCCTACCGTCAAATATCTCTCCTCTTCCCCTAGCTTTGGGGATGAACATCTTGCGGACCGTTGTAGGCGAGCCGGCCATGCCGATTCTCGCCGGGTCGGCTTCGATCACTTCCTTGTTCCAGAAATCTACCTTTGCCCTTCGGGCATCGAGAATACCCTGTATCGTTGCCCTACGCGGTTTGTTCACTTCCTCAAGAACCGACACAGCAGCGGGTAGAGAGACTTGGACTGTCTCGACGATCTCGTCGGCCTTTCTGACCGCGAGGACTGTTCTCCCTTGTGGATCTACCTTTGCTATGCGCTTTGTGTACGTGATTATCGGCACGTCCATCCTAGCGGCGACGCCGGGGCCCACTTGTCCTGTCTCACCATCGAGTGCCTGTTTTCCAAAGAGCAGAAGGTCAATAGGCCCCTCTTCCTTCTCCACCTTTCGAATGGCTGTAGCGATTGTATAGCTCGTGGCGTATGTGTCTGCACCGGCCATGGCTCTGTCGGTCAAGAGGATTGCCCGATCAGCGCCCATCGCGAGCAAATCTCTCAGAGCATTTTCTGCCTGTAACGGTCCCATGGTCATCACGATGACTCTCGCGCCGTAGAGGTCCTTGAGCTTCAAACCTTCCTCAACTGCGTTGACATCTGTGGGATTGATGACCGCGGGAATACCTTCTCTGATCAGGGTACCAGTCTCGGGGTCGATCTTTATCTCGGCGGTGTCTGGTACTTGCTTGATGCATGCTAGTACCCGCAATCTCAGCTTCGCCGCCATCGAGTTAGACGACTTCTATTTATTGAATTCTGCACGGGTTCAAACAGGTGACCCACTGCCCCACTGTCTGAGCGAAAGAATGCGGTCTGCTGATGTAGGATCTCCGTGGAATCGATCATCTGGACGATGGCTCCGATCCTCTCATGCGAGGAGACGATCAGAGCCCCCAGATGGGGTTCTGTCGTCGCTTCAATTGAATCAGATCCTTTAGCAACTGATCTTCTTCAGGGGGCAATTCAGCAGCGAATTTTGACTGCAGTATCTTCACATGCTTCTCTGGAACGTCGACAATGAGGCCTTCTCCTTCAACCACGTTCCGGCCGACAACTGCTTTGTCAATTGATGCGGCTACTTGCATTCCTTTCGTCGCTTCCTGTAAGTCCTTGCCCTTGTCTTGTATCTGCATGATCTCACCTACCCTCCGTCCGTTCTCGTCAATCACCGGATACCTTGAGCGAATCCTCCCAGCTAGAATCTCTACGCCTACGACGGCGGGCTTGCTTCGCCGAAAGACGAACCCGGGAAGAACCCTCAGCGCCCCTGGCCTAACTAGGCTGTCCAATTCGGCTTTCATACCCGCGGCTTTCTGGTCCTCGAACCATTTCATGTAATCTTCGATCAGGTGGTAGATTATGTCGGCTTTGAAGATCGGAATCCCTGCAGTCGCTGCTTCCTGCGCCGCGTCGGGAAGAACTTTGACGTTGAACCCAAGAACCACGGCATGTAGCCTGTCGTCAACCCATACCGCCTCGGCTTCAGCAATATCTCGTCTGGAAATGTCTCCGACATCCGCGAGTCTGAGGGGAACGTTGTAGTTTGACAGGGAGTTTGTGATCGCCTCGAGAGATCCTAGGGTATCGGTCTTGAGTATGACCCCGTCTCGGTCGGTTTGTATTCGGAGTCTCTCAACTTCCTCGTCGACAATTCGAGCGTACTCTTTCACGTTCTTGCCGTGTGGAACTGCGTAGAGAGGGGAACCGGCGAGGGCAAGGTCGAGATTTGGGGCAGCGATCTTCACGCCCGAGGCAGCGGCAATCCGTTCCGCGGTCAAGAACCTATCTCGTGGGTCACGGATCTCGTCAAGTGGTTTAGGGAGCAGGAGTGCTCGAACCTTTGTTGAGATCGGGCCTTCTCTTCCTCCCAACACGATCGTGTCGTTGACCTTGAGCGTGCCGTCGTAGATGATGGCATTGACCGTCATGCCAAGGCCAGGCTCTTCCTTGACCTCAAGAACCGTTCCGAGCGCGGGTCCTCCCTTCATCTCGAGTTTGTCATGCATGTATGCCTGCGTCAATCCCGCCACGATGGCAAGAAGCTCTGGAATACCTTCCCCGGTCCGGGCGCATGTAGGGATGATTGCCACCACTTTCGTGAAGTCAGTTATCTTATCGAAACGGTCTGATCGGAAGCCGAGCCTCGACAAGGTTCCCATTATCGTGTAGATGCGGTTGTCAACTTCCGTCTGGATTTCCGGTGCTTGCTGGTTGAACGAGAGAATGAATGACGTGTCAGGCGTTGACCTCCATCCTCTTATCAGATCGATCTTGTTGGCAGCCACAACGAATGGGGTCTTTCGGCCCTTGAGTATGTTCAGAGATTCGGTCGTCTGTGGTTCGACGCCTTTTGAAACGTCAATGACAAGGACTGCGATGTCCGCCGCCGATCCACCTCTACGCCTTAGATTGGAGAATGTCTCGTGTCCTGGAGTGTCGATGAATAGGAGTCCGGGCACATCTATTTTGATCTTGAATTGATCAAGAAGAGGCCCGCAGATTTCCTTGATGACTGAGGAAGGCAGCAGGCTCGCACCGATCCATTGGGTTATCTGGCCTGGTTCACGTGAAGCAACTGAAGTGCCTCGGATCTTGTCAAGGAGAGTGGTCTTACCGTGATCCACATGACCCAGTACTGCTACGATGGGCTGTCGAAGCGGCATCTCTTGTCATCTCTGAAGAGACGAAACCTGATGAGAGCCAGAACTCTCTTAAACGTTTGACAAACTAACCCTTCCGTGACAGCAGAAGATCCTGAAGCAGCAAAGCCAGTCTAAGCGCAATTCCTCTCACTTTTATCGAGCGTTTGTGTTGATACTGCGGGCTGGCTCCGAATGGAAGTTGCCGAAGCCAACGTCTTCTCGTTGCTAGCGAAGCCGGTGGCTGAGGCAGCAATCGAACGTGGATTCGACAGACCAACCGAGGCACAGAATCAAGCCATCCCAAAGATCCTCAACGGCCAGAACGTGCTGCTCATCTCGCCGACAGCTTCGGGAAAGACAGAAGCGGCTGTCTTGCCAATTCTAAGTCGCCTCATTACATCGAAGACCGACGAGCCGGGCATATCCATCCTATATGTTTCTCCTCTTAGAGCACTGAATCGCGACCTACTTGACCGTCTCCAATGGTGGTGCCATCGCCTCGACGTGAAAGTCGCCGTTAGGCATGGAGATACTGAAACAAAGGAGCGGGGGATGCAGGCGAAGAATCCTCCTGACATGCTCATCCTAACTCCCGAGACTCTGCAGGCGATCATTCCTGGTAGGATCATGCGAAGAAACCTTCGCAAGGTCGGATACGTGGTCGTAGATGAAGTCCACGAGCTTGCTGAGGACAAGCGGGGGAGTCAGCTCGCTCTTGCGCTTGAGAGACTTCGCTGGATTACAGGAAGGGAGTTTCAGATAGTCGGTCTGTCTGCGACAATTGGAACTCCCGAAAGAGTCGCAGGATTCCTTGCGGGCACCAACCGACCTGTCAGTATTGTGCGGGTACCGGTCGGGCGGAAGATGAGGATTAGAGTGGAGCACCCTCAGCCTGATGTAGAGGACACCCGTCTCGCAGCCAAGCTCTACACACATCCGGAAGTGTCGGCGCGCTTGAGGCTGATGCGTGACGTCATAGAGCGTCACCAGTCAGTGATCTTGTTCACTAACACGAGAGCAGCAGCTGAGGTCCTCGCGAGCCGGTTTAAGGTCTGGGACATTGACTTCCCGGTGTCGATTCACCACGGGTCATTGGCCAAGCCATCGCGGGTGTCCGCCGAGCAAGGGCTCAAGAACGGACAGCTCAAAGGATTGGTTGCGACTTCTTCGCTCGAGCTGGGGATAGATGTTGGACGCATAGACTTCGTGATACAGTACATGAGCCCACGTCAGGTTACGAGGCTAATTCAGCGGGTGGGAAGAAGCGGCCACAGCGTTGGACAACTTGCGGATGGCATGATAATTGCCATGGATTCGGACGACGCACTTGAAGCGCTCGCTATAGCCCGTCGAGCGATCGAGGAGAGTCTCGAGGAAGTTGAGGTTCCTCAGAAACCCCTCGACGTCTTGACTCATCAAATCGTTGGTCTCCTGACTCAGAAAAGTCGCTGGTACATGCAGGAGATACTCGACATTTTCAAGAATGCGAACCCATACAGAGAACTATCCGAAGCAGACCTCACAAAGGTCCTCGAGTACATGCACTCACGATTCCCGAGGCTTTGCTGGTTCTCGCCACAAGATCAGGTGATTCTTCGTCCTCGTCGATTGAAGGACATCTACACCTACTACTTTGGCAAGCTATCCATGATCCCGGACGAGAAACAGTACTTGGTTGTTGATAGATCTGGAAACATGCCCGTAGGGGTTCTCGACGAGGCGTTTGTCGCTGAATACGGCAATCCGGGAACGAAATTCATTGTGCGTGGAAGTCCTTGGAGGATGGAGAGCATCAAAGGTGAGACCATCTACGTCCGGGCGATAGGTGATCCGACAGGTGCAATACCGAGCTGGGTTGGCGAGGAAATCCCCGTCCCGTACGAAATCGGGATGGAAGTAGGTGCCATACGTCGCCGCGCAGTCGATTCATTTGGAATGGGCAAGCAAAGGGAAGCCATAGCATCAGAACTCTCAGATGAGTACCCCTGTGAGACAGGAGTGATTCTGAGAGCGCTTTCTGAAACATTCGATCAGGCGGCCTCGAATGTTGAGGTCCCAACGGATAGAGTGATCACGATAGAGGACTGGGATGAGTACGTGATACTCGCGTGTCACTTCGGACTACTTGTGAACCGAACGCTTGCTCGGCTCATCGGATATCTTCTATCCGAGCAAGCAGGCTCGACGGTCGGGGTTCAGCAGGATGCCTACCGCGTTGTCGTCCATTCTGCTGGCATTGCCGATGCGATCCGTGTTGCCAGCGTCCTCCGCAAATTGAGTGCGATGGACATTGAGGCGCTTGCAAAGGAGGCATCATCAAAAACAGGGATCTTCAAACGAAGAATGGTTCACGTCGCACGGCGATTCGGAGCGATCTCCAGATGGGTCGACCTCAGCAGTCTCAGACTAGCTCGGTTGATGAGGACGTTTGAGGGGACTGTAATCTACGAAGAGACTCTGAACGAAACGGTAAGAAAAGATCTCGATCTGCCAAACACGAAACGAGTCCTTGAAGCCATCCGTGGTGGAACAATCAGGCTTGCTGTCCTTTCCGGATCGCAGGAACTCACGCCGATCGCAAGACTTGGAATCGAACGCATCAGCATGAAGACCGATCTTATCCCATCTGACAAGATGAGACGGATACTAATCGACTCAGCTCGCGCTAGGATACTCAACGAGTCCAGGACACTGGTCTGCGCTTCATGTTGGATGCATAGCGAGATCGCTAGGATTCGTGATCTCCCGAGCGTGGTCTCCTGTCCGAAATGCGATTCCAAGCTGGTGGGAGTGGTTATTTACGGTCCGGAAGAGGTGAATTCGTTGATGCGAAAGAAGGGAAAGGTTCTCACCAAAGCAGAGAAGCGCATGGCGGATCAAGTCGTGGAATCTGCAGCAGTGATCGAGAAATACGGAAAGGCTGGGGCTGTTGCCCAAACTGGTCGCAGAGTAACTCCTGCAGATGCAAAGAGGATCCTGCGCAAAGAGAGAAAGATCACGGACAGACTCTTCGAGCTCGTGATGAATGCAGAACGTGATGCGCTGAAAAGGCGGTTCCTCTAGACGCTCTCACCCCGCGCTCGTCGTCAAGTACCGATACCTTTAGACCTGTTCTAAGAGGTATTCAGACGCGACTCAAGAATGACTGTTCTCCTAGACGGCACGTCTCTCGCCGTCGACGATGTTGTCAGCGTTGCACGAAGATACGAGGAAGTTGAGGTGGGTGAGCATGCAAGGGTCAAAGTAGAGAAGTGCCGAGAGGTCCTTGACGAACTGATCAAGTCGGCGACCATCTATGGAGTCAACACTGGTTTCGGAGCGCTAAGCAACATTACGATCTCCGCAAGTCAACTGGAAGAGCTTCAGCTGAACTTGGTGCGAAGTCATGCGGCCGGAGTCGGCGATCCTTTGCCTATAGATGTCACACGAGCCATGATGCTTCTCAGAGCCAATACTTTGGCGAAGGGTCTATCGGGGATACGTCTCTCGACACTCGAGACCCTTGTCAGGTTGATCAATTCGCGAGTACACCCGATTGTACCCGAAAGGGGGTCAGTAGGAGCCAGCGGGGACTTGGCCCCGCTCGCTCACCTTGCACTGGTCATGATCGGGGAAGGCTCAGCAGAGTATCGTGGCAGAGTGATGGGCGGTTCCGAAGCGCTCAGAGCAGCTTCAATCAGTCCAGTGCGGCTTGCGGCCAAGGAGGGCCTTGCCCTCATGAACGGGACTCAGATGATGACCGCAATAGGCGCACTCGCAGTCCACGATGCCAAGAAGCTACTATGGTACGCAGAAAAGTCAGGGGCGATCTCGTTGGAGGGGTTGGAGGGGCTCTCTGAGGCATTCGACAGCAGACTCCATCAGGCCCGCCCTCATCGTGGCCAGATTCAGAGCGCGCGTCACATGATCCAGCTGCTAGAAGGAAGTAGAATGATCGGGTCAGGAGAGCAACGAATTCGTAGAGGACTTCACCGCCAGGATCCATACTCACTCAGATGCATTCCACAGGTCATAGGCTCGGCCTATGACTCGGTTGAATACGCGTCCAAAGTCATCCAAGTCGAGATGAACTCTGCAAATGACAATCCACTCATATTCGCGGAGGACAGGGAGGTCATTTCTGGTGGCAACTTTCACGGAGAACCAATTGCGGTAGTTCTTGACTTGCTAGGCATCTCTCTCGCCACAGTAGGAAATCTAGTGGAAAGAAGAATAGCAAGGCTTCTCGATCCATTGCTAAGTGGAGGGTTGCCGCCATTCCTAATTCCAGCTGGTGCCGGAGCTGGATTGAGTTCGGGCCTAATGGCTTGTCAGTACTCAGCCGCGGCTCTAGCATCGGAGAACAAGATCTTAGCTCATCCGGCCAGTGTCGATTCCATCCCCACATCAGCTGATTTTGAGGACTATGTAAGCATGGGACCCACGGCCGGGTTGAAGCTGATGCGGATCATCCAGAATCTTCGTCTCATTGTTGCGATGGAACTGATCTGTGCGTGTGAAGCTGCAGAGGCGCGGGGCATAGAGAACCTAAGCAAGGCAGGTAGAGAAACCTACGGGATTGTCAGACAACTCGTTCCAAAGTTACAGCGAGATAGAGAGATCTCCGGTGACATCAGCAGGGTAGCCCAAGCCTTGCGTGAGGAAAGACTAGGCATAAATTTCAGTTGACTGATTTGCCGAGCCAGTCACTTTCCGCCCGTAATCATGCCACCGACGATCGAGCCGATCAGACTCACAATCGCCAGAGTCACTATATGCAGCGGCACTGGACCAGTCGCGGTTGCAACCCGCACTACTGTGGAGTCGACAAAAAACCCGGCGAGCTCTGGATCTGAGATCTGTCCGAGAACCACCGGCAGTGCGAGCAGCAACACGACCAAAACGAAGCTTAGTACTATCGTGATTACTCCTGCGGCCAAGGACTTCCGTACGTCTTGAAGCAGAGCGCCTGCAGTCAGGGTCGCGAACAGCGGAAGCAGGGCTGCAATGGCTCCTAGGATCCAGCCAACATAGGCCATCAAGTATGTGGACGCAACTATCCAACTTGCCATTAGAGACAAAGCCAGCACCTCCAGTGCGTCCGACAGCCAAGCAATGGAGCCCAAGAGCGAACACTGACCCGATCCGTAGCTTCAGGATATGATGCCTTATAAGTGGACCCGCCCGTCGTAGCTGAAAGGTGCTCGTCTATTGCCTAGAGTTACGCCTAGGCGTCTAGCGCTCGCGATCTTCCTCCTTGTGACACTGGGATTTGTCGTCGCTGGAGTGTACGCCGCGCAATACTATCTTGAGATCATCGGCTCAGTGCAGTCAGTCGAGGCTGATGTGTCATCGTTTGAAATCTCGTTCGTAGACTCATCCGCAGGCAAGTTGACTTTCTTGCTTGTCATCAGGAACCCCTCAGGAGCACCAATGAAGGTTCAATTAGCATCGTATACACTCTACCTAAACGGAAAGTTCCTGGCGGCCCGAGCCGTTGACTACTCATATCACGGATTGGAAGTCCCGCCTAACTCAAGTCCAGCTTTTCCAATTTCCACGCAACTGACATCCGGCGAAGTGAAGACGATAAGGCAAGCTTCCACCGGCGGAACATCGGTCTGGCAAGTGAACGGAATCGTTCGACTTCGA
Source organism: uncultured Candidatus Bathyarchaeia archaeon (assembly GCA_964559555.1). Classification (GTDB taxonomy): domain Archaea; phylum Thermoproteota; class Bathyarchaeia; order 40CM-2-53-6; family 40CM-2-53-6; genus CAVPLU01. Next base: position 70,704 of record CAZLHM010000007.1, read on the forward strand.
ACAGCAATAGGATCCGACATTCAGATACAGTTCTCGGAATCTTGGACAGGCCAATCGACCTCATAGGACTTGGGGAGCGTTTCTGCTTGTCAGTCAGTCATGCCACAAGCTATTCACACCTTCGCGCTGTTCTTCGCCGGGCTGTAACCTATCTCGTGGCAGCCACGGCAGTGAACACAGTCGTAGCCTTGACCGCAGGCTTTGTTCGGCTCGATTCCTTTGATGTGTTCCTGACACTGGCGATGGCAGTGGGGGTTCTCCTCCTCGGTCTGGGGTATCTTCTTGACACGGCTGCCTCCCCGCGAGGGAGGGAAACGCAGCGAGTGCTCATGAGATCGCAAAAAGAGCTGACGGAACCTCAGTTGAACGAGATGCGTGCCAAGGCTGATGCCCTCGCGCTTTCTGGGGCTGTTCTAGTATTGATTGGGTTCCTAGTAACTGTCACAAAGACTGTGTAGCATTTTCCAGCCCTAGTGAGACAGAAAGATCCAGAGCAGCGGGAGAAGCCCGAGCAGTGTTGGTATCGGGAATCCTGCAACAAACCCTTCACGCTCAAGCTGTATCAAGTTGATCCCCGCTCCGATCAGGATCATCGCCACAGACAGCAATCCGCCAAGGATACCGAAGTATCCGAGCGCGTGTGCTGCAATAATAGCATAGACAATGAACTCTCCTATCCCAATCTCTATCGTCAAACCTGAGAAGGAGAGAGTGGCCCAGGGTTCTCTTCCAAGTGCGATGTCTTCTGCAGTTCGCTCCCGGCCGAAGCGTCTGACCACAAACAAGTCATAGATAGCCAACGAAACCAGTATCGCCACCAGAGGTGCGGTGGAGAGAGAAACCCCGATGAACGCTCCAATCATTGACCCATAGACGACGTATACAATGTTTCGGACGCGGGTTGAGAGCGAGCCCATGAGTACCATTATTGCGAAGATTATGGATGCGTAGACTGAGAGAAGAAAGACAAACACAAACCAGATTGTTAACCCTTGCGGGAATCCGGTTCCCTTGACCGCCCCGAGGAGAAGTGCCTGGCCAAGAATGAGAGTCATGACGGCGACCCATGGCGCAAATATCGCCACAAAGACCAGACGAACTGCAAAGGTCTTACGCATTCTCACGAGATGATAGAGCCCAGTTGCACCGGCAAGACCGACAACAGCCAACACAAGTGCAAACATAATGGAGGATAGAGGGTCTTTGCTCTGCGGGAGCAACGGCCTGGCGGCACCCATTGAAAGTAGCAGAGACGAAATACCCACAGAGATCACTAGACCCAGCGTCAAGGGAAGGAAATAGTCAGCCGTTTGCAGCCATATGTTGGTTGGTGTATCGCGAGACCGAGCGTCTTTCTGCACATCACTGTCCTCCTCAAACTAGGACTGACCAGAATTGACTCTGGGACATTGAAAAGAAAAAAGGAAAGGGGAGGAATCCCGCTACTTCTTCTCAGGTGCGGGTTTCCTGCGTCTGCGTAGTGCTACGTAGCCAGCTGCGATGATGATGACCAGCACCACGATGCCGGCCACTAGCTCAGTCGGGAACCGTGCGATGACGGTAAGGTCCTTGCTGACTTCGAGGACGTTCTCATGACCCGCAACCGAGTACGTGAGAACTCCATGGAGCTTGTAGGTCGCAGGAGCGAGGTTCGTGGTGTCGACATCGACGCCGTATACTCCGCCGCCCTTGTGGCTACCATCAATCGTCTGGACCACATTCCCAGCTGAGTCCATGACGTGCACGACGAAGGCTGCATTCTCGACCGGCGCACCATCCGCAGTCACAGCAGGGGTTTCCAAGGAGGACGTTTCGCCTTGAGTCACTGACGCAGCCTCGAGAGTCACCGACTTCGTAAAGGTAGGTCGCTTGAAGTAGTCGGGGAAGAATGCGAGTCGGACGTACTCGCCTGGCTTGTACTCGGTGAACTGGAATGGTCCAGTGCCGATGAGCTTACCTTCTCTCCAAGCCTCCCATGTGGATGGGTCCGCTACTCCGCTCCAGATGTGTTCGGGCAGTATGTAGAGGCCCCCAATCCAGATCTCCCACCACGGGCTTGTCTCGTTGGTGAAGACCTTGACCGTCAGGGGGTCAGGTGTCTCTACCTTTGGAACCTTTTGGACGTAGCTGAACCAGTATGCGGATTGCTTGTCTCTGAGGTACTCGATGGTGAACTTCACATCCTTGGAAGTGAACGGAGTACCATCGTGCCACTTGATGCCGTCAACGAGCTTGAAAGTCAGCACCGGCGCCGACTTGCCGGGCGCGTACTCCCAAGTGTCTCTTGACCAACTCGCGGCCATCCAAGGTAGCAGCTCCAGTGGCTTCAGCGGGTTGGATGCGACCATCGTGTCGTAGACTTCGCCTAGGACCATCCA
>CAZLHM010000008.1:0-55817 GCA_964559555.1 uncultured Candidatus Bathyarchaeia archaeon
AGAAATACATCATCGGCATCTTCAAGTGGCCTCCCGATCTTGGTTTTTCCTACAATTTCTATCCATCACCCGTGTTCGAGGTCGTTGCGCAACACCTAGTCAAAACGTTGTACTTGGTGGTGTTCGCGATGTTGCTTACAGTATTGATAGGTGTCTCGGCAGGAATAGTTGCCGCCTGGAAGCGTGAATCAACCTTGGATACGACGCTGCTTGGGGTTTCCCTTGGTCTCTGGAGTGTCCCCTATTTCTGGTTGGCCATGATCCTTCTTTGGGTATTCGGTGTCGTCCTGAAATGGTTTCCAGTCATAAGTGATATAGATCCTTCAATTTTCGCAGGCAACCCTATTCAGATACTGAGAACCATCCTTACACATGGTATTCTACCGGTCACCGCGTTGACAGTCGCTTCCTTCGCTAGTTACATGTTAATCATGAGGGCTAGCATGATAGAGGTGACGGGGCAAGACTATCTCCTAACGCTGAAGGCAAAAGGTGTGACTCAAGCAGGAATACTTAGACATATGGTGAAGAACTCCCTCCTTCCTGTGGTAACGCAGGTAGGACTTCAGCTCGGGACTCTCGTGAGCGGAGCCATATTGACGGAGATTGTCTTCTCCTATCCCGGTATGGGTTTAATGATCTATCAAGCCGTCCTCAACCATGACTATCCGCTACTAGAGGGTGCCTTCTTCGTCATCGCTATCACCGTAATCATTGCCAACTTTGCCGCGGACATTGTCTATGCGCTGATAGATCCCAGAGTGAGCTACAAGTGAAGCAGCAAGCCTCGCATAACGCTCAGATGGAGATTCCAATTGCTGCTCCCTCAGTTCTTGACACCTTTTCTGAGTATCTACGGTTGATAAGTGAGGACAGGAAGAGCCTTCTCGGGCTTGGAATAATCTCGGCTTTTGTTCTAATCGGAATCTTCGCGCCCTACATTGCTCCCTATGATCCGAAGCAAACCTCGACTTTGGTCAACACGCCCCCTAGCTGGCAGCATCTTCTTGGAACAACATACCTAGGCGAGGATGTTCTAAGCCAAGTCATGTGGGGCTCGAGAATCTCACTCATCATAGGAACGGCTGCAGCAACGTCAGCAACAATGATAGGAACTGTGATCGGGCTCATTGCTGGTTTCTCAGCGAGAAGAGCCGTGGATGCCTCTTGCATGCGGTTCACTGACATCTTTCTCATCATTCCTGCGCTACCTCTGATGATTATCTTTGCAGCCTTCTTCGGTCCTACAATGTACAACATCATTTTCGTCATAGGCATCACTTCCTGGCCGAGCATCGCACGCGTGATCAGATCACAGGTTCTCGGAATCAAGGAGCGAACGTTCGTCAAGGCAGCAAGAGTGACCGGCGTGAGCGACGTGAAGATCATGTTTTCGATAATTCTTCCCAATGTTGCTCCAATGATATTGGCCAATGGAATCTTGGCCATCACAACCGCCATTGTAGCTGAGGCCGGACTGGACTTTCTTGGACTGGGGGCACCAGATATCGTAAGCTGGGGAACCATGCTCTATTGGGCTCAAAGCTTTGGTTTCTTCTATGGTGCTTGGTGGTGGCTACTAGCCCCCGGTTTTTGCATAGCATTATTGGGCTTCGGTTTCGTCCTATTTGGGTTCGCTCTCGAGAAGATAGCAAACCCGCGGCTCAGGAGGTGACTTCACATCACCGAGTTTCTCGCGGTAGATGATTTGGCAGTAGTCTATAGAGTGCGAGCAGGCAACATACGAGCGGTTGATGGCGTCAGCTTCAGACTAGAGCGAGGCGAAGTGTTTGGACTCGCAGGCGAATCGGGGAGCGGGAAGACTACAGCAGCATTGAGCATAATGAGGCTGATCGAGCCCCCTGGGCAAATTGTAAGTGGCTCTATTCGATTTGATGGCCAAGATGTTTTGACACTGACTGGAGAGCAACTTCGTGAGTTCCGTTGGAAACGGATCTCGATGGTGATGCAAGGTGCGATGAACTCGCTGGATCCCCTTTACAGGGTGGGAAAACAGTTGACCGAGGCGATAAGATACCATGAGAGATCAAATGAGACTAAGGCTTGGTCTCGGGCCATGGAGCTCCTCGAATTGGTGGGGATAGAGGAGAGCCGTGCAAGGGAGTATCCGCACCAGTTCAGCGGAGGAATGAAGCAACGCGCGATGATCGCTATGGCTCTTTCCCTCAATCCAGATCTCATAATCGCAGACGAGCCGACAACGGCTTTGGACGTAATGATCCAAGCGCAGATACTTGACTTGCTTCGCGATCTTAAAAAGAAACTCAGGATGTCAGTACTCCTGATAACTCACGATGTGTCTCTTTTGGCTGAGTTCGCCAATATGATCGGGATAATGTACGCTGGAAAGCTGATGGAAGTTGGCCCCCTTGCAAGAGTCATCGGGTGTCCACTCCACCCATATACCTGCGGGCTCATTTCGTCCATCCCCAGCTTGACAGGCAAGAAAGAGCGGCTTATGTCGATTCCAGGAACTGCGGCAGACCTCCTGAATCCTCCACGTGGATGTCGGTTCAATCCCAGGTGTTCGATGGCGACGGAGGTATGTATGCAGAAGGAACCCCAACTCGTTGAGAAACGACCAGGCCATCTTGTTGCATGCCACAATGTGAGTTGAAATGTCAGCAGAACAAGAAGGTTCAATCCTATCCGTCCAACATCTAACTGTGCACTTCCCATACGGAAACACATTGATTCTGGCCCCCAAGGACTTCGTTCATGCAATTGATGACGTCTCATTCTTCGTGAAGAGTAAGGAAATTCTTGGAATCGTAGGAGAGAGCGGAAGCGGAAAGACAACGATTGGAAATGTAATCGTGAAGCTGGTTAGGCCATCATCCGCTTCGAGTATAGTGAAATTCGACGGCCAGAACATCTTCTCGCAAAGTCCGGCCCAAGAAAGGTCCTACAGAAGGAATGTACAGATGATCTTCCAAGATCCATACGACTCCCTTAACCCAAGATCAAGGGTTATGGACGCTGTATCCCAACCGCTGATTGCTCAGGGCCTTGTGCAGGATGGCGACAGCAAAATGCGAATGGTCTCGAATGCTTTGAGAGCGGTAGGCCTGAACTTGGCCGAGGTCCTATACAAGTATCCTCATCAACTCAGCGGAGGTCAAAGGCAAAGGGTTGCCATGGCTCGTGCCATCGTCGCGCGACCAGAATTCATTATCGCCGATGAGCCTGTATCGATGCTCGATGTTTCCGTTCGATCCGAGATACTGAACCTCATGCTCGACCTGCGCCGAGACTTTGATCTCACTTGGCTCTTCATCTCGCATGACCTTGCAGTGACGCGGTATGTGAGCGATCGTATCATGGTGATGTATCTCGGACGTGTTATGGAGACTGGTCCCACTGAGGAGATCATAGGAGGGCCCCAGCATCCATACACGCAATTGCTAGTGGCAACAGTGCCGGCAATAGATTCTGCTCTCGAAGATCGCCCACGGGCGAAGGTCAAGGTGCGAGGAGAGATACCAAGCGGAATAAATCCGGCGCCGGGCTGCCGGTTCCAAAGTCGATGCCCCTACGCATTGGAAGAATGCCGAAAGATAGATCCCCCATTGATAGAAGTCAAACCGGGCCATAATGTTGCGTGCCTTCTGGTAAGAGCGGGGAAACCTGAAAAGACCTGAAGGCACTGGATCTGGCGATCGAACTCGAATGGCATGATTGTGCTGCTACTTAAAATCCGGTGCATGCGATCGCACCTTCTAGTCGCCAGACTCTTAAGACATCAAGTCTCGAAATGATCATTCGGAGATGCGGATAGCTCATGAAAGTTCCCATCGAGTACGGGGACGGAAGGATGATAGTAGAGCTCCCTGATGATGCCATGGTTATCGGATCTAGAAGCGCACGAGATGTCTCTCTTCCAAATCCAAGCGAGGAAATCCGGAAGGCGCTAGAAAAGCCGTTGGGAACCGAGAGAATTAGGGACATGGTCAATGGAGGAAGCAAGATCACAATCGCATTTCCAGACAAAGTGAAGGGAGGTCCATTTCACAGACGGTTAGCTATTCCGCTGATCTTGGATGAGTTGAAGCAGGCCGGCGTATCGATGAAGAATGTCACCTTGCTCTGTACAAATGGTCTCCATCGTAAGAACCCTACAGAGGAAATTGCTGAGTATCTGGGACAAGAGGTGGTGAACCAGTTCTCGCCCGAGAGACTGATCTGTCACGATGCAGAGAACCCAGACTGCATGGTGCACATCGGCATATCTGATCCGTTCGGTGATCCAGTGGACACAAACAGGCTAGTGGTCGAGCCTGACCTGGTAGTATTGCTAGGCCACGCTTTGCCGAATCACTATGGGGGATTCAGTGGAGGATACAAAGGGTTAGTGACGGGGACAGGTTCATGGCGATCGATCGCGGCACATCACTCTCCTAACACAATAGCCAAGCCTGATCTCCTCCCGGTGTCCCCACATAGTACTATGAGGAAGCAGTTTAACGCTCAAGGCAAAGCTATCGTGAATGCCGCCAGAGGCAAGATGTTCTGTCTCGACGCGGTACTGAACGAAAAGAACGAGATTGTGGCGGAATTTGCGGGGAACATAGACGCGGTCCAAGAAGAGAGTTGGAAGCTCTCGAAGAAAGTGCACACACTGCAAGTCCCCAGAAGAGCAGATATAGTTGTAGTAGGGCTTCCTCGCGGCTTTCACTATGGGCCGGGCATGGGTACGAATCCAATCCTGATCCTTAATGCTCTGGGCGGACTGACAGCTCGACTGTATCCCTGCCTGAACAAGCGGGCAGCAATTATCGCAGCTTCTGTATGCGATGGTTGGTTCAATGATGAGTACTTCCCCGCTTACCGAGAAGTGTATGAAATCTACCAGCAGTGTGGCAATCCATCTGAACTATCACGTTACCAAGAGCATATTGCGAACAAGCCCGAGTACGTTGCAAGATACAGATATCGATACGCATATCATCCCTTTCACGCGTTCTCCATGATGTTCTATGGCGAGATTGCTCTTCGACACACAGGTAGGATCTTCATAGTGGGAGCGAGACAACCCGGTATCGCTCGTGCGATGGGTCTCACGCCAGCAAGAGATTTCGAAACTGCATGGGCAGAGTCGCTCAAGATACTGGGGAATGAACCCTCGGTATTGGCTCTTCCATCGTATTTTCTGCAGATTCCCCCAATGTTCACATGCGCACAGTAATGTGGTCAGCTCGGCGGACGGGATCTCCATACCTATATCTGCTGCTACGTGCAACTTCTTTGTGTGAAGCTAGATCTTCAGCAAGTTCTGCGAGGAAGGAACATGAGGATTGGACTCATTGGTGTTGGCAATCTCGGGTCAGCAATCGCAAAAAGACTGATTGGCACTGGATTCGAAGTAGTGGCACATGACATTAGTGAGAAGGCACAGAGAGCAGCATCCGATCTAGGAGCACAGATTGCGAAATCTCCTAAAGATTTGGCCCAATGTTGTGACTTGGCCCTGCTCGCGCTTCCGTTTCCGTCAGATGTGGATTCTGTCGTTGCTGGGCAAGACGCAATCCTATCCGGAGCAAAGCCCGGTTTCATAATCGTCGACATGAGCACCGTAGGGCCCTCCACGACCAAGAGGAACGCATCTCTCGCGGCCGACAAGAGCGTCGAATATCTGGATTCCCCCGTTTTGGGCAGACCAGCCTCTTGTGGTCAGTGGACATTACCTGTTGGGGGGAAGAAAGAGGTACTCGAAAAATGTCGGCCAGTTCTCCAAGTTCTTGCAAAGCAGATCGTTCACATGGGAGACTTGGGATCGGGCGATAAAGTAAAACTGCTGAACAACATGATGTTCGCTGTGATCAATGCGACAACAGCGGAGATCTTGACTCTCGCTGCGAAGCTTGGTGTGAACCCAAGCATGGTTTATCAGACTATAGCCAGCAGTGGGGCAGCAACTGTCAGCAAGCTATTCCTTGAAGTCGGCTCGAAAGTCCTCAAGGGAAATTTCGATCCGGTTTTCAGCATAGACCTGTTATGGAAAGATCTCGATGTGGCGCTGGCAATGGCAAGAGACGTCAACGCGCCGGTCATGGTGTCAAGAAACGCCCAAATCATTAACGAGTTAGCGAGATCTAAAGGACTCGGCAAAATGGACACAAGCGCGGTCGCGACAGTTCTAGAAGGAATGCTGGGCGTCCAGGCGAGAGAATTGTGATACCCCGCTGAGTCTTTCTCGGGCCTACTCTAGACGATTCGTTCTGCCTGTGCCCAATGAAAGAGCCATGAAGCAACAACGACCATCGAGGCTACTGCAATTGTTCCACCTAGGATTGCCTGAGACAGTCTTGCTAAGACAATAATACCCGAGGCTTTCGCGAACAGCTGAAGAAAGAGACTTGTTGCGGTTAGACCCGTGCAAAATCCAAACAGAAGCCTAATTCGTCTTTCCTCCACATGTCTCGTGGCAGTCACGCCCAAAGGTGCGCCAATAATGCCCCCCGCCAGTGTGATCATTACCAAGGTGATGTCAAGGTTTCCTTTCAGAGCATGACTGAAGGATCCGTATGCACTTGAAATCGTCACTCCCAAGAGCGAGGTCCCGACAGCTACAATGGTTCTGCAACCTACCACGTACAGCAGCATCGCCATGTTAGTGAATCCCCCTCCAGTGCCCATGAAGCCTATCGCTATACCTGTCATCAGCCCTGCAGAAACGATACCCCACATAGAAACTGAAGGTATACCGGATTTCGGAAGGCTCACCATTGGGGGTATCTTCATCTTGCGGATCCCACTCAAGATTCGGTTCCTTCCGGCGATAAAGCCATCTTTGCCGGACTTCAGTGTCTCACGTAGAGTGTAGAGTGAAATAACACTGAGAGTGACAACGTAAGCAAGACCCACTCCCATTTCTGTGGCTGAAGATCCCATTTGTTTCAGGAATTCAATCGTTCGGGCTCCTATTTCCACCCCAACCAATGCTCCGGGGGTCATGAAGCAAGCCAGCTTAAAGTCAGCATGACCAAGTCTTCCATGTCTGGTTGCTGCTAGCGCGGAAACGCCCGCCGTGTACCCGAGACTAGTTCCGACAGCTACCTCCATTCGTATGCCTAGAGCAAAGAGATAAGGAGTTAGCATGAATCCCCCACCGACTCCTAGGAAACCCGCCAAGGTTCCTATGAAAAAGCCGAACAATGCGAATATGAACTCATTATCTACCAGAATAATGCTAGACCCCCCTATTGTCGGGCGCGTAGGATGTAGCTCATGAGATGGGACGACATTGGAGTAGTTGCAGCTGCAATGTTTCGTGCAGGTTCCACGAGTTACGTAAACATTTCCAGAGATCGGTGGGTCACGTAAGAATCCCCAGTTCTTCGCGCAACACCTTCTCAAGTTTTTGTACTTCTGAATGGCTCAACGGGACCAGTGGAGGTCTGACCGGCCCTGCTGCGAGGCCCATCAAGCTCATCGCGGCTTTGGTATAATGGATATAATTGGAGAATCCTCTAGCAATCGACTCAGCATACAGTTGTCTATATGTCGAAAGCTTTCTGTGCATTTCGAAAGCCCTGGTTAGGTTGCCCTTCTCAACCGAACTGAGTAGTTCCCTCATGAGTTTGGGTGCGAACTGCGGTGTTGGAGAGATTATGGATCTTGATCCCAGTATGAAGCAAAAGATGGCTATTACCTCGGTGCCCGTTATGACAACCATCTTGTCTGTGACTCTTCTCATCGCTTCCTGGAACTCATCCACACTTGTGATCGTTTCTTTGACTCCTACAATGTTGTCGATCGCAGCCAGTTTGACGAGAGAATCCGGTCTAAGCTCAACCTTCGTTGTGCTAGGGTTGTTGTAGATCACGATGCCGATGTTGATGGCGTTTGCGATCATCTCGTAGTGTCTGTATATCTCTTCGGGGGAGGGACGAACATAGTAAGGAGGCAGCACCATCACACCTGAAGCTCCAACATCCTCTGCATATCTGGCCAACTCAATTGCCACTCTGGTTGATGGGCTTGAGGTCCCGGCTATGACTGGTACTCTGTCGTTTGCCTCATCCACGACTACTTCTATCACCTTCTTGATTTCCTGCTCACTCAGCGATGAGAATTCCCCGTTAGTTCCGCAGGGCGCCAACCCATCTATTCCATTATCAATTAGAAAGTTGACATTTCTTCGCAGCCCGGGCACGTCGATTTCGAAGTCTTCTGTGAAAGGAGTGATAATAGCTGGTATGAGTCCCTTCAATTCAGCTTTCAGTCTGCTCGGATCCAACAGAAAACACCCCATTGTCTTTCCGGAATGTGGTGGAGTTCCGCACGATAAGGCTTTCTTGGATTCTGCTCTCTCGACCATCGGTCATAGCAAGCCTGCTATGGTTGGAGAGCAAGAGCTGAAATCGACGGACCAGCGAATCTTGCTAAGCTTACAGGGTCAGGCTCGGGAAAATGAGGAGAAATGCCGGTCGCAGAATAGGCGGTTGCTCTAGGAGGCGGATTGCTTACCTGGAACAAGTCTACTTGTCTTCCCAAGGAACCGTGATTTGCGCTAAATACATCAAAGCCAAGCAGCGACAGCGTTCGCTTGAAGCGTCATGCGTTACATCTGTGTAGATTGTCAGATAGGATATTTGCCGTACTTCTCCGCAGCTTCAATCACAGTGTCCACGTTCTCAGGAGGCGTTCCCTTTGGAAGGCCCCCTCCAGTGCAGAGTACGTAACCATAGCCGTGAGCGGCTCTCTCTATGCATTCCCGAGACATCCTTTGAACACTCTCAGGTGGTTGATCCCAGACTCTAAGAGGTCCAAGACCCCCTATCAAACAGACCTGACTTCCAATGCGTTGCTTCACTTCTTCCAACCGCACCTGCGGCCCGAAGTTGAAGGCCTGAACGCCTGTAGCTGCCACATCTTCGAGGATGCGAGTTGAATTAGAATCACTGTGATACATGTGAAGAGCATCGGGAAAGGTCTCGTAGATCTTCTTGAAGTATGGAGCCGCAAACTCTCTGAATTGAGATGGCGATAAGAGGCCGCCTGCAACGTCATCCGAAAGGAAGACCCTCTCCAGTTGACCTGCGATCTCCTGCTGAGCTCTGAGGTACTCGATAGCGGTCCTTGTTGCCACGTCTATCAGCTTGTGCGCGAGCTCTGTACGAAGCACAAGATCCTTCATCAATTCTGTCAAACCACGAACAGCTGCAGAGACTTGCAGCGGACCTCTGACCCATCCGAACTCCACTTTCACACTCTTTGGAGCTTCTCTGATGAAGTAGTCGAAATCATGAAGTATCTGAGGCATCAAGCCATCCTTGTGAGGGTCAGGCACCTCCAGTTCCTCTATCTGCTCCGGCCTCTTGATGAACTCCACAGTCTGAGGCGGCACGGTGTTGGACCACCTGATCGGACCGCCAAGAGCTGAGGCCTCAGCGATGTTCGTTCCATAGTCTGGATAGACTCCGGGAAACATTATGGCCTTGGGAAACCTGTTCCATACTTTGAGCTGTGCGTTCAACATGTTCCTTACGTTTTTGTGGTATTCATCAAAACCGAGACCGGCGAACCCAACGATAAACATCGCGCCAGCGAAATAGGCTACAGGCACCTGATCTACCTTCTGGAGTTTCAACGCGGCGTCATATCTTTCTCGTACTTTGAAGGACAACTCGATCCCGAAAGAGGTAGCAGTGATCCCTACCGATTTATGAATTTCTGCGGGAATAGTGGCGGAGGCAAGGACGCAAATTTCATCGGAATTCAATGAGTAGCTATAGGATGGCGCGACTAATCTTGTTCTGTCACATCGACCATCTTCTCTTTGTTCAACCCAAGCTTGTCCAATATTGGATGTTTCCAAGTCATTTCAAATACGTTGGAAAGACTGGCCAGCGTCCAATCAGCGAGGATGTTTGCAGGGTGGGCTTTTCTCTAGGGCTTTCCTCTGACTCTGAGCCACGTTTGCTTCAATCCTTCAAGCGTGAAGCTTGGAGAGTTGCAGTATGTCATGATCTGGCGTTCGACGTTCTCCAGCGTTCTTGCCGCGTCGGCGACTTGTCCTGCTATTTCGATGGGAATACTGATAAGGCCGTGTTTGTCTCCATGAAGAAGATCGCCTGGTTTGACGGCTATTCCTCCAACCTTCACAGGGATCCCCGCATCGACCGGATGGACGTATCCGTGTGAGGCCAGCACTTTTGAGGCAAAATATTGGAAGCCCATTTCATGAACCTCGTCTAGGTCTCGTACTCCGCCGTTTGTGACTGTTCCTATGCAACCTAACGCTTTGTGAATGGAGGCGTTGACCTCTCCCCAAAAAGAGCCCACCGGGCCGGGCTGGTCCAGGTCTTGGATCACGGCGATACGTGGCTCGGGAACCCTCACAATCGCATCCCAATAGTCAAATCGTGAGATATTTCGCGCAGTCGGCGGCAGTTCAGCCATTATCGTGGCTGTGCAAGCGTAGCCGACCATCACCCCAAGATCCTGGAAGATACACCTCACACTTGGGTCCATGATGCCATGCGTTCTTGGGCGAATGTTGAATGTCTCTATCGCATTCGAGATGGTTGGAGTGCTTATCCCCCGTAACTCGTGAAGCTCGTCAGTTGATAGAGGTGCATCCAAAATCTTCCACCACGCCTCTGATTTGGCAGAATCCCTTACGTTAAGCTCTTTCGATCAAACAGGTTTTGGGATTGTTCTGTCAATCTATGGGAGTGTCACGTTTCATGCTTCAGTTGTCGAGATAGGTCTCTAGATTGCAGGGCCGACGACCCAAGCATTAAAGCAAAGCCTTCAGGAAACGAAGTGTAGAGCTTATTCAATACTCTGGCCGGACGTGAAAAATCCATGATCAGTTCTCTTCCTTCAAGCGGGAGCCGTGGGGTCAAGGTCATAAAGGCAACGATCGGTCTGACCTCTAACAATGCTTCACTCATCAAGGATTCGCAGTACTTTGACGCCTACGAAATTCAATCGCAGTGGTCGAATTTCCCCATTTACGATATCCCCTTCAGCGAAGACCTTGACGCTTACTTTGAGGTCCAAGACCTCCCCGGCGCGTCTCCCCATATCTCCTTTGAGGAATCGAAGATTGTCACCATCGGCGACTACACGAATTTGGAGCGCCAAACCTTGGATAGAAGATACTCTTTATTCGGCAATCAGGGTCTGTTCTTTAGATATGTTCTCAGTGTCCTTGAGCGAAAGCATTCCATATTCAATTTCCATGCTTGCTCCTTCTACGATGAAAGTGATCACCATGTCGTCCTAGTCTGCGGTGGAATGGGCGGAGGGAAGAGCGCTGTGATGCTAGCCATTGCTGAAAGGGGTTTGTTCAGGATCCTGAGCACTGAAATCGCTCATGCCTCTCTCTCTGATGAGGGTATCGTCTTCTACAGGGGTTCCCCACGAAACAACGTGAGGCTTGGACATCTTGTGGAAGATTTCCCCGGCCTGATCAATAGGCTGGGACTAACCCTCCCAGAAGCGAAAGATATCTGGGGCACGAAGTGTCAAGTCTCTTTTCAGAGATTCTCAGCATCCCAGGAGGAAATCTTCAATCCAAAGATCACGATCGTATTGCCTAGAATCGAGGAGAATGTGCAGCGACCTAGAGTTGAAAGCGTATCCAATCGACTCAAGATCGCAAGAGCGCTACACGAAAACATAACTGACAAGATCAGATCGCTTTCTGCGATCTATGAGACGATACCTGTCGATAGCTTGGACAATGATGTTCTTACCCGAAACAGGCTTGATTTCGTAAGACGCTTTCTTGAGAAAGGCAACATAGTAAAGATAGCAAGAATCTTTGCGAGTCCGCACAACTGCCTCGAAGGATGGCTCTGAACACTCCCTGAGCTAGCGGAGTGGGCGAAAATCCATGGTCAGATTGAAACTCCCGTACGGAAAGTCCAGAATTGAAGCAGACATTCCTGACAGCAGTCTTCTTGCAGTTCTTGGTCCGAAGGGGTTACGTGCGGAGCGCTCCGGGAAGAAAGAAGTCAGCTGGCAATCGATCATCCCGTCGGTTCCGCAAGAATTGAGGATATCCCAGTGAAGCATGGCAAAGTTGCACTATTGACCAACGATGCCACGAGGCCAGTCCCCATAAGGATAATGTTGACCCAGCTTCTGCCTAGACTACACAGAGCGGCGGGTATGAAAGAGTGATATTACAATCGTGGTTGCAACGGGAACTCATCGGAGCACTAGTTCAGCAGAGCTTGTCGAGATGCTCGGGCACGAGGTAACAACACGCTATCGGATAGTCGATCATGACTGCCGCGATGACCAGAACTTGATGCACTTGGGAAGCACCAAGAGAGGGATTCCAGTCAGGATAAACAAGGTCGTAGCACAATCGCAGATCAAGATTCTTACTGGCTTGATAGCTCCTCACCAAGTCGCGGGATTCTCAGGAGGAACAAAGTCGTTGGCTCTTGGAGTGTCACAGGCCGAGACGATAGCGAGACTACACTCATCTCGGACACAGTCCGAGGAACCCGCTATGGGTACTCGGTAAGATGATCCGTTCCATGAGGAGATTGAAGAAACTGCACGGATTGCAGAAATCGATTTCATCCTCAATTGCGTGCTCAATGCCTAAAGAGAGATCGTTAGAGCTTTCGCGGGGGATCTCGTCGAAGCGTGGGTTAGAGGCGTGGAATTGTCAAAGAGAATGTGCACGGTGGAAGCTCCGCAAAAGCCTCAGGTCGTCATGGCAGTCCGTGGTGGCTATCCTCGCGACCTAAATCTGTATCAAGCGCAGAAAGCGATCGCAGCGGCAGAAAAAGTTGTAGCTCCGGGCGGAGTGATCATTCTGAGTGCCAGATGCGAAGAAGGATTGGGCAGTGGAGTGTATTTTGAACGCTTGAGACAGAGATCCGACCCTCAGACAGTGATCGAAAGGTTTGAGCGTGAGCCCTTCACGGTAGACGCGATGAAGGCATATTTCTTGGCGCCTGCTCTCCAGAGGGCTAAGCTCTTCGCAGTATCGGATTGACTCTCATGCAAACACATGGCGCAGACTTCAATCGTCAAATCCCGCTCTTTGGAGGAGGCGGTTGACGCCGCCTTAGCTATGATGGGTCAGACGCAAGAATACTTGTTCTCAACTATGCTGACGAACTCATCCCGGTTCTGCGGAACTAGCATAACTAGCAGTTCCTGCTCTTCTCGACATAACGAGTAGAGGCCTCTGTCTAGATCCACGATGAGATCTTCCTGCTGCTAGTTGAGCATTGTGATTTAATGCGGTTTCCGCCAATGCTTGTCCGAGGATGCGATCTAATTCTGCCGCTCCCTTAGATGTGGTATTACCTCTTCCATGATTGTTATCATGTTCTGATTGGGTTTTCTGCTCACGTCAGAGAAGATGATGTAGTTGCAACCGGCATTGATCAGATCCTGTGCAACTGGAATCAATGCATCTCCCTTCGCCACCAAGTGATGATGTCTTACAATATCAGCCGTAGGCGCTTGAGATCCGAGTTCTTGGATCCTGCGAGGATCCTTTTCGCTGCGGGCGGCCTCAACGAGACCCTGCGCTGCAGCACCATTTCTCATCAATCTGACAAGTGCGTTAACGTCCCCAATGCCGAATTCGATGTAGCCGATTCGGTATGCCTTCGCGGGATTACGCCCAATCCGTAGCATTGCCTTCTCGAACTCGGAGATTATGTCTCTCCTGACCACCCCGGGGTCGCTCACAGTTGTGATGAGATGGTCCCCAAGTGAACCGGCAATTCTTGCAGCATGCTTTCCTCGCGCAGCTATGTAAAGTTCGATCCTTCCAGAAGGCCGCGTGTACAAGTATACTTTCTTCGCTTGGAAGTAACGTCCATCCCAGTCAAAGTAATCTTCCTCAGTCCAGAACTTCCTCATCAACCTGATTGCCTCTCTCAGCCTCTCGCCTCGTTCGTTCCAAGCGGGCCAGTTGCCCAAGAATCGTTCCTCACTCATCGCTTGGCCGGTTCCGAGTCCGAGAACGAAGCGATTGGGGAACATATTGTCCAATGTCGCCGCTTGTTGAGCAACGAGCAGTGGGTGGTACCTTCCGCCGATCGGAACAGTGACACTAGGTCCAATCTTGATCGATGAAGACGACGCAAGTGCTGCCCCGAGCCAAGGCCACACCGCTGGCGCCTGAGCGTCGCTATGAAACCAAGGAAGAAAATGATCTCCCATCCAGACACTGTCATAGCCTAACTTCTCAGCTACACGTGTGGAGGCGATATGTTCCTGCGGAGACAACCATCCTCCATCAAGGTCGAATCCAAATTTTAGCATGCTCAAATTCCACTCTCGCGTGAGATCCCATATGCATAGTCATCCCAGTACGATGCCACATA
This sequence comes from uncultured Candidatus Bathyarchaeia archaeon, assembly GCA_964559555.1. Taxonomy (GTDB): domain Archaea; phylum Thermoproteota; class Bathyarchaeia; order 40CM-2-53-6; family 40CM-2-53-6; genus CAVPLU01. The sequence goes on from CAZLHM010000008.1 coordinate 14,340, forward strand.
CATATGCGGACATTGGAGGGCGTTGGCCCCAAATCTGTCTCGCTCGCTGAACGTGAGGAGGCGACAGACCATAGCGACTGGTTTTCCTCGTTGTATATATGCTTGATTTCCTCATGGCTAATCTTCAGCTTGGAAGTTGCGTTTCTACTACTGCACACAGCAACGTTTCTCCAGAAGCACGTCCACAATTATTAGGCCTATACAGGATCAACCATCCTTGGTGGAAGCAGTTGGCGTGAGATAGCCGATTGACTCGTTGCAGAAATCCTTACTAAGGGTAGGAATTTGATCCAGTGATTCGAATACCGAACGGTTAGGGGCCCTTGTATGATACGTAGAATTCTGAGAGGTGCGGGAATAAGAAGCAGCTATGGAGCGATGGGGGCAGGCAGTGTGACATTGGTCGAGGACCAGGGAAAGAGGATCCTCATAGACGTGGGACACTACGGCAACAGGGATCAGCTCCGCGTAGCCATCTCGGGAGCAGGGTTGAAAACCGAGAACGTGGATTATGTGGTGCTAACACACGTTCACTGGGACCATTGCCTGAATGTGGACTTGTTCAACAGATCGGAAATATTGGTACACGAAAAGGAGTTCAATATGGGTACTTTGTCTGGCGTGAAGGACTTGCCCACGGAGTCCTTCAAGGCCTTCCTGAAGAGCATGAATCTCAGACTCATTTCCAAAGACGGCTATGAATTGACTAGGAATGTGCGCACCATAGACACCTTTGGGCATGCCCCCGGGCATATGTCTGTGGTAGTTGAAGACCCTGGCGGAACTGTGGTAGTCTCAGGCGACGCTTTGCCCAATCTTCGTGCCCTCAGAAGGGGCCTTCCCGACTTCATATTCTATGATGAGGTCATGGCAAGGAGGAGTATAGAGAGAATAAGGAAAATGAGACCTCATACGATCTTCCCTGGTCACGATTCTCCTTTCAACGAAGAGGGATATATCGAAACCGATGAAGTAGATATTAGACTTAGAGAAACCGGAGAAAACGATCTCATAGTGAGAATAGTGAGGACGTTAGCTGAGAAACCCATCAAGCCCGCTTAGTCTGCGACTCGTACGTAGGCCTTCCATCCTTTCCCTCTGGGGCAGAACACCAACATCAAGATCAGATTTGCATGGAATAGCTGTGTAAGTGCTCATGACCAGACGGAGAATAGGCGAGCGGTGTCCCCGGGCTCGTTGTCGAGACGCCTCTTAGAGTGATGGCACTGGAGTTTGGATGGGCGTCTTGGCTCTAGGCAAGTAGCCCATTCAGAAACCATTGCTACCAGTGATTCTTCTATCCTATCGATTGCCGTCTCTGTCACTGGGGTTGAGACCGCCTCGTACTCCTGATCCTTGCAGGATTGCACCTGTGGCACATAGCCGACAATTGCGTTGCCATAACCCCGAAAGCATAGCGACTCTGTACTTCGAACGCAACAGGGCGTCCAATTGCTGAATTTGCACCGCTTTGGAGAATGCCATACTAGTCCACTACTGGGACGCTATTCACGACCTCGCATTCAGGTTTTCTTCGATTTAGCAGCTACTTTGTGTCCGGACATGAACCGAGAAGAAATCTATCGAAAATGGGCGGCCCAACAACTCACACTCTACGAATCCATCCACATAATGTAAGAAGCCGACGACCTGCGAGTCCTAGCATGAGGGCGAACCCAATGCCGAAATGTGAGAAGTGCGACCGACGACTACCGAAGGAATACCCTTTGAGTTTTTGCGAGGAGTGCAGAAATGGCTCAATCGAAGACTATCTTACGCTCCACCATAGCAAATAAGCCGCGCCCATGCCCTTTTTCCCCCCAAACTGAATTTTGTCAGTGTCGGACGCGCATTTCTGGCCTCTGTAGACAGTTTGCTTATACATGCTAGAGGGCATGGTTCGACCCACAGGGGCGAGCGGCCCAGTCTTCGACATGGAAAACAAAAATGAAAATTGTTCACCCATTTTGCAGAGAGGCAGGACATCTGAAGTTTGTTGAATATTGCAGAATAGACCGCGGTAAGTGATCCCATTACATCGGGAAACCGGGCGCCCCGCGACTGTTTTCACAATCGACAAAACGCAGCACACGCAATTCACGCCCACGGGTCCGAGAACAGTGTGCATATTTCCTAGTTGTCGAGAGGCCGCCTATCGGCAATGGGGGGTCTGAAATCCCACACAGGCTTAGACTATATGACACCAGAATACAAGCATACCTGCAATAACCACTTTTCCAAAATACCTTTGATTACTGCAAGTGGGCGAATCAAGCGGAAGTGAAAGTGGACGGCCCAGATGAACTATCGCGAAAGGATCCTAACGACCCTCCATGGGCAGCGCGCCGACAAGATTCCATTCTTCCACCTCTGGAGACGCCTCCAGACCGGAGAGGGAGAGAGAGAAGCTCGAAACAGATGCATGGGCGTGTGGTGGCAACGACCATGCTATGTGGAAACAATGCCTCATGTAGACACCGTTGAGCGCAGGGGCCCTTCCTGGGGTTCGGGCACAACGCTCATAGAATATCACACCCCCGTCGGGACTGTCACCGAGCGACTGAAGAAGGAACCAGGCGCGGGTAAGTGGAAGGAGCAGCGCAGCTGGAGAGATGTGACTCCTTGGACTGTTGAGCGGAGAATTAAGAAACCCGAGGACTACGATGTTGTCAAGTTCATGGTAGAAGACACGGTCTACAAAGCCGATTACTTCCCCATAGAGCAGGCTAAGCGATGGCTCGGTGGCGATGGCGTGATCGTGGCTGGTCTTCCTCATTCCCCAATGCAGATGCTGATGGTCGACTGGGTCGGAACCCCCGCGTTTTACATACACCACGCCAGGCACCGTGAAAAGGTCGAGAACCTGTATAGCACTATCGACCGGAGGTATGAAGAGATCTACAGGATCGCCGCGGAATCTCCTGCCGACGCCGTGATATTCGGCGACAATGTTGACGGCGTCCTCATCAGCCCAATCCTCTTCCAGAAATACTTCATGCCGAGCTATGAGAAGTGCGCAAAGGCGCTGCACGAAAAGAGTAAGCTCTTGGCATCTCACTTCGACGGGAGGCTCGGCATACTCAAAGACCTCATCGCAAAGTGCCCTCAGGACATCATTGAGGCCTTTCATCCCCCGCCGATGGGTGACCTTTCCATTCGCGATGCCTTAGACCTCTGGAGGGACAAGGTCATCCTGATTGGTTTTCCAGCTTCTGTCTACTATCTGGGAACCGACACCGTGAAGAGATATCTGCTCGACCTTCTCAAATCGGCTATTCCTGGTGACAGAATCTGCATCGAAGCATCGACAGAGAACCTCGTCTCTGACGAACATCTATTGCTTCTGGGCAGCATACTGGAGAAAGCCTCGCTGCCCCTGAATGAAGATAAAGTGGATAAAATCGAACGATCTCTTGGTTGATATGCAGTTGCCACATGCACTACTGATGCTTTGAGAGCTCCGGTATGCACCGTAGACAATCGATCATTTTGTGAAGACTCTAGCCCCCTCCGGGGAGGTCCGACTTCACCGTGCAAGCACTTCCTAGATGTCGGCGGTAGAGGACGTCGGTAATATTCGAAGAATTGTCGAACGATGCTTAGACGGCCATTCTTTGATGAGCGCCTACTACTAAGACTTTCAATCCATTTCTGTAACAGGTCAAAAAAGGCATATTGATCGTCACGGTCTTGGGACCTCATTCCTTTCATTTGAAGCTCCATCGGGGGAGGGGCTTCTGACGGAACACATAAAATGGTAAGTGCGCTGCCCTCGCTTGTTTCCTAGATGTAGAGGTTGTGCAACTCTTGGTCCACTCAATCCCGGGGTTCGACCCGTACATCGCAAGCCGTTAATCTATACCACTTCATCGCCGAACAAAGCGTGAATCCGGAGCGCGCGCAGACCTCCGCAGGAGCCCAAGCGAGCACAAATCCGTTTGCACCTAGGTGCACCGCACCAACGTCAGTACCAAGTCCGATTGTTGCTCCGAACAGAAGATATGGTCCCGCGGGCCTGATTTGAACAGGCGACAGTCCGGCTGGCATCGTGCGAGTCTCCGGTGTCTGTTGTGCGCCTGATAGGCTGACGTGGCCCGCGCCGTCGGCGCAGGTCTACAGCGTCTCCGTCAGGTTCGCCGCCTGACTCGGAAGCTCTACCAGGCTGAGCTACCGCGGGATCCACATCAGAAACGAAACGGCCGCGAAATAAGCGTTGCCGAAAACCTCGAGGACAACGACGACACGGCTCATATCGACCTTCATTACGGACGAAATTGAGCCTCAAAGATCGGCTCCGCATACTGATCCGAGGATGACCCTTCCGTTCCCCAATGGGAGACTGCCCATGGTCACAGCCGACTGTCGCAACAGTCTACGCATCTCAAGTTGAGAGAATCGAGGTTCGGTTTGGGGCTTTCATCATCGAGGGTGCAGACTGCCCTATACCAAGCTGAAGCGTTAGCCCGCCAAGGACTAAGCAATTGAAAGGAATTGTCCCACAAATGATTCCAATCGTCCGACAATTCGTTACAAAGCAAATCCAAGGACTAGGAAATGAAAGCAAGAGGAAGACCTTTCCCACTCCCTCTAGACTTCCGAAGGATCGCATTCGCCTCGTTGAGGAGATCGCAAGGGAAGATAAACTCGATAAGTCGACCGTGCTTAACAAGGCGATGGAGCAGTACGCGAAGAAATGGAGACTCGAGAGAACAGTCGAGTCCCTTCACGACGATCTCTCACCCTTTCATGAGCGGTAGAGCAAGCCGAGATCTCGATTTGGCAGATGATAGACTTTCTCGGCAAGCACGGAGTCTTGGTCAGTGCGATCTTACGGATTTCGAAGAGGACTTCAGGAGACTCGAACGTGGGTCGACGATGAGGCGGATCTTCCTCCCTCGGCTATTCTCCGGACATTCGCAAAGGATCTTCAGCTAGGAGATCTCTAGGAGCTTCTGACCTCTTGTCACGGTGGTTCCTTCTGCCACCCAGACATCTTTGACTGTTCCGGCCTTTGGGGAGGCGATCTCATTCTCCATCTTCATCGCTTCGAGCAGCAGGATGGGTTGCCCAGATCTCACAAGGTCACCCTTCCCGACGCGAACAGACATGACCTTTCCCGGGATCGGGGCAACTACCACTCCGTGGGGCACGGTGATTTCCCTTGCAGTGGTCAAAGGCTGCTCTGTCTCTAAAGGTTCCAACGGCAGCTCTCGTAGCTTCACCGAGAACATATGTCCGTCCACTCGTATCATGGGAGAACTGGCATCGCTCATTCCGCTGAAGTCTACGTGGAAGTCACGGTTGTTGATGCGCAGGATCCCGCTCGGTTCGCCTTTCGAGAGGTGAGAGAGTAGAGCGACCGCCCTCTTTCCATCTACTGCGGCACGTATCTTCGAGCGTTCTGTGATTGGATAGTCTAGTGAGATCGTGTGAGCTTTCCCATCGATGACGACTTCAAATCGTCTCAAAATACCTAGAACTCCGCTGCAGTCTCGCTTGAGTTGCGTCACGTCTGGAACGAACGAGCCACTTGGAACCCAGCGGGGCCGTTCTTTGGGGACCGACGGCTGGTACCACTTTGACAATACCCAACACGCTTGCAATCGCAGCCGATAGGGCGGCCGCCTCGTCGCCCGAGACATGCGGGCTTTGTCGCCGCATACGAAGGTGATCTTCTATGAAGTGAGTATCGAACTCGCCACGCTTGAAAGCTTGGCTGTGGAGAATCGTCTTGTGAATGGGGACGGTTGTGGTGACCCCATCAACTACGAGCTCATCCAATGCCGTACTCAACCTTGCAATCGCTTCCACACGGTTGGCTCCCCAAGCTGCCACTTTGGCGATCAGAGAGTCATAGTACTCAGGAATCCTGTAGCCCGAGTAGAGAGCACTGTCGACTCTAATGCCGGGCCCCCCCGGGGAAACATATGAGAGGACCCTTCCCGGAGATGGCGAGAACCCTCTTGCAGGATCCTCTGCGTTTATCCTGCAATTGATAGCCCAACCATTCACGTGGACTTCACTCTGCCGGAACGCCAAGCGCTCTCCGGCCGCTATCCGTATCTGCTGCTCAGCTATGTCGATTCCAGTGGTCATCTCTGTGACGAGATGCTCGACCTGAAGACGCTTGTTCACTTCAAGGAAGTAGTGCCTTTGATCAGTATCCAGAAGGAATTCGACGGTTCCGGCATTCTCGTAGTGAGCGGCTTTGATTCCCCGGATTGCAGAAGTCACGAGGCGTTCTCGCAATTTGCGGCTAACAGCAGCCGATGGAGCCTCTTCGATGAGTTTCTGATGCCGCCGTTGAATTGAGCACTCCCGTTCGCCTAGATGAACCACACCGCCATGCTTGTCCGCAAGAACCTGAATCTCGACATGCCTCGGCTTCTCGATGTACTTCTCAACGTAGACATCAGGCTTTGCGAAGGCGGACCGTGCTTCAGTCTGCGTTACCTTGTAGAACCTACGCGCCTCACGAATGTTGTGAGCGATCCGAAGCCCCCTCCCACCTCCTCCGTAGACAGCTTTGATGAGGACCGGAAAGCCGAGATCCTTTCCCGCGGCTACTATCTCGTCCTCCGATTGGATTGCTTGTTCGGATCCGGGAATGACAGGTATTCCGGCGCTGGCCATGGTTGTTCTCGCTTCAAGCTTGCTGCTGAGGAGTTCGGCGCTCGTGCTTGATGGTCCAACGAAGGTGAGTCCTCTCTCCTCGCAAGCGCGTATGAAATCAGGATTTTCGGCTAGGAAGCCGTAGCCAGGGTGTATGGCCTCAGCGTTGCACTTGGAGGCGACGGAGAGGATGCGGTGCTGATTCAGATAGCTCTCGTGCGGAGGGGCTGGTCCAATTCGAAAGGCCTGATCCGCTGCTCTGATGTGCAACGATTCGATGTCAACGTCCGAGTAGACCGCCACGGTACCGATACCGAGCTTCCTGCACGCCCTGATTATTCTCAGGGCGATCTCGCCCCGATTTGCGATCAGGATCTTCTTGAAGAGAGGAAAAGCCAATGTGCGCAAGCCCGGTTCATAGTGGTATGTTATCGTGCTTCTTTGCCGGTCGACTCTCGCTCTTCGCAGCTATGGATTCGAGCGCACTAATCAATCGTGACCGCGTCTCCGCGGGCTCGATCACATCGTCGATGTAGCCATGCTCGGCGGCGATATATGGATTCGCGAACTTCTCTCTATAAGCGGCTACCAGTTCGCGTCGTTTCGCCTGCTTGTCAGATGCGTCTGCCAGCTCCTTGCGAAAGACTATGTTTGCGGCACCTTCGGGCCCCATGACTGCGATCTCCGCCGTCGGCCATGCAAAGTTGAAGTCAGCTCGAACGTGCTTGCTTCCGAGGACATCATATGCTCCGCCATAGGCTTTCCGTACAATGACAGTGAGCTTAGGCACTGTCGCCTCGCAGTAAGCGTACAGCAGTTTCGCTCCTTGTCTGATGATGCCTCCATGTTCTTGTTCGAGCCCAGGCAGGAAGCCTGGAACATCGACAAACGTGACTATGGGAATATTGAACGCGTCGCAGAACCGCACGAAACGCGCACCCTTGATTGAAGAAGCAATGTCGAGGGCCCCTGCGAAGAATTTGGGCTGGTTCGCAACTATGCCAACTGACCGCCCGTTGAGCCTACCGAAACCCACGACTATGTTAGGCGCCCATAAAGCATGAACTTCAAGAAAGCTGTGTCTATCGAGGACTGATGTCACGACCTCCTTCATGTCGTATGACTTGTCGGGATCGTCCGGAACGACCGAACTCAATGCCTCGTCCGCTCGATTTGGATCATCGCGTGTGTCAATGATGGGCGGATCGTCCAAGTTGTTGGATGGTATGTAGCTTAGCAGTTGCTTCACGGTTCTTAGACACTCCTCATCGCTGGAACAGAGGAAGTGCGCGACTCCGCTCGATCTGTTGTGTACAGATGCACCCCCGAGATCCTCAAACGTCACTTCCTGATCTAGCACAGATTTCACCACATCAGGACCCGTAATGAACATGTGACTCGTCTCATTCACCATCAGGACGAAGTCTGTTAGGGCGGGAGAGTACACCGCTCCTCCTGCGCAAGGACCCATGATGGCCGAAATCTGGGGAACCACACCAGAAGCCAACACGTTTCGGAAGAATATGTCGGCATAGCCGCCGAGGCTGACGACTCCTTCCTGTATTCTGGCCCCGCCCGAATCGTTGAGACCAATTACAGGAGCTCCGGCCTTCATCGCTAGGTCCATGATCTTGCATATTTTGCGTGCGAACATCTCCCCCAAAGAGCCGCCGAATACCGTGAAGTCGTGGGAGAAGACGTACACTTTGCGTCCGTCAATTGTGCCGTAACCGGTCACGACGCCGTCTCCAAGGTAGCGTTTCTGATCCATGCCGAAGTCACGAAAGCGATGCATCACGAATTTGTCGAGTTCGACAAAGCTACCTGGGTCAAGGAGAATATCCAACCTCTCTCGTGCGGTCAGTTTTCCCTTCTTATGCTGTTCGTCGATCCGCTCTTGGCCGCCGCCAAGCATGGCCTTCTCTCGTAGCTTGCGTAGGCCTGCGACCCTGTCCTTGGTTACTGGTTCTCCAGACGCCATACGGCGTGACCGCTTAGATGCAATTCCGAGGCTATATTAAAGTCAGTCACAGCTCCGTCCCCTCTCGATTTTGATGTTCAGCGAAAAACCACATCATGATATCGCTCTGCTGTATCTCATATGAGGCCGTTGCATTTGGCAGCGAGCTCATTTGGCAATTGGCCTTGCAGCTCTCTCTGTTAGAGCGACGACAGGACTTGGAAACACTAAATACTTGACAATGCAACCGCCAAAGGCGAAAGCGAGATGTCGATTGTCTGGAAGCCCACTAGCCAGCACGTCGACAGCAGCAACCTGAACAGATTCATGAAGAAACACAACATACGGACGCTCGATGAGCTGACCAAGCGCTCAACGGATCAGATCGAGTGGTTTTGGGACGCAGCAGCAAGAGACCTGAACATCGACTGGTTCAAGCAATACGAGAAAGTCTTAGACACCTCAAAAGGAGTCGAATGGGCTCGATGGTTCGTCGGCGGGAAGCTGAACATAGTCCACAACTGCGTTGATCGCCAAGCCAGCGCCATGAAAGACAAGATCGCAATGATATGGCAAGGGGAAGACGGTGATGTCAAGAAGCTTTCGTACGGTCACTTGTCTGAGGAAGTCAACAGATTCGCAAATGGCTTGAAGAGTCTGGGGGTGGCAAAAGGCGACGCCGTAGGACTGTACATGCCCATGTCCCTTCAAGTGCCTATCTCAATGTTCGCTACGTTCAAGATCGGCGCAATCTGTGTTCCAATATTCTCTGGTTTTGGAGCTTCAGCGGTTGCTTCAAGACTGAATGACGTGCACGCGAAGGTACTAGTGACGGCCGATGGCTCGCTCAGGAAGGGAAAGCATGGTCCCGTGAAAGAGGAAGCGGACGTCGCGTGTGATCTTGTGAAGAGCATCGAGCACGTTGTTGTCTCCAGAAGATTGGGCCGCGAAGTGCCATGGAAGGAAGGACGTGACATCTGGTGGCATGATCTTGTCAAAGAGCAACGAAGAGAGAGCAGCACTGTACCCTTGGATGCGGAAGATGCGTCGCTTGTTCTCTACAGTTCAGGCACAACGGGCAAGCCGAAGGGCACGGTGCACACACATGCTGGAGCATTGATCGAAACATCGAAGGACGTAAGATATCATTTCGACTTCAAGGATGAAGATGTGATCTTCTGGGTCACTGACATCGGCTGGATGATGGGTCCATGGATGATTATTGGCACGACGAATTTTGGAGGCACGGTGGTTCTCTTTGAGGGTGCCTTCGACTACCCGCGGCCTGACAGATTGTGGGGAATTGTCGAGAATTTCAGGATAAGCATATTCGGAATCTCGCCTACCCTCGTCAGATTGCTCATACGCTACGGTGACCAACACCTAGCAGGGCATGACCTCTCAAGCCTTAGGGTTCTGGGCTCCACCGGTGAACCATGGGACCCCGAATCGTGGAATTGGTTCTTCGAGAAAGTGGGAGGCCGCAGACTGCCCATCATCAACGTGACGGGAGGAACTGAGCTGATAGGGTTCACCGCATCCCCCTCTCCAATATCACCACTGAAACCTTGCACGGTCGGGACCCCGAGCTTTGGAGTGGATGTCGATGTGTTCGACGAACAGGGCAACTCTGTCCGAGGAGAGGTGGGCTACCTCGTCATAAGGAAGCCTTGCCCGTCCATGACAAAGGGGTTCTGGAATGATCCTGACAGATATATCGAGACATATTGGTCGAAGTTCCCGAAGGTGTGGAATCACGCTGACTGGGCAATCGTTGACAGCGATGGGTTCTGGTTTGTGCTTGGAAGAGCGGACGACACCATCAAGGTCTCAGGTAGGCGAGTGGGCCCCGGTGAAGTGGAGTCATCTCTCATGCAGCATGCAAGCGTCTCAGAGGCTGCAGCAATCGGCATTCCAGACCCGTTGAAGGGTGAAGAAATCGTCTGCTTCGTAGTGCTCGGACATGGCGTGGAGCCGAGTGAGAACCTTAGGGACGCGCTGAAACACCACGTGGCGAGATCGATGGGGAAGGTTTTCAGTCCAAAGGACATTCGGTTCGTCAGGCAACTTCCGAAGACACGATCTGGGAAAATCGTTAGGAGAACTATCAGGTCACGCCTACTTGGCAGGACGGACCTTGGCGATCTCTCAACGCTGGATAATCCGGAGGCACTGGACGAGATTTCCAGTTCCCAGTAGCCTCCGTTTCGAGTAGCGTGAACCCGACCAGTTTCAGTCTACAGAGCATTGATTTCTGAAATCAAAGCATCAATCTCATTCTCGGTGTTATAGAAGTGCGGAGAAATCCTCAGCCCGCCTCCCCTGACCGATGTCACTATCCCTCGCTTCAAGAGCCGCTCAGCAACCAGAGACGCATCTCCGCATCCAATGTTGACGATGCCTGTCTTCGATTCTTGATCCAAGCAACTTCTCACTTGGACCTCCTTGCTTCGTCCGACGCCGTCTGTCAGCCGGTCGACAAGAGAAAGGATTCTGCTCCATATGGTTTCGAGGCCAACACCTTGCAGGAACCTGATGGCCTGGTTCATCCCAGCGAAGCCTGGGAAGTTAAGCTGCCCATCCTCATACCTTCGAGCCGTTCTTGCTGGCCGAAACTCTCTGAAGTCAAATTCCATGGGGTTCTCGTCCGAGCGGTAGCCAACGATCGTCGGCCAGAGCTCCTCCAATAGACCTGACCGTACGTACAGGAATCCCGTCGAGATCGGTGAGAGGAGCCACTTGTATCCACTCGTTGCAAGGAAATCGAGCCCGAGTTTGGATACATCAACGGGCATCTGGCCGACAGCCTGGACCCCATCAGTAACAATGTAGGCACCGCTCGCATGAGCGATCTTCGAGAGTTCGCCAAGATTGATCTTGAACCCATTCGAGTACTGAATATGGGATACTGCCACGAGCCTTGTGTGAGAATCGATTACGTTGGAGAAGTCTTCCATCAGTAGCTTGCCATCACGGTTTCTGACAACTCTCAGCTCGAGGCTTTGGCGTCTTGTGAGCGCTTGCCATGGGAAGAGATTCGACGTGAACTCCATGTCGCATGTGACGATGTTCGCTCCCTTCTCATATGAGAGCCCATTTGCCACGATGGCCAAGCCGTCAGAAGTGCTGTGAACAAGGGCCACTTCGCCCGTCGTTCCTCCAATGAGAGCTGCGATGGATTCTCTTGTTGCCTCAACGGTTTCCTCCCAAGACTGCCAGTGTAGGTCACCCTCGCACTTCTCATCCACGACTCGCTTCGCTGCTTCAGCAACCTTTGTCGGCAGCGGACCGACCGCTGCGTGATCAAGGTAGATGTATTTGCTCGTGATAGGCAACTCTGACCGTATTTGCTCAATGTCCAACTGCTCTACTCCAGCGTAGACCAAGAGGCCTTATCAGATCATTTAACTCTTGGAACCATCTGGCCCGTGCTTCCTGACAAGCGACGGGGAGGAACGGAACCTTCCAGACTCCAAGTCCCGCAATAGATCCACACTACAAATGGACGGTACTCTTCGTCACCACCTTGGGTGCGTTCATGGCACCACTTGACGGAAGCATAGTGACAATAGCAATCCCATCAATCGCTTCTTCAATCAAGTTAGGACTAGAGACCGTAGTCTGGATACCGTTAGCCTATCTTCTTCTGTTGACGGTGCTTCTCATAAATGCCGGCAGACTCGCCGATCTTAGGGGCAGAAAACGTGCCTACATACTGGGCTTCATCATCTTCACGACCGGATCTGTTCTGTGCGGAGCCTCTGCAACAGGCTTGCAGCTTGTGATGTTCAGGGCGGTCCAAGGGGTTGGTGCAGCCTTCATTGCATCCAATGCAGCTGCCATTGTGACCGATGCGTTTCCGAGCTCCGAACGAGGCAAAGCTTTGGGCATCAACGCGACCGCCGTTTATGGTGGACTCATGACCGGTCCAGTGATCGGCGGGATACTCGTTCAATCCTTTGGTTGGAGATCCATCTTCTACGTCAACGTTCCGATTGGGATTGCCGTAGTGACGCTCGCCACTCTCAGGCTGAAAGATACGAGAGCGAAGATAGAGGGCGAGGGATTTGACTTCGCAGGAGCCGGGACGCTATCGCTCGCCCTCGCGTCTCTGTTGGTGGCTCTAACGCTCGGGGGTGGCTTCGGATGGTTGTCGAGCCCTATTCTCGTTCTGTTGTTGCTCAGTGCAGGCGCCTTTCTCCTATTCATCTACGTCGAGGGCAGACTCGCCCGCTTTCCGACTTTCCAGCTGCGGATGTTCGCGAACAATCGCATGTTCGCTGCTGCAAATACAGCAGCATTTCTGAGCTACATTGCTGTCACAGGAGTCACGTTTTTGACATCGATCTACTTGCAGGATGTGAAAGGACTTGATCCTCAGGAGGCGGGGATCTTGCTGATCGTCATGTCGACTGCTATGGCACTTCTGTCGCCTGTCAGTGGGTGGCTCTCGGATCGATTTGGCTCGAGGCTTCTCGGCTCGGCTGGGATGATCATCGTCTCTCTCGGCCTGATCCTTTTGTCTCGCCTGAGCATCGATTCCTCGGCTGAGGATGTTGTCGTAGGACTCCTGGTGATAGGAATCGGTTTTGGACTCTTTTCTTCCCCTAACACGAGCGCTGTCATGGGTTCGGTTCAGCGCTCGGAACTTGGAGTAGCTGCTGGAACACTCGGCACGATGCGATTCATGGGGCAGTCAATGGGATTGGCGTTGGTCGGAGCCGGCATCGCAAGTGCTTTGGCGCCTGAAGCGATCCTCCAACTTCTTGCGGGACTGGGTGCAGACAACCCTGTCGCGAGAGAGGAATTCATCATTGGAATGAAAGACGTATTTGCAGTGTCTGCGCTTGTAGCCGCAATTGGGACGGTCGCCTCCTTGGTGAGAGGAAGACAGCCACCCCCAATGGACGCTATGGTGACCGATTCCTCGTGAGGGACATCACTCAAGCTTGAATCCTTTGTTCGCTATTGCTCTCTCTTCTTCGGCTCATGAACTAGAAGTAACGCAATCATGAACTGAGGAAGGGCCAGCGCAAGCAACACGAAGAACGGTAGCTGCGGCAGAAAACTAACATACAGCCAATTCCCGAGGAGCATTCCGACTCCCATCACGATGTAGCCCAAGAAGTTCGTGAATCCTATTATCTTTCCCCGGTTCTCTTTCGGGATTAGGTCTGTTTGCAACGCGGAGCCAGCAGACATCCCAAGCAGCATCACGACTCCTAACAACGCCATAGAGATCAGCACTCTGGTAAAGTCCCCGTAGATGAACAGTAGAACGCTGGGAATCTGAAGGATTGTTGACAGGAGTAGCGGAGTCTTTCTTCCCGCTCTGTCGATGACTCTGCCTATCGGAATTGAAACAACGAGCATGGAAAGGAACAGTGGGACGTATGCGATCCACCAGATCGATTCTGGTATGAGCAGGACATCCCTCGCGTACAAGGCTTGTATGACTTGCACAAGTGAGAAGCCGAACATGGCCATGGTCTGTGTCACGAACAGCCAAACCATTGAACGGGGAACGACCTTCCATGCTCCCCAGCTTTCTCTGATGGCCTTTGGGTAGGAGGAGAGGAACTCCTGCATCCTGATGGGGTCTCCGATCGTCATTGTCTCCTTGAGCCGTAGTCTCAGGAATGCGGCGGAGAGGTAAAGCGTAGTCACGATCAGGTAGACAATCCTCATGCTCGGAACCAAGCCAAATTGCCACAGCAAAATCCCCGCGATCACGGGACCCGGCGTTGTCGTCACGCTGTTGATTAGCATGATTATCGAGAAGCCCATCCCTCTTCGCTCAGGAGGAATTGAATCGGAGACCATCGCCCATAGGGCAGGCTGATAGATCAAACATAGATTCATCACGATGGCTCCGATGAGGATGAGGTGCCAAGTCGGCGCCAACGCATAGAATAGATGACATAGTGCCAGCGCAAACGTCATAGTCGAGACTAGCCATCTTCGGCCGTATCTGTCAGCGAGATATCCACCTGGGAACTGCACCGCGGCGAGCGCGATGAAGCTTCCAAATCCTATTAGCCCCAGTGCGACGCCTGTGCCTCCAAGCGCTTGGACGTAGTACTGATAGTTTGGCGTCGGCATTTCACTGGAGATATCCATGAGTATCCAACTGAGCACCAAGACGGCGTAGTTTCCCTTGATGAATGAGAACTCTTCTCTGATCTTCGTGACAATGGACAGTTCAATCACTTCATCGGCGCTCTATCCAGACTACCCGCGTTTTCCCTGCACAATCAGGACTTCGGATTTAAGTCTCTAAGGCTGTAAGAATGCTACTACATCCCGTCATGGTAGGAGAAGCGAGATGGAAAGATCGGAAGAGAGCACGACCGTGCCGGGTCTCACCAAAGGACGCATTGAGGCGCTCACAGATGGGATCTTCGCCTTTGCGATGACCTTACTGGTAACGAGCATGGAGCTGCCCGTCAAATCGCATCCGGTCGTAACGCAACATGCACAAGAGATCCTGACGGGACTCTACCCGGACTTCGTACACTATGTGATCGCATTTGTGACGTTGGCTGGCTTCTGGGTGTGGCACCATACACAGTATCATAGTATTAGGTTCATTGACAGAAGACTTCTCTGGATCAACATAGCTTCCTTGATGTTCGTCGCGCTCGTGCCGTTCTCGACATCGCTTGCGGGCGACTACCCAGAAGACACCCTCGCTGCAATAGTGCTGCAAGCGAACCTTCTCGTGATTGGGGTCCTCTTCTATTGGCAGTGGTCTTATGCTTCGAAGGACTACCGCCTCATCAGCCGGAGCATTGACAAAGCAAGGATCGAATTGGGCAAGAAGAGATGTCTGGTTGTTCCAAGCGTGTCAGTCTTAGCGATGCTACTCTCCGTCCTGAACTTCTCTTGGAGCTCTGCCATCTACTTGGCAGTTCCGATCATTCTTGCTGTGATTCGATCTTGAATGACTCGACACTTCACCGTAGAACAGGAGCACGCTCGATGGACCCAGAGACCAAGCGGCCTCAATCTTGGTTACAGTCACGCAGAACGCAGGAAGTCAACGTCTTCTTTCAACAGCTTCGTGTTCTCTTGCTCGAGTTTCGATGTACTCTGCCACTTTCCTTTCGCTGTACCTAAGCTCCTCCTGCTGCTTCCCAAGATGTTCCTCGATCATCGACAGCAGTTGCTCGGTCTTGACCGGTTTGACTATGTAGCCGTCCGCGCCTCTGTTGGCCGCCTCGGCTGCATTGTCAAGGGACGGGTAGCCTGTGATGATGATCTTCACCATCCTTGGCGTTGTATCTCTCATATCTGACAGCAAAGCCGTCCCTTCCATATCGGGCAGGCGAATATCAATCAGCGCCAGATTGTAGAAGCTTGAATTGGATTTCTCAATAGCTTCCTTGCCATCTTTCGCACCCTCAACCCGGTATCCTTGTCCTTCCAGCGTCATCGTCAAGGCCTTTCTGATGTTCTCGTCGTCATCAATTACGAGGATCCTGCCATGTTTGCTCATGCTTCTCATACCTCCGAAGCTCTTGGGGTGATGGGTGCTACCAGAAGCCTGACACTCCTGAACTCATCCAACTGGACACGACATCGTTGCCAGAAATTGCTGTCAAGTATGTCATAAGAGTTTGGTCGGCCACAATCGAAAGCGGAGTTGCTCGGAAGCTGAAGTCGCGGTTCCATCTCAGACTTGGATCTTGGCTCCGGGGTTGAGGATATTGCTCGGGTCGAGGGCTCTCCGGATCTCTCTCATCAGCTCAATCTCTTTCTTCGCCAAGCACGCTGGCAGTTTGTCTGTTCTGATCTTCCCTATGCCGTGTTCGCCGGTTATGACGCCTCCCGCTTCCATGGCCAGTCGATATATCTCGTCCCTTAGGAGACCCAGATCCTGCGGTTTGTCACCGCGTCCCTTCATTATGTGCACGTGTAGGTTGCCATCGGCCACATGCCCGAAGACCGGCAGGGATACCTTGTCCCTTTCAGCGATCTCTTCTATCCGACCCACCACGACCGCCAATTCGGAGACCGGTACCGTTACGTCCAGAATGTCCAAGGTTTCGCTCTTCAACGCGAAGTAGATGTTGCTCCTTATTCTCAGGATGCGATCTTCGTCTCTCTTTGACTCTGCGAAGATGGGTTCGAGGCCGTTGTGCTGTCGGCATATCTCCGCTATCTTGACGCCGTTCGTGAGAACTTGATCCCTGGTCGGCTCGGCCAGTATGATCATGAGAGAACAGTTCCCCGACATCACTGGCCAACTCTCACCAAGATGTCTCGCAGATCTCTCCATCAGGTCCTTTCCAACGTATTCCACTGCAAGCGGCGCACCCACTTCTCGAAGTATCGTGGGGACGCTGCATATCGCGTTATGTCGGTCGTTGTATGGCACGATGAGTGTCGCAGTTGCCCCAAATCTCGGAAACAGCTGTATGGTGGCTTTAGTTATCACTGCCAGCGTTCCTTCGCTTCCTATTACGAGTTGCATCAAGTCGTAGCCCACGTTGTTCTTGTGCAGTCTCCCCCCGAGACTCAGCATCTCTCCTGTAGGAAGCGCGATTTCCAGCGCTCTTACCTGATTCCTCATGACTCCATACCTTACTGCTCTTGATCCGCCTGCGTTCGTGGCGACAAGCCCTCCGATCTGAGCGTTCTCATCGCCCGGATGCGGTGGAAAGAATAGGCCAGCTTCATCGGCAGCATCTAGGAGCTGCTTGAGAGTCACGCCCGCCTCTGCGACGGCCATCATGTTCTTTTTGTCGATCTCGATTCTGTTCATTCTCTCCATCGAGAGAAGTATCCCGTTCTGAGTCGGGATTGCTCCGCCGACGAGGCCGGTACCTCCACCTCTCGGAAAGACCGGAACTAGGTGCTTCGTAGCAAGCTGCAAGATCGCGGAGACTTGTTGCGCGTTAGCAGGCCTAACCAAAACCACGTCACTCGCCGGTTGAGGCCTAACCGACTCGGGAGTCTCGTCAGTGACATAGTTGATGATCTGTTCTCTACCGGTTGCGAGGTAATCCCTGCCGACAATACCTTCTAGAGCTGCTAGTATGTAGCTGTCCACGTCTTGACTCAACCCTACGCGATAAAGCGAATCTGATTGTGTCTAAGCGCTGGTCAATTTCACTTATAGCTGTGGTTCCTCAATCGTACTCCAATGTACACGACCAACAAAGCACTTTGGGCTTGCAGGGTCTTGTGGATGCTAAATAGGCTGGGAACGCATGGCTTATCGTCGTCTAGCGCCTACTGGCATGACTTCATGTCTGTCACAGATCGTGTTGGGTTGTGTAAACTTGTATGCTAGCGATAAGCTCGTTGATTGCCCCTTGCGGACCCATGACCTGTCCGATAGCGAGAGAGGAAGTAAGGCAACGAAAAAGTAGTGATGAGATGGCTCATCCGCTCCGGGGGGCCGGGTTCGAACCCAGATGACCAGTAACAGTAGATCGGTGTCAGAGCTGACGAGCTGATGGGAAGACAGCTTCAACAGGACTTTAGCGCCGATTTTGGATTTCTCGATACTGATGCTGAATGCTTGAACCGGGTTTCACGGGGTGGTCTCGGACAATCTTGAATGCAACGCAGTCCCCTCCCTACGGGGAGGGGGGCACCCTTCTGACACGCACGACGCTTGGTGGGCCCACAGGGACCCAAGGCATTTTTGTTGCTGGAACTAGTGTCAAGATTTGTGTTCATGTTTCATAGGAGGAAGAGCCATGGCCACGCCAGTCTTGAGCAAGGAAGGCTACATTCGCTTCCGTGGCTATAGAACTTGGTATCGGGTCGTTGGCACGATGGAGGAGTCCGGTAGGCTGCCGCTGCTCTGCTTGCATGGTGGCCCAGGAGCACCACATGACTACCTCGAGCCTCTGGAGGCAATGGCCGCCACCGGGCACCCCGTCATCCTCTACGACCAACTAGGTTGTGGCAACTCAGACGTTCTCACAGACAAATCAACGTACACTATGGCTCTCTATCTTGAGGAACTCGACAGTATTCGCCGGACCCTCGACTTAGAACGCGTTCATCTCTTTGGCCATTCGTGGGGAGGAATGCTGGCCATGGAGTATGCGCTGACGAGACCGGCCAGTCTGGCAAGCCTGATTCTCGCCGACACAGCCGCCAGCTTGCCCCAATGGGTGTCTGAGATGCGACGCTTGATTGCTGACCTTCCGTCGGAGATACAAGAAACACTCTCAACGAATGAGCTAGCGGGTACGACCGACTCCCCGGAGTATCAGGAAGCATGCCGGGTTTTCTTTCGTCGCCATGGTAGTGGCCGTATTGACCCACGACCAGATTGTCTGAATCGGATGGCTGACAAAAAAGGAGATGAGGTCTATCATGCCATGTGGGGGCCGATAGAATGGTTCATGACTGGGACACTCAAGGATTGGGACATCACACATCGGCTTCGAGAGATCCGTGTGCCCACCTTGGTTATCGGAGGCCGATTTGACTACGCGACCCCATTCGTGACGCAGCTAGTGCATCGCGGCATACCCGGCTCCGAATGGGTCATCTTCGAGAACAGCGGGCATTTTCCTCACTTGGAGGAGACAGAACGTTATCTGCAGGTGCTCGGCCAATTCTTGAACCGCGTTGAGGCGTAGGCGTAGCCCGCACGATTGACTCTGACCGCCTGTTGCAAAGCAGCACACGCTAATCTAGAATGTGCGAGCCTGACGGACGGGTTTTGAGCGTGCTTCTAGCCGCAATATTGTGGTGGGCCCGCAGGGATTCGAACCCTGGACCCCAGGCTCCCCTCACCAACTGTTCCGAAGGCTTGCACCGATTCGTGCGACTGTGTCCTAATCCTGGTTATCCGCACCTTTTCGCTATTTCTAGACGATCAGGTGCCCTAGACTACGGGCCCGACAATAGAAGAAGCCTTCCTTAGCTTTGACCGTTACGGCTGCTGTGCACGCATCTGCGTTGTCTGCTGACTCGACCAAATGCTCGACCTCCGAGACGAGACCAGAACGAACGGCTGGATCTGCTCACTTCGCTATCCGCCGGTGTTTCCTACTGACCAGCACGAGTGTTGCTGTCGCCTTGCCTGGTTAGATTGATTGACAACTGGGAAATGCGTTCCTGCCTAGAAGGTTCATGCGAATCCCGTGATCAGTACCGCGGTTCGACCTCACTCGTCAAGACAGAATTCCTAGCATCCTTTAGTCCTCTCGGATTTTGTTCTCCAATCTGGATGAGTATGTTTCTCACGCATTCCTCTCCGAAGGAAACCCTAAGGGTTCGAACCCCAAGGCAAATGTGAGAATCGATTGGTGGAATAACCTACTGGCTCGCGGCTTACACTTCACGCATACGTCACTTTCTGCGTTTGAAGGCCAAGACAGCTCCGGCTGCAACAATGATTATGACTACGATACCGGCCGCGATGAGTTCTAACGGCAACTGTCCGGTCAGCGGAGTCTCAGTTGTGGTGGGCATCTCGGTCTCACTTGATGTCATCTGCACTCTGGTCTGCGTGGTAGTCGTTTGTCTAGGGATTGAGGTCGTCAGTTGAGCGCTTGTCGAAGTCACGGCCTGGGTAGTCGATGGGATCTGGGTCTCCGCAGTGGTCGCACTCGTCGTCGCGCCGGCGCCGAGAATCGTGATGATCTGTGAGAATCCAGATCTAGGCTCCATGACAACAGTCGGTCCAGATTTCGGAGTGGCCGTCGACGGCGCCCAAGCGTATGTCCCGGGGGTCGAAGGATTAACGAAGAAACCTTCTGCAGTGCTGATCTCACCGTAGCAACCGTGATTCAGAATCGCATAGGTTCCGACGAACCTGAACTCCATGGTCCCCGATGTCGCCGGAGTAGGCTCGCCAACAACGATATCCACAGTCGCCATGCCCGAAAACGATATCGTGAAGTGGCCTCGGGTGGTTGTTGTGAGAATATTCGCCCGCCCTGACCCTTCCGGGCAATTGCCATACGCGGATCCGGCTTTGATTCCACTCTTATCTGTGATGAACTTCTGATTGACAGAGTATCCTGCCGGGACGGTGATGGAAACAGTGAGCGCATCCTCGGACCGGTCGGGGTTCTCAAGGTGGAGAGTATAGACCGCATCTGTTGCCCCAGGCAGGTTGGAGGTTGTTATCAAGTCGAACATCGGGATCTTTGTGAAGCTGGCGTTCGCCTGAGGCACCAAGATGAAAAACACAAGCGCGACTACAAACACGGTGGCCGATCTCGTCGACAAGCCACACCACGGACAGTTACAGTGCGAGCCAACAATAAACAAAATTCGGAGAAAGGACGCTGCTGCCTCACCTTCGGTTCCTAGGCGCCAGTATAACGACCTCAGATATGTCGTGCGCTCGCTCGCCGACAAATGACAACGCTGAAACAAGGTTGCCCCTACCTGAATGCCACTCGTGAGCATTCGAGTAGTCTAGACTACGGGCCCTTTCGGCCTAGACGGAGATTTACTCATCTCAAACGTATCGTGATCTACCCCTCGAGAGGGACGAAATGTCGAGAAGAACTCTACGAAGCACGCGCCATAGGCAGCCTCGGATTTGCGTCTGGAGGCTCCCCGACTAATTGATGTTCGCGTTCAAAGTCAGGAGGGAGAGACTATCGTCGCTCTCGTAATCCCGTGGCGTAGCCGAAGGGAAGAAGCATCTTTGTGCTCGTATTCAATGCTTCTCCGAGCAAGTTGAGTGGCTGTGACGTTGGCAAGTTGAAAGGGAAGCCAACTGCAATCCAGACAAGCCAATCAACCGCGAAAGCCAAAAGCAATGCCAGAGGCAACTTTGAAGGCGTGAAATGTTTCTTCGCTTGCAGTAGCCCGAGAAACATCGAGCCCACTAGTATTGCGACTTCCCACGGGGGCAGCATGTCTGTCGGTGGGTATCCGCCAGTGATGTTGAAGAGGACTTCGTACAGGCTGAGCATGGCCAGACCAGCGATTGCTCCGTTGTACAATGCCGCATTTCGGCTTGATCGGAATCTCCACGCTACGAAGACGAAGACTGCAAAGAACGTTATCACGGTTGATAAGCGAATGTAAGCGGGACCGACAACGAGCCAAATCCTATCGATATCGATCATGGTGCTCATGCTTTCGATGGGATGATGCTTTGTCTACTCAGTGGAGGTTCTCTTTTCAGAGTTGCCCTTGAACAATACTCACATCTGTAAACGAGACCGTTGCATTCTCAGTTATGACGGATGGTGACATGCTCGACAGCACGAGATCCTGTTCTATTCCCTAGAATCAAATACGCCATCCTTCGAAAGCCAAAGCTATGCAAGCAACAACGGCATGTCTTCTGTTGGCGCTACTGTTCGCTTCATACCATGCTGAATCCCTAGCTGTCCACACTGACAAGGAGAACGCGGCAGACCTTCAGGAGGCATACAGCAGTGGTGCCGGAGTACACTTCGTTGATATCGATATCTTAGCGGGAGAGAACCTGGAGAGACGACCTCCGAGGGTCGGGGAAGAAATGAGAGTTGAAGTGAGAATACGGAATGATGGCCCTGCGACAATCTACTACCTTCCCACCCTTTGTGATACGTCACTCGCGGCCGTCTTCGATTCGGACCACGTCCGTATCGAAACCGGACTACCACGTTGCCTGGCTGCCTCAATGCCAACGCCACTTCGCTCGGGCGAGGATGCCGTCGTCTCAGCTCCCGAATCCGGAACTGTCTATGTGGCGAAACGCGGAGGCTCAACCTCTGCGATAGTCGTATTCACATACCATATGGATCAGAACATGGATCCATCAACACAGAGAACCAAGCAGGCAACCTTCAATTTCGCCATCGAAGATGGATTCGATGCCTTTTCAATATCGGTTGTCGCGATCGCTGCACTACTTCTTGGAGCCATGGTAGCACTGGAACTTATCACATACAGAAGAAGATCCATGCAACGAATTCAGCCGAAGAGTCTTGATCGCTCTTCAGGAGCAGTTAACTCGGGGACGGATTTGTACGCTGCCTAGCTCTGTAGGCCATCACGCCTGTGACTATGAAGAGCCATAGAAGGGCTATCCGGCAGAACGCAATCCACTGTACTGGACTTGCTCGCCCCCATACCGGAGGACATGTCCCGATTCCAAATACGCTGCATAGCGTGCCTGACCTGAAGAAGAAGATCATGATCAGCATGTTCAGGAAGTCACTTAGCGCAAGGATACCCAGCATCGTGGTAGTATTGGTAAGCAGGTACGATGGAGCGATCATGACGTTCATCTGCGGCGAATAGACAAATGAGAGCGAGACGGCCGCAGGTATCATGAGCAGGCTCCTGACCACGAGCTTGAGAGTTGCGTCTGCTTTTCGTATCATGACCATGACCACAAGGGGAGCGACCATCATGAGCAGAAGCGAGACCAATCTCCAAAGGGCATCTCCAAGATCCTTCACGATCAAGACGTAGAAGCAGTTCTCACAATACCAAGTTGCGTGCCATTTGACCATATCGTAGAGACCTCTTGAGGCGAACATGTAGACGGGACCGAACGAACCAAGAACGGTCAGAGAGAAGGCGAGAAAATAGCCGACAGCGGACCTGAGCTCTTTCCGGGCCAAGTACAGGAGGGAGGGAACAAGGATGATGCCTGTGAGTATCTTCGCCGCAACACTCAGGCCCAATAGAACACCTGCGGAGGTACTCCTTCCTCTGATCAACAGAGCCAAGGAAACCGTCGCGAATGCAATCGCAATGATATCGAAGTTGTAGACTAGATAGTATGTTATCCCGAATCCAGCGATCGCAAACGGAAGCCTTGATGCGGGTGACCGCAGCGTCTTCGACATGTATTTCATGATCTTGAGATAGAGCAGGTAGGCTGGAAGAGCAGAAGTCAGTCCCAATATCGTGTAGAAGACCGTGGGACGGGAAATACCCGTCGCGTCTGTGATCAGCAGCGAGAATACGCTCGTCAAAAAGAAGATGACGCCTACGACTGGCGGATACTCGAACTTGAAGTCAACATAGGGAATTCCAAGCGTTTCGGGTTTGCCGCCGTACCATCTATCGCTACGCGAGAACACCTGGAAGAATAGGCTCTGGAGATCACTGTATTCGGCCAACCCAAATGGGCGTGGCGAATGTATGAAGAAGCTCAGGGCAAAGACGCACAACCCGAGTAGGTAGTATGAGTGTTTCTTCGCGATCAGATAGACCCTACTAGTTCCAGTGAGGAAAACGCGCATCGAACTCTGAC
The DNA here is from genome assembly GCA_964559555.1 of uncultured Candidatus Bathyarchaeia archaeon. Taxonomy (GTDB): domain Archaea; phylum Thermoproteota; class Bathyarchaeia; order 40CM-2-53-6; family 40CM-2-53-6; genus CAVPLU01. The sequence goes on from CAZLHM010000008.1 coordinate 38,102, forward strand.
CTCGCGAGTCTTGCCAGCAGCGGCGTTTGGCTAGTGCGATTGCCTTCTCGAATACCGTCCAGAGTAAATAGCAGTTCTCAACGCCTTGCTTCTCGGTCGCCAGAACTAGCCGCACCGGTCGTCTAGTTCAAGATACGATAGGCTCTCTCGTCGACTGAGAACCTTCCAATACTCGTCTAGCTCCATCTGAGGAGTGCTTGTGAGACATGGGTAGCAAAAGTAACCAGCCACCTGACCACGGGTGCATGTTTCAGTGCGATCTGCTCGAGACCAAAAGCGTGTTCCACATTTTTCGCATTTCCTTTGGGTTGTGACAATCTTGGCTCGCAGACTAGCGGCTTGTCGCCTTGCAGCCTTGGTCGCCTCTTCCAGTGAGATGCCCAATCCGTAACAGTCTTGGACTCCTTCGTAGTGACCTCCCAAGTCGCTTATGAGAACCTGCCCCTCTCGCGTCTTCCAAACATCGAAAGCACCATGTTTCGAGCATTCGCGGTCCTCGTTTCGCGTTTGATTTCCTCGGTTGCCCAAGAGACAGACTTCGCCATCAAGAAGGCACCTGTCTCCCTGGACATAGTTGAGACACAAGTCAGGCTCTCCGCCAGAGACGAGAAAGACTGAAGGTGGTGCTGAAGATAAGGGTTCGTGGCATTGTGCCTTGGCCTAGTTCGACGCTACAGCGATGCTTTCGATGTCGTCATCATTCAAGGCTGGAGGTCTGTTTGGATGAGATCTCCAGGTCAGTCGCCTGATGGGATAGTCGGATCTTCTGCCCATGCAACATCTGGGCAGATGCCTCTCACTTGTGCCAGCAAGGAAGTTCAATGACGGATCGAAGGGAATCCACACGGACGGGGTCATCTGAACCTCCGCCCAAGCGTGCCAGTCGAAGGACCTTCGCTCTCCCTCGCGTTCGTGGTAGAATAGTCCCACAACTCGTCGTGATGCGACATTTGCCGCTCTGCATAGGGCAATGAAGAGGTCCGAGAATTCGTCACAGTCTCCTGTTAGATCACGAATGGCACGTGCCGCGCCTAGACGAGTTGGCTGAGGCTCTCGGAGTTTTAGGTTGTCTCGAATCCAAGCGAATGTCTGCGTCAAGAATTCACTTGTGTTTCGTGAGGAACGCCTAATGCGTTCGGCAGTTCGCTTGATTAGTGGGTCGTCGGTCTCCCAGAATCGGTCACGCTTGCAGTATTCAGCTGGCGCATTTGCTGGCCCGGTCGCTCCTGCGACCAAGTCAAGCTCGAATGCTGACTTGGCAGTCACGTATTTCACATCGATTCTTGATTCGAACGTCTCCTCAACTTCAAGCTCAGGGATCTTCACAATTGCATGGACGTTACCTTCAGCCCCCTTCTCCAGATGCGGGCTTGGCACCGCATCGCGGACGAGGCAGGAGTCAGTAGCCGAGCTGGGCGCGATCACTATGTCTAACCGTCCGCCGCGAAGTCGTACACCAGATGTGTTCAGAATCCTGCTGACTAGAGAGACGCGGAACTGCAGCTGTCGTTTCCACCATCCGCCGCAGGTAGACATCACGCCGAGATAAGGTTCTCCGGCAAAGGCTTAATCGGTCGGACGAAGTGACCGATCCGACAAGAGCGGTCATCGATGGCCCTTTCAGACTCGGAGATCCGGAAGGCCTTGGCTGAGAGTAACCTAGTCATCGAGCCCTTCGAGGAGTCCTGCCTTGGCGCGGCGGGCTACGACTTGAGGTTGGACAGCGATGCAGTCCTAAAGCCGAGCGAGCACCGCCTTGTCGCCACAATGGAGAGGGTCGAGCTGAGAGGGGGGGTTGCTGGGTTCCTACACATCAGGTCATCGATGGCCCGAGAGGGAATACTCGCAAGCGTAGCCTTGGTAGACCCGGGATTCAGGGGCCAGCTCACGATCGCCCTCTTTAACAGCGGTGCAAAAACTGTGCGCCTGAAGGCGAGAGAAAGGTTCGTTCAGCTAACCCTTGTCAGGCTTGGCGAGGGAGCCGCGAGGTTGTATGAAGGCAGGTATCAAGATAGTACGGGCGTCGTCTCCAGCCGCCGCTAAGCCACCCCCATGGTTTGTGTCTAACACCCGAGGAAAGTCTTATTAGATATAAGCACGAATCTGTCACTGTCCCAGAAAATGGACTAGTTTTGAGAGGAAACTGTCATGAGGGCAGGCTCTAGGATTTCGGACCTCAAATACAAGCTGATGACGATCGAACTGCTCAATCTCGCCAAAAACTACTATACATATCGAGAATTAGCCCAAATTATCGGCCTACCGGAGACTGTGCTCAGTAGATACGTCAAAGGACACGTTCTACCCACAATTGACCGCGCTCAGTCAATCAATCAGACGCTTCAGAAGATCATGCGCCTAGAAGGCGAGATACAGCAACGAATCCGATTCGACGAACTCGGCTACTTCGACAACACGAGGCTGATCTCGGACACGCTTCTCTTGGAAAGAGCTGTTCAGCACGCGATCAACGCCTTCGCCGGCAAGCGAATCACCAAAGTCTTGGCGGCAGCCGTTGACGGGATACCCCTAGCCACCTTGGTCGCTCACAGGCTCGGGGTCGGTTTGGTGATCGCCAAGAAGAGTAGGGAGGTAGGTGTTCGAGAGTTCATCGAGGAGATATACATCCCGAGCAAGACGGCCATAATGATGAGCCTCTTCGTGCCGCGCGACGCCATTAGGAGAGGAGACTGCGTCCTGATCGTTGACGACGTCATCGATAGCGGCGAAACCCAAGTCGCCTTGGCCAGAATCGTCCAGAAGGCCAAGGCTGAGGTGAGCGGGATCTACGCCCTCGTATCGATAGGCAATGACTGGAAGATGAAGATTGAACAGGTCGCGAGGGCACCTGTGGAGATAGTTCTGCAGGTCGCGAAGAAACCGCTTCAGGAGATCCAGTAGCTTAGAACGTGAAGCTGAAGACGTACTCTGCGACTGCCTTAATCCCCGCGTCTATCCTATTCTCTGGTTCGCTTACGAAAGTCAGTCGTGCGTGCCCAGCACCGTTGGCACCGAAGAACGAGCCTGGAATCAACACTACGCTCTTCCTCTCAAGCAGCCTATTGCAGAAGTCCCTCTCGTCTCGCTTCATGCCCTCTAGGTAGTACCTGAGGTCCACGAAGAAATAGAAGGCCCCCTGCGGCACGGACAGCTTTGCTTCTGGCAGATGATTCTTGATGGCATCTGCCATGAAATCTCGTCTCGCCTTGTAAGTCGGAAGTACCTTCTCCCTCAAGTATCTCTCCTTGATATCACCTGAGAAGAACTTCATCATCGCGTGTTGGCTGAGAGTGTTCGGAGCGAGGCTGGTGTACTGCTTGATCTTCTCGACAGCATCGGCTACCTCCGGCAGTCCCATGACATATCCGAGACGAAGACCAGGGATCGAAGCGTCTTTCGAGAAGCTCCCAGCGACAACGACGTGATCTCTGCCACCCGGCAGGCTGCAGAGTTTGAGGTACGTCCCCTCGAAGAGTATGTCTCTGTACGTGGCGTCGTATATGATCCAGAAATTGTGGTCCACGGCTAGGTCAACCAGTGCCTTTGCGAAGTCCTGATTGACTGCTCTCCCGGTCGGGTTATCAGGGGATAGCAGGACGAATGCCCTCGTCTCCCTAGTTATGAGATGCTTCAGCTTCTCAATATCTGGCTGATAGCCCTCGTCCACGCTGACTGGGAGCAGAATGACACGTGCGCCTGCGAGCCTAGCTGTTTCACGGAAACCTAGGTATGTCGGATCCGTGAGAATGATCTCGTCATCCCTGCTGAGAAGCGACAAGAATAGGGCGAAGACAGCTTCGCTTGCACCGTCCGTTATGACGACCTCGGTCGCGGGGTCATATTTTGTGCCTTCCTGTCTCGAGAAATCATCCGAGAGCATACGTCTCAGCTCAAGCAGGCCGCGCGTCCCGACGTATGAGCATGCAGCCCTCGGCTCCTCCTTGAGCATTCGTATCATTTCGTCAAGGACTTCTTGCGGTGGTAGCAGGCTCGGAGCCCCTCCACCGAAGCTGATTATGTCTCTTTGCTTCCTCGCGTCTGCCAACAAGGCGGCGACGCGTCGTATGGGAGAAATGTGGAGAAGATCGATCCTATCCGAGACTGTGGGCACTACCGCTCCGACCGCCGGTCCGCGCCTCGCACGCGCGTACTGGCGTGATACCTGTACCAAACGAAGCTGGCTTTAGGTGCTTCGCCTGTCGTGGGACAATCAGTAGGAGCTGATCTCAATCGTTGCACAGGAAGTCTACCGCTGCGTGTCAATCGTCGCATCTTCGCCGAGGTCTTATTCCTTTTCATTCCTCGGGGGCTGGAGGAATGAAACCATTTGCCATCATATTCTTCGTCAAGTCGCGTGCTGTCCTGATCATAGTTGAGGCGCGATCATAGAGCTCGTCTCGGCTGATCTTTATGCCTGCTATTCCTTGCTCTTGGGCCTTCATTCCCACGGCCACGGCTTCGCGTGGGAATACTTGCCACTCGTCCATGTTTGCGGCGATGTCATCTTCGCTTATGCCTCGTTCTCTGGCACACTTCGCGAGTTCTTCCGCGGCTGCGATGCACATCTCATCAGTGATCGTCTTGGCTCGCACGTCCAAGGTTCCTCTGAAGATCCCCGGAAAGCCGAGGGAGTTGTTGACCTGATTTGGAAAATCAGAGCGACCTGTCGCCACGACTCTTGCTCCTGCCTCTTTGGCTTCCCAAGGCCAGATCTCAGGGATCGGATTTGCGCATGCGAAGACTATGGCGTCTGAGGCCATGCCTGAAACCCATTCTTTCTTGAGAGTACCTGGCCCCGGAGTTGACAGTGCGACGCAAACGTCCACTCCTTTGAGCGCTTCAGGAATTCCGCCTGATCTTTGCTCCTTGTTTGTCTTTTCGCAGAGTTTCCATTTGTCGGGAAATACGGCCTTCTTCGTTTCGAGGTCTTTTCTTTGCTGATTGAGTATTCCCTTTGTGTCGACGACCATTGTGTTCTCAGGCTTCAGTCCGTAGGCAAACATGAGGCGACTGCATGAGATGTTCGAGGCGCCCGCACCGATCATGGTCAGTGTTGTCTCACCAATCTTCTTGCCGACCACTTCGAGAGCATTGATCAGACCCGCCAGCACGACCGTTGCGGTCCCTTGCTGATCATCATGCCAAACCGGGATCTCGGCCTCCGCTCGAAGCCTATCGAGGATGTAGAAGCATTTCGGGTTTGCAATGTCTTCGAGATTTACTCCACCGAACGAGGGCTGAAGCCACTTCACGGCTGTGATTATCTGCTCTGGATCTTTGGTATCGAGACAGATTGGGACCGCGTCAACTCCTCCTAAGTACTTGAAGAGGAGCGCCTTTCCTTCCATCACCGGCATGCCGGCCTTCGGGCCTATGTCACCGAGACCAAGAACTCTCGTACCATCACTAACTACGGCTATTGTGTTCCATTTGTTCGTGTACTCGTAGACCAGCTCTTCGTCCTTTGCGATAGCCTTGCATGGTTCAGCAACTCCTGGGGTATACCAGATTGCGAAGTCATTGAAATCGCGGATCGCGCATCTGGGAACGGTCTGCATCTTTCCCTTGTAGAACGGATGGAGACGCATCGCGTCCTTTGCGGGCTTCTTAGCCTTCTCGAGCAATTGCTCTTTCGTAATTACAGTCATCTCGTCTTGCCCTCTGTGAACCTTGATCCGCTTGAAAGAGACCTCGAGGGTTCCTCGAACTTGCGGACGGGTGGTCTGGCGTATCTACTCCGTAAATACTTATGTGGGTTCCGTATATGCTCCTGATGTCGTGTGCGATTGGGAGCTTGAGCTGTTCCTGGAGCTCACGAATACGCCTAGGTCGGGGAGCGCATGCAGGCCAAGCCTCGCTCTACCGCCAGCTCATTGAGCTCGAGGAGCACCGTTGCCTTCGAAGAAAGAAAGTGCTGCAAAGTCTCCTTGAGGAACCTCCTTGCCGTGCGACCGGCGGGACTTCCCAGGTACGCTCCGAACATGACAGAGTTCGCTAGGAACCTTGTGTCCTTCACGTTCCCGTGGCGACTTCGGTTAATCTCTTTTCCGAGTGAGTCCGCGATCTCAGTGGCAGGAACGGCGATGGCCTTGATGTCGCTCCTGTTTGGCGCTCCGTCAATCAACGAACTATTGTAGAGCAGGAGACCGTCCTTCATTAAGAGGGGGACGAAATCCATCGAAGGCTGATTCATTATGATCATGAGATCGGGGTTTTCCGGGATCGGCGTGTCTATGTCATCGTCGGACATCACAACGTAACACCTCGCCTTTCCTCCCCGTGTCTCGGGGCCATAAGACGGCGTATAGACGACACGTCTTCCGTCGAGCATCGCGGAATACGCGATGTAGTCGCCTAAGAGCAACACTCCTTGGCCGCCGTGCCCGGAGAGAAGGATCTGCGTCCTTGTCACTTCTTCTCGATCCCGAACTTGTCTTTGTACGTTCCAAGAGGATACTGCTTGATCAGGCGTTCGTTCAGAAACCTCTTGGCTTCCATGATGGGAAGTTTCCAATTCACCCAACATGTTGAGAGGCATTCAACAAAGGAGAATCCTCCCATCATCTGAACCTTGAACGCGTTCTCAATGGCCTGTTTTGCTTCGAGTATGTTCCTGACACTGTATGATTTTCCCTTGGCTGTGTCGACTTCTGCAATCGCGAGGCTTACTCTCTTGACATATGCGGACCCGTCAATCGTCGATAGAAGTCTCGACGCGTCAACAGGAGTGCCCGTGAATTGGATATCTCTGCCATACGGAGTCGTTGTCGTTGTTTGACCCTGCAGAGTCGTGGGCGCCATCTGTCCGCCAGTCATCCCATAGATGGCGTTGTTGACGAGAAAAATGGAGATCGGCTCTGCACGGATGGCGGCATACATGAGTTCGAGCAAGCCTATTGCCAACGCGTCTCCGTCTCCTTGCACTGTGAAGACAACGAGATCGGGTCTGACTCTCTTGAGGCCTGTGGCGATCGCTGGAGCCCGGCCGTGAGGCGACTGTATGTGATCGATGTTGAAATAGTCGAACGCGAGAACGCTGCAGCCAACGGGATCTATCATTACCGTTCTTTCCCGAATTCGCAGGCTGTCGATGGCGTTGGCGATGAAACGAGTTAGCTCGCCGTGTTCACAACCTTGGCAATAGTGAGTTGGTTTCTCCGTCAACGATTCCAGTTTTCCGAGTTTCATCCGATACTGCTCCAAGGTTGGTTCCTGACTGGTCAAGTGGTAGTTCCCTCCTTCTCCAGCTCGTACAGTCTGCTCTCAATCTCTCCTTGGGTCGGAAGAAGACCGCCGACTTTTCCGAAGAAACTGACTGTCGCCCTTCCCTCCACCCCTAGGCGAACATCCTCAACCATCTGTCCAGTGCTAAGCTCCACTACGAGAAAACGCTTAGCACGTTCTGCCAGCTTTCTTGTCTCATCGTACGGAAACGGCCAGAGCGTTATCGGTCTGAACAACCCTATCCTGGTACCCTGACCCCTTAGGTTGTTCACTACGCTTTTGCAGATTCGTGACGTGATCCCGAATGCGACAACGACGATTTCTGCATCGTCTGTCAAATACGTCTCGTACCTGACTTCGCTTGATTGCATCATCTTGTATTTCTCGTCGAGGTGGGTCACGTGCTTTGCGTGGACCTCAGGGTCCAAGTTCATCGAGTTGATCACGTGGCGTTCTCTTCGATTCGCTCCTGTCACGGCCCAGGAAGATACGTCGTACTCGGTCGGTTCGATGCTTGGGAAGATTATGTCTTCCTTCAGTTGGCCCGTGAAAGCGTCTCCTGCGACGCAGACGGGGTTTCTGTACTTGAAGGCTAGGTCGAATGCTACCTTTGGAAAGCTCGCCATCTCTTGGACAGAATTGGGCGCTAACACAATCATTCGGTAACTGCCGTGACCCCCTCCCTTCGTCATCTGGAAATAATCGCCCTGTTCCGGGGCAATGTTACCGAGCCCAGGTCCTCCCCTATTGATATTTACAACGAGCAACGGCAACTCCATCCCGGCAGCATACGAGAGCGCTTCCTGTTTGAGACTGAATCCTGGACTTGATGTCGCCGTCATTGCTCGAGCCCCAGCTGCAGCCGCGCCCATGACCATGCTTACAGCTTCAAGCTCGCTTGCGGCCTGCAGGAAGACTTTGAAGTCGGGATACTCCTCGCTTCCAAATTCCTTGGCCAGAGTCTCCGGTATCTCTGTGGAAGGTGTTATCGGATATGCGAAGTATGCGTTCAGCTTTGCCTTGAGGGCACCGTATGCTAGCGCTTCATTACCTTTCATGTAGACGCGCTGAGTCATCTATCAGGTCCTCACGAGCACCTCGTGTATGGCAAAGTCAGGACAGACCCAATAGCAGATTCCACAAGCGGTGCAAGGTCCCTTTGTGCCCAAATAGTGCCATACGGCAGGGTGGAAGCCAATCCGGTTCAATCTGTCCGATAACGCTAGATTTCCATTCGGACAGGCGACCACGCAGAGTTCACAACCCTTGCATCGCTCTTCAAGAATCCGGACTAGCGCTTTCTCCTGCGTAGTCTGCGCCAAATAGTGTCTCGACCCCTGAGGCGTCATGCGCTCTCTCTGTGCCGCTTAAGTGCATTTCGTAGCTAGTCTAAATGTGCGATGACGGCTTGCTACATCGCAAGACTAGGTGAACCTATCTAGCGGCGTGCGTTTCCAGTGCTCGCAAAATTCGCTGGCGCAGTCTCCGACCGTTCGAACCAGTATGCCGAGCAAGAGAATCGCGGGTGAGTGATGATGAGGGCTCGACTGCTCGTCAAGGGGATCGTTCAAGGAGTCGGTTTCAGACCCTTCATCTATCGAATTGCGACAGCGAACGGACTCGTAGGATTCGTCCGAAACCTTGGCGATGCAGGTGTGGAGATAGTTGTCGAGGGCACACGCGAATCCATCTCTAGCTTCATGATTCAATTGGAGAAAGAGCGCCCTCCCACTTCTGTCGTCCATCAGGTAGACGCGACGTACTCTCAAGAGACTAGAGAGTTCAAGCAGTTTCAGATCCTTGAAAGTGATTCTTCGCGAGTCCACGCCGGCTCGATCATTCCTCCAGATATCGCCATATGCGACAATTGCCTGCATGAGTTACGGGATCCTCGCGACCGGAGGCACAGCTATTTCTTCATCACCTGCACCGATTGCGGCCCGCGTTACACCATCATCGAGGCCCTACCTTACGATCGCCCGCGCACAACCATGAGAGATTTCGAACTGTGCGACGTATGCTTGGGCGAGTACACAGATCCTAGCAATCGCCGATTTCATGCACAGACGGTTGCATGCGTGAACTGCGGCCCATCCGTGACATTGCACAGATGGGACGGCCAGCGAGTTGATTCGACTGATCCGGTGCGTGAAGCCGGCCGACTTCTGGAACGCGGCCACATTGTAGCTGTCAAAGGCAATGGCGGATTCCACTTGGCTTCATCGACGATCCTCGATGAACCCATAGTTAGGCTGCGCAACACGAAGTCTAGGTTCCAGAAGCCCTTTGCCATCATGGCTAGAGATCTTCAGGCTGCAAGATCGTTTGCTGAAGTCACGCGAGTCGAACACGCACTACTGACATCGTATATCCGGCCAATTGTCCTTCTCAGAAAACGGACTGATTTCGATCTCTCAGGAGAAATCGCTCCTGGACTTCACAACATCGGTGTGATGCTCCCCTACACTGGACTTCACAACATGCTCTTCGATGATACAAGTGAACGGGCTTTTGTGATGACGAGCGCCAATGCTCCGGATGAACCGATCATCACAGGGAACGGAGAAGCTTTTGCCAGATTGAGGGATGTTGTTGACTACTTTTTGGTGCACAACCGTAGCATCTCGCAGAGATGCGATGACTCCGTCGTGAGATCACTTGACGGAGCCCCTGCACTGATTAGACGATCTCGCGGCTATTCACCAACCCCGATCTCAGTAGAGGTTCCAAGAGATGCTTGTGCGCTTGGTGTTGGCGGACAACTCAACGTGACGTCCTGTCTCGTGTTCGAGGGCCGAGCCTACATGACGCAACACATCGGCGATGTCGAGACCCTGCAAACGTTCCAGTTCCAGAGAGACGCGACCCGTCATCTTCTGACTCTGACGGGATGCAAACCCGAGGTTATTGGACGCGATCTACATCCGCTCTTTGTTACCACGAAGTTCGCGGACGAACTCGCCGCGGAGTCCGGAATTAGGGTTGTCCCTGTCCAGCATCATCACGCGCATGTAGCTGCCCTAATGGCGGAACATGGCGTCGATGAGATTGTGGGAGTGTGTTGCGACGGATACGGATATGGCGATGATGGATCTGCCTGGGGCGGCGAAATCATCTTGACGGATCAAGGAGGCCACAAACGCCTCACCCATCTCGCGGCACAGCCGCTGATCGGTGGAGACCTCGCGACCAAATATCCGCTTAGGATGGTGGCGGGCATACTCAGAGACCGCGAAGGAATCGAAGACTGGCTTCTTGCGCGTAGAGATCACTTCCATCATGGTGCTGAAGAGGTCAACACAGTTCTCAAGCAACTTCACTCCAGCAAGTTGCAGCTCACGACGAGCTGTGGACGCGTCCTAGATGCGATCTCCGCGATTCTCGGTCTGTGTTATGAGCGAACATACGAGGGTGAACCAGCCATGAAGCTCGAGTCAGCTGCCCAAGGCGGCGAAGACGTGTTGAATCTCGAACCGAGACTCGAAGGCGAAGCGATTGAGACGAGCCTAATGGTCCACGAGATCTTCACAAGCGTGGGGCGCTTCACCACGCGAGATCTCGCATACTCGGCTCAGTCCTACATCGCGCGATCACTGAGCGAACGCGCCATTGCAGACGCGACGAGATTCGCTGTCAACACGATAGGCTTCACCGGTGGCGTAGCCTACAACGAGATCATCACCCGTATCTTCGGGTTGGCCGTGAAGGAAGCTGGACTTTCTTTCGCAACGCATAAGGTCGTTCCGCCTGGAGACGGAGGACTATCGTTCGGGCAGGCCGTTGTCGCGGCCAATTCCTAGCCGAGGAATCGTGGGAACGGATCCCTCTTGCAGATGAGAGAAGGCACGGAGGGCCCCCGAAGGCTCCTGCTCGGTCAAGTTTATTGTTCAGCGCTTGCTTTCTTGGCACCCATCTCTGGAAACACGGCTCTCTCAGGTATCGAAACGCGCAGAACTCTGGCTCGGTCATGGAAGAACAGAAATAGTCGTGGAATACCACCGGAAACGAGGGATGTTGATCACGTTGAGGAGAAGAATGCCGCTCCTCGTCCTTGCGTTGATTATGCTCGCTTTGGTGACCGCAGCGGTTGTGGAGGGTCAACCTAACCCCGTCAAGATAAGGACCAACCGCTCGGTGTACAACGTAGGGGATCCTGTTGTTGTCGAGGTCAAAGTTGACCTCATTGGAGGTGGGCCATACCCGGCGAGTCTGACGTTCAATACGCCTGCTGGAACCTTCACGCGAAGCCTAGGTGCGATCCCTGGATCGGTCTGGAATGCCGTTACGGTGACCGGAGTCACGGCGGTAGCCGGACCTTGCACAGTCTCAGCCGAAGTGTTGGTTGGAAGCGTACTATGGGTAGCTCAGACAAGCTTCACAGTTGCAGGCGGACCTGGGCCGGGATTCGATTTCACAATCGTTCTCACACCATCTTCGAATACCGTTGAGCAAGGTGGGATAGCGATGTACAGAATCCTACTCACCTACAGTAGTCCGGCATGGAGCGGAACCACGATAAACATCCAAGTAGCAGGTCTCGGCCCCGGCATGACTTGGAGCGCAACCACAGCCGGTGATCTAACCATAGTCACGTCTCGCTCGACCCCGACCGGCACGTACACGATAGTTGTCATCGGGTCAGCTAGAGGCGTCACCCATCAGACAAGCGCGTTGCTGACCGTGATCCAAAGGGCCCCTCCGTTCGACTTCTCTGTTTCAATCTCCCCACTTGTTCAGACGGTACGCATCGGTGACAAGACGACCTACTCTGTCACAGTGAATCTCGTGAGCGGCTCAGCGTCGCCTGTGACACTCAGCCTTTCAGGCCTTCCGAGCGGTGTGGTCTACAGCTTTTCTCCACAGTCAGGTACGCCTGCGTTTGGATCGACGCTAACGGTCGATGCGACGGCGGCTCAGTCTACCGGTAGCTACTCGGTTACGGTCTCCGCCAGTGGTGGAGGAGTAACCAAGACCGCTACTGGAACGCTCATGATAGAGGAGGCTGCCAGATTCCTCTTGACAGTAGTTCCGACCACCGCATCAGTGAAGCAAGGCGACAAGGCAGTCTTCACAATAGCTGTGACACCAACGGGAGTGTTCAACCAGCCCGTCAGCCTACTCGTCCGGGGACTACCGGCTGGAGTCTCTTCATCGTTCAGTATACCCTCGGGTAATCCGCCGTTCACCTCGCTGTTGACATTGGAGATATCTTCGGCTGCACAAGAGGGGGCTTATCCGCTGACGATAGAAGCCAGCGGAGCAGGCAAGACCGATTCTGCCACTGTCACCCTGAACATTGAGAGGAGCCCCAAACAGAAGTCGACTCTCACGGTTTCAGCGACCTCGCAGGATGGCAAGATCGCCGTTTCGGGTTCCCTTGCACCTCCAGTGGAGGGTGCTGATGTGACTCTAACATATCGCGGTCCTGATGGGTCAACGATCACTCGCGATGCATTCGTAGAATCAGATGGGACCTTCAGAGATCTCTTCTCACCACCTATTGAAGGCGAATGGACCGTAACCGCAAGCTGGCCCGGAAACGCAGAGTACCAAGCTTCGCCGAGTGAATCAACCAGCCTCACAGTGGAGAAAGGCGGTTTCCAGATCTCCGATCTCCTCTCCAATACGACGAATCTGCTGCTTATCGCAGTAGCGGTCTTGGTCTTGGTGGCGATTGGTGTAATGCTGGGTCGAAGGAGAGCAAGTGCGCCCGCCGTGCCGCAGTTTGCAGCATCATACTGCCCCTCATGTGGAGCCGTCCTCGATGCTAGCGAAGACTATTGCCGGTCATGTGGTGCCAGAGTCCGCTGATGAAATACTCAATCACGCACTGCGAGTCGTTCCTGCCGGGAACCGTTGCGTCAGCGCAACTACTGCGGATACGGCATCCAAGTGTCACGAGTTAGAACAAACACGAGCAAAGTCGTAGACTTATTCATCAATAACTCTAAGAGTTGCCATATGCATCCCTGCGAAGGTCTTCATGTGCCTAGCCTTTCCAGGTAGGATCCTCAGCATTGCCGGTGACTTCGCCAAAGTAGACTTTGGCGAGGGGACCGCGAGGGAGGGCATAAACATCTCCCTAGTCGAAGCAAGACCTGGTCAGTACGTCCTAGTCCACGCAGGATACGCGATACAAGTCATGGACGAGGACGAAGCACAGAAGACTCTTTCATATTGGAAAGAGATGCTCGCCCAAGAAGAAGAAAAAACTCAGCCTCTGCTAGGTGACTCATCTGTCAATCCTTGATGGCTACAGGGATCCTGACCTTGCGAAGAGACTGAGAAACAAGATCGACGAACTCAGCAACGCGATCGGACAAAGTATCTTGATCATGCACGTATGCGGGTCGCACGAATGGACCATCACACATCATGGGGTTAGAAGCCTCTTGCCAGAACGCGTTGAGGTACGCGCAGGGCCCGGATGCCCCGTATGTGTGACTCCGGCTGCAGACATCGACGCTGCAGTCGATCTCGCACTTCAAGGGAAGACCATCTTGACGTATGGAGACATGTCCCGGGCGAAAGGGTCGAAGCATTCGCTCGCCCAAGCGAAGACGCTCGGTGGAGATGTACGGGTAGTATACAGTGTTCACGATGCCGTAAATATTGCACGCTCCTACCCGGAGAGAGAGTTCGTGTTCTTCGCTGTTGGTTTCGAGACAACGGCACCCGCTACGGCCTATGAGATACTTCAAGGACCACCGCCGAATCTCCGTTTCCTCACGTCCTATCGATACGTGCCCGGTGCCGTCATGGCGGTCTCAAGATCTCCAGACCTACAAGTTGATGCCTTCATAAACGCAGGACACGCCTCGACGATAACCGGAATGAAAGCCTACAAGTCATGTTTTGGGGAATGCCACAAGCCAATGGTTTTCTCAGGATTTGAGCCGCTGGATGTACTGATATCCGCTGCGATGATTCTCACGCAGATTCAGGACAAGGAACCAAAGATGGAGAACGAGTACACCCGATCCGTAACGTGGGAAGGAAACCTGAGAGCACAGGATATGATGCGACGAGCGTTCGATCTACAAGACGGATATTGGCGCGGGGTCGCAGTGATACCCGACAGTGCGCTTGACATCAAGGCGGAGTTCTCCCACTTGGATGCGCGGAAGCACTATGAGCTCACTGAGAAAGATGAGGATGCGGAGTTCGCGAAAGGCGCAAGATGCGCCGAGGTCATTGTCGGCAAGATTGACCCCCCGGAGTGCCCACTCTACATGCGGCACTGCACTCCTGCCGATCCGCTTGGCCCCACGATGGTCTCGTCAGAGGGCACGTGCAAGATTTGGGCTGACCACAGGATCATATCAGCAATGAGATGCAGGGTCTGATCCCAGAAACCACGTTAAGCGGTCTGTGGTCATTCGCTCGCATGACAACTGGCGATCCTGTGTTCCCCAGATGATCGTCAGCGTTATCTCTGCTTTTGCTCAGCCAGCCCTAAACACTGTCTTTACTTTGTAGACGGAATATATATCATCCGAACACGGCAGACTGCGTAACGACGAGCGTGTTACCAGAACTGAACACGGTTGGCATAGCATCCGATTGGTGAGTTTGATGGAAGTCCGGAAGGTCCAGAAGGTCGGGCACTCCACTCTGACGGTTTCATTGCCTCGCGATTGGGTTGAACAAGTAGGGCTAAAACAGGGCAATGTTGTGACTCTGAGACGTACTGGGGACGGATCTCTCAGACTCGTTCCGGGTCTGGCCAGTGAAAGGGCAGAGACCATCATCGCGAGAGTCAACGCTGACCTCTGCAAAGAACACGAGTTGCTCGCAAGGATCATCACCGGGAACTACATTGAAGGCCGAGACTCGCTCATAATCACATCAGGCAAGGAGCTGACAGCCGAACACCTTTGGGAGATTAGGAGCACCGTTCAGAGACTCATGGGCCTAAGCATCGTTGAACAGACCCCCAGAGAGATTGTGATCCAGAGCTTCGTCGATCCCTCCAAGTTCCCTGTCACCGGCCTAATTCAGAGACTCCACAGAGTCGGGCTTTCGATGCAGGACACTGCACTCAGGGCCTTGCTTGAGAAAAGGCAGGACATTGCTGGGGAAGTCCTCCAGATGGAGAACGAGGCCGACAGGATCTACTGGCTGATAGTGCGCCAACTCATACTCGCGACGACAAAGCTGGGCGCTGCCCGCGACATGGGTGTCTTCAATCCGCAACATGCTTTGGGAAACAGAATTGTTGCGAAGCATTTGGAGTGTATCGCGGATTGCGCTGAGAACACTGCAAAGGAAGTAATCGCGATCAAGGATGAGGAATACCAGAGACACACGTCGGTGCTGCAGGAGATTGCTCAAATGAGCAAGGCGGTCCGATCGATATCGGAAAACACAATGAGAGCATTTACGAAGCTTGATGTGGTGCTGGCCAACGAGTCGATCGAGGATGGCGGCCGCGCTCGGGCTAGAAACAGGAAGATCTCGGAGAAGATCGTCGACGAAGTCTTGAACCGAAATGTTGCACTTGCATTTAGATCGATCACGTGGAACCTGACAGAGGCGGCGAGATACTGCCAGATGATTGCCGAGGTCACCATCAACAGATACTTGGAAGAACCAAGCGAACTGTGCAGCTTCAAGAAGCTAGACTAGAACGATCAGTCAGTCCCAGCTTCACAACGCGTACTACGGGGCAGACATGGTTCGAACCTGCTCGCCCGAGAAAATCCCTCGATCGGTTATTACTGCAGTGACGAGTTCAAGTGGAGTAGCATCGAAAGCGGGATTGAAGACTCCTACGCCTTTTGGCGCGATCCGCTTGCCGCAGATCCCTGTGACTTCCTTCGGGTCACGTTCCTCGATCGAGACCTCGGCTGATTCACCCTCTAGGTCGAAGGTTGTGAAAGGTGCGGCGGAGTAGAATGGGACTCCGTGGTGCTTCGCGGCTAGAGCGATCATGAACGTGCCTATCTTGTTGACAACAGCGTTCCGCGTGATGCGATCAGCTCCTACGATCGTCTTGTCAACCATGCCCTTCGACATCGTTATCCCGACAGCGCTGTCAACTATCAACGTCGTAGGAATTTTGTCTGACAGAGTCTCGTAAACGGTTATTCTGGCGCCCTGAAGCCTCGGCCTGCTCTCGGTTGCGATCACCTTGACTCTCTTGCCTTGGCGGATCGCGGTCCTAATGACACCTAGTGCAGTACCGTGACTCACGGTGGCCATCGTACCCGTGTTGCAGTGAGTGAGGATTGTGTCTCCATCTTGAATGAGCGCCGCACCAAACTGGCCCATCCTTCGATTGGATTCAATATCTTCATCTGCCATGAGCTGTGCCTCTTTTACGACGGCACTCCGAACGTCGCCCTGTTGGTTGGCAGCCTCTCTGGCTCTCCTCAATACTCGATCGATCGCCCAGAAGAGATTTCGAGCTGTAGGCCTAGTCGATCTAAGGATCTGTCCTGCTTTCTCGAGATCAGAGATGACCCCTTCAGGATCCGTGCGCTTGCTTCTGTTTGCAGCGAGCGCAAGTCCCATAGCTGCTGTTACGCCGATTGCGGGTGCTCCTCTCACGGTCATGTCTCGTATCGCTCGCGCAACCTGTTTGTGATCACGACATACGACGTGGGACAGCCGGTCAGGAAGTTCTTTCTGATTCACCAAACGCACGCCCTGACGAGTCCATTCGACAGTCCTTAGAGTTGCGACATCAACCAACTATGACGCCAACGGTACAGCATGACGCGATCACATTAAAAGAGCAGCGTCAATGTAGATGAGCCGCCACCTGCAACAGAGAGTTGACAAGTCAGTGAGCGAACAACCCGTCGAGAAGCCGTTCCAAGTCTACGAGGCTTTCCTTCAAGCAGGCCAAGTCGTGCTTCCAAACGCCTCGCAACTAATGGAGATCCGGGAACGTGGCTTTGGAGAACTGAGAGGCAGGAAACTGAGACTCTCCGAGTATGAGGCGTTCTACCTACTCGAGAAGGGAAGAATCAACCTACAGTCAAGAAGCACAGAGAGCATAACCCTTGAGGAACTTGTGAAATGTCTTTCTGCTAGGCGTCCGGAGCTTTGGGTGAAGTATCTTGTCTATCGCGATCTACGAGATAGGGGGTACATCGTCAGAGAGTGCCTTGGCTTCGACTTTGAGATCCACGGGAAGGGTCCAATGAGGAGATACGTCTACATCGTGTACGAGGGCGGCGAGGCCGATCTGAAGACTCTACGCAGACTGCTGAAACGGGCCACGCGAGACAAGAAGGTACTGATACTTGCTGTCGTCGACAGAAGAACTGACATTGTCTACTACTCACTCGACTTTCTCAGAGTGTAGGACAGACAGATCGCGCCGCGGAAGTGTCGGTATCCGAAATGAGCCAGATGCATCTCACTGTCCGGTCTCGCGATGCATGACTTATGCAGGTTGCTTGGCGCCGCACGCCGGACAATCCATGGTTTGCTTCGCCAATCCTGCACCGCACTGGACGCAGTACTTCTCTGGGCGTGGTGG
>CAZLHM010000008.1:55917-58920 GCA_964559555.1 uncultured Candidatus Bathyarchaeia archaeon
AAGCCGCCAGCGAAAGCGCCGATCACGCTTCCCAAGGGGACTTCAACGACATCAAGGATGACACCGAGAACTCCGGCAGTGATCAAACCAGCAAGTACTGATACTCCCATGCTCGTTCTCTTCGCGGACATGGCTACAGACCACCTGACAGAGAACTACGGGACGATCAGCCCACCTAATAAGCGGTGATGCGCAGACCCCAAGAGAAAGCAGATAGCATCCTGATGCGACGGATAGCCAACGAACACTGTGTAGAGACGAGGCGAATGTCAGACAAGCAGTTCAGCCTGCCCAGAGGCATCAGAGACATCGAGCCAGAAGAGATGGCGAAGCGAAACTGGACCTACGAGAGAATTCGGGAAGTCTTTCGAAGGTATGCCTTTCAAGAGATGGAGCCGGCGACACTCGAGGAACTGAGGACGCTTGAAGCCAAGAGTGGACCGGCCATAAAGGATGAGATCTACTGGTTCAGTGACAAAGCGGGTCGAAGAATTGGTCTCAGGTTCGATCTGACTGTTGGTATGGCCAGGATGGTAGCAGGTCGCTCGGATCTGCCTGAACCTCTGAAGCTTGCTTCAATTGGAGGGAACTGGAGATACGATGAACCTCAATTTGGACGGTACAGATATTTCACGCAATGGGACGCGGAGATCTTTGGATCCGATGACCCACTGGCCGATGCGGAAATCGTTGCCCTCAGCATGGATCTGCTTGACAACGTCGGATTGAGAGAGTTCGAGGTCCGCATTTCGAATCGTAGGGTCATCCAAGCTTTCGTTGAGGATCTAGGGGTAGGAGCTCAAGAGAAGATCGAAGCCATCTTTCGCATAGTCGACAAGTCGAGGAAGACTCCGAAGGAGGCTGTCGAAGCGGAGCTACGCGCAGAGGGAATCGAGAAGCAACTCGTTGACTCTATCTTACAGTTCACTTCTGTCAAAGGCAGACCGAGCAAGGTGCTAGAGATGATCTCTGAAACCAAAACGAAGGGCGAGCAAGCTGCTCTTGGTTATAGGCAGCTTGCGGAACTCGCCGAAGCACTAGAGGGATTGAAGAAGCTAGATCGATGTGAATACGACATGAGCGTTGTGAGAGGGATCGGCTACTATGACGGCATCGTCTTCGAGGCGTTCGACAAGGGAGGCGAAGATGTTGGAGCAATCCTGGGGGGAGGAAGATATGACAAGCTCTGTGGGATCTACGGAAAAAGGAACATCCCAGCAACAGGAGTTGCCGGAGGGATCGAAAGGCTTCTCATCTCCCTCGAACGTGCCGGGGTCTTCCCTAAGCTCATCCAAGCCGGAACGGTCTTCGTCGCAGCCGTAAATGACGAAGTAAGGCAGGAAGCACTCGCGATCGCCAACAGACTGCGTGGATTCAAGATCCCGACGGACGTGGATGTGAAACGCAAGTCGCTTGCGAGACAACTCGAATACGCTGACTCGCTCGGTATTCCTTACACGTTGGTGGTTGGGCCAACAGAAATCGAATCTGGCCGGTTCAAACTCAGGGATATGAGAAAACGGACCGAAGAGGCTCTTTCACTCGACGAGATCATTGCACGAGTGTCCCCCTAGTGTGCACAAGACGTAACTGACGATCGGAGAGACGACTGGGTGGTCACAGGACACTTCGGTACGGCGCCGACAACGACTGGAAAGCCACAGGCGTGCATTATGTCCACCGAGGCAGTTTCACGCATAGAGGCAATGGACAGCACGATCAGACTCGCCTACGCCCTAATTTCGTCTCTGGGTTTGATGATGATCGCAATCGCTGCAACTTTGATGGGTCCTGCGTTCCCATCCATGATGCAGGAATTCGTGATACCCTATGCGACGCTGGGCCTTGTTGCCAGCATATGGAACGTGGGGTACGTTGTCACTCCAATCGGTGGGGCAATCTCAGATAGGTACGGTGAGCCAATAGTGTTGGCAACTAGCTTCGTGGCAACACTAAGCGCCGTTGGACTCGCATCGATTGCTGGCGATTTCTTTGGATTGCTGGGGCTCTTTCTCGTTGCCGGGATGGGTGCAGCTTTCGGGGAAGTTTCGATGAACTCGCTGCTCTCAAAGCTCTACCCGAGGAGAAGAGGCTTCGCTTTGAACGTTCTACACCTGTTCTTCAGTCTGGGCGCCTTCCTAGGGCCGATGCTTTCCGGCTTCTTGATCGCGAGCTATGGAAGTTGGCGGCTGCCCTACTTGGTCACATGTATTGCAGGTATTCCATTGTCGCTCGTAGCGATCATGTTAGTTCTCAAGACGCGGCTGGCAAAATGCTCGGAAGTTCCAAGCAGGGAGGTTGTCCCACAGCCTGATGGTCAACTGCTAGATGCATTCTTCAACGGTCGAGCACTACTCGTTGCCGGATTCTTCTACTTCAGCGCTGAGGTCGGTGCCAACGCATGGTTGCCTACCTTTCTCATCTTCGAAAGAGGCTTCACAATAGAGCTTGCAAGCGTCTCGATAGGGCTCTTCTGGGCGTTCATGGCACTCGGCAGACTCGTCTTGGGCAATCTCGCAGACAGAGTGGGCTATAGGAAACTGATATTCTCGTGTGCCCTTGCGAGCGCGATCTCGATTCTGGCAGCCATATTTGTCGAGGAGACACACCTCATAATTGCGCTCTGGTGCTTTTCGGGCTTCGCTTTGGGCCCGATAATGCCGACCATCTTCGCTTGGACGACTATCCTCTTTCCCAATAGAAGGGGGCTCGCCACCGGAGTTGTGTACAGCGTGGGACTGATGGGCGGGGTGTTCTCCCCTTGGCTTATGGGCGCCCTTGCTGATCTCTACAACCTTGAGATCGCCGCTTTGTGCATGACCCTCTCAGCATTCGCGATCGCCGGAGTTGCACTGACCCTAAGGAGAGATTCACAGCACTAGCACTGAACCGACGACGCGAAGGTGAATCTTGAGCGCGCATCTCGAGACCGGATGGACTGACTGAGGACTACGCTTGTGGTTTTGCTGCGATCACATAGTGGTATGGACCAGCGTCTTTCAC
>CAZLHM010000008.1:59020-65316 GCA_964559555.1 uncultured Candidatus Bathyarchaeia archaeon
GCGATGGCGTCATGGTCCGCGTCCATGGCGAAGACTCGTCCCGCTTGGCCGACGATTTTGGCGGCTGGCAGAGCAAAGAATCCTTCTCCGCATCCTATGTCTGCGAACGTGAAACCGGACTGCAAACCGATATCGAGAAGTATGGCCTCCGGGTTCTGCCACTTCCTTCTCTCCAATTCATCATGACAGTATCGATGACGCTTCACCACGCCCAACCACGCTTTTGCTTCTCTTGTGATGAGTGTCGTTGACTATTGAAGAGAACCCCGATATTCTAGGTTACAGGCCGTGCTGAGTTCGGTGGTTGACAATGAAGCCATTCCTCCAGATTTTCAAGCTCTAGCTTCAGTGTGGCTTGAGCGTTGCGAGCTTCCCTGACCGGCGAACAGACTTGGAATTACTTCACATAGAGTACTCTTGAGCGATTATGAGGGATCTTCAGGTCGTTCTCACTCCTGCTGACTCTCTCATGGGTCAACTCAGCTCGCGCACGAGGCCGGAAGGGCAGAAAGAGATATCAAGACTCAGCCTCGCAACCACGACACTTGTGGTTTGTTCAATGTCGATCAAGCTTTCCTCTGGAAGAGAGATACCCGTTGAGATGCACAAGGCACGAATGGTTCAGAGGATCTCCCTTATCCCGGTCGAGGAACGTCTCAGAGCGATAACCCAAGCAGGCTACAACACCTTCCTGCTCAAGACGGAAGACATCTTTCTCGACATGCTGACGGATAGCGGCGTAAACGCCATGAGCGACAACCAGTTCGCTGGCATGATGAGAACCGACGACGCCTACGCCGGTAGCATGACCTTCTACGAATTCGCCAAAGCCGTGGAAGATGTTTTGGGTTACAAGTACGTCATGAATGTTCATCAGGGAAGAGCCGCTGAGCATCTGCTAACCAAGGTCTTCGCGAAGTCGGGTGATGTGATCCCAACCAACTATCACTTCACGACGACTAAAGCCCACATTGAACTGATAGGCGCGACGTGTTTGGAGATCTACTATGACGATGCCCTACAGACAACGAGCACCAATCCCTTCAAAGGAAACATGGACCCAGAGAAGCTGAGAAGCACAATCAAGAAGTACGGCAGAGAGAAGGTAGCCTTCGTCCGAATGGAAGCAACCACAAATCTGATCGGCGGCCAACCCTTCTCAATGCAGAACCTGCGCCAGATCAGAGAGATCTGTAATCAGCATGACATACTGCTAGTGTTGGATGGAAGCCTAGTCTGCGAGAACGCCTACCTGATAAGACAACGCGAACGCGAATACGAGAACAAGACAGTCGCCGAGATCGCTCGAGAGATCTGCGCCATCCCGGACATCTACTACATGAGTGGCAGGAAGAACACCTCCGTGCGCGGTGGCATGATAGCAACAAACAACAAAGCGCTCTTTGACAAGGTACGTCCATGGCTCCCGGTCTACGAGGGCTTCTACACATACGGTGGCATGTCCATGAGAGAAATCGGTGCGATGGCTGTCGGAGTCAGAGAAATGGTTGATCCCGCCGTCGCGGGCTCCTCTGTCGAGCAGATAAAGTACTTCGTTGGAAGGCTCGTGGAAACCGGAATCCCCGTGGTTACACCGCCAGGTGGGCTAGCATGCCACCTTGACGCGATGAAGTTCCTGCCACATGTGCCCCAGTCTCAATATCCGGCTGGAGCATTGTCAGCCGCTCTATATTTGGCGTCCGGAACAAGAAGCATGGAACGAGGAACCGTCTCAATGGACAGAGACAGGGAGGGCAAGGAACTCATCGCCGATGTCGAACTCACAAGGATCGCGCTTCCAAGAAGAGTGTACACAGTATCGCACATCGAATACGCGGTCGACAGGATCAATTGGCTCTACAAGCACCGTAACACTGTGAAAGGCCTGAGATTCGTTTACGAACCACCCGTGCTCAGATTCTTCGATGGAAGGCTTGAACCGATCGGCGACTGGGGAAGAGAACTCTGCGAAGCGTTCAAGAGAGAAATAGGTGACTACTGAGCCCTCGACACGTTGTAGCATCGCATCATGACAATCCTCACTAATCCCTCCCTCGGCATTTCCCTATTGCGCAGGACGCGAAACGCTTGAGGCCGGTCGAGAGAAGATGTGTGGCAACCGGGTCGGCATAGACATAGGTGGCACGTTCACAGACCTAGCTGTCGTCAACGAAGAAACAGGGCAGATAGCAAACATCAAAGTGCCATCGACACCGAGCAGCCCTGCTCAGGGAGTGATCAGCGCTTTTCGCATGTTCCTTCAGACTACAAAGCCCCAAGACGTGACCACCGTTACCCACGCTACAACGATCGCAGTGAATGCTCTTCTCGGGCAGGTCGGACTTGAGCTACCTACTGCAGCGCTCATCACAACCGCAGGACTCCGAGATGTTCTGGAGATCGGTAGACAGAGGAGACATGAGCTTTACAACCTATTTGTCGAGAGACCAAGGGCGCTCGTTCCCAGACGATATAGATACGAGGTTGAGGAACGAGTCGGTTACGACGGCCGAGTCATCAAGAAACTCAGCCCAAGAAGTCTGAAACGTGTTGTGACCCGACTGAAGAGGAATGGCGTCGATGCAGTTGCGATCGGTCTTCTTCATTCGCACAAGAACCCCTACCATGAGAGCGAGATCAAGAAGGCGGTTGAGAAGGATTGTCATGGCGTATTCGTGTCGGCCTCACATGAAGTGGCGCCCGAATACAGGGAGTATGAGCGCATAAGCACTACAGTGGTCAATTCCGTCCTGATGCCGATCATCTCAGCGTATTTGGATCAGGTATCTTCCAAGATCGCCGAGCTCGGCGTGCCCTCGCCGTTGTGCGTAATGCAATCAAGCGGAGGTATCGCCTCGAAGGAGATTGTTCAAGGCCGACCCGTGAGCATCATCGAATCCGGACCCGCAGCCGGCGTCATCGCTTCAGCTTGCTATGGAAAATCCTTTGGTCTTCAGAACATACTGACCTTTGATATGGGTGGAACCACAGCAAAGGCGGGCGCGATTCGAAACGGCGTCCCGGAAATTGTGACGGAATATGAAGTGGCTGGGAGAGTACATGCTGGGAGAATAGTCAAGGGAAGTGGCTACCCGGTTAGATTCCCTTTCATTGACGTTGTTGAGACGAGCGCAGGTGGAGGCACGATTGCGTGGCTAGACGAAGCTGGAGCGCTCCGAATGGGACCGCTCAGCGCGGGAGCCGATCCTGGACCTGCATGCTATGGCAAAGCGGCTGACCCGACGGTCACAGACGCGAACCTCATCTTGGGTAGACTCAATCCAGAGTACCTGCTTGCAGGCAAGATGAGGCTCTTCCCAGAAGCTTCGAAGAAGGCCATCGAGGAGAAGATCTGCAGGAAGTCCGGATTGGAGCTTACTGAAGCCGCAGCGGGCATTGTCCGGATAATCAACTCGAACATGGCAAAGATCTTACGAATGGTTTCTGTGGAAAGAGGATACGATCCACGCCAGTTCTCGTTGATCTCTTTCGGAGGAGCTGGCCCGATGCATGCCTGCGTGTTGGCTCAGGAACTCTGCATCCCAAGGATACTCGTCCCGAGCAATCCAGGGCTCTTCTCGGCACTTGGACTTCTGACAGCCGATTTCAGACATGACGGGGTGAGAGCATTGATGAAGGCAATCGATTCCGTCAGCGCCGAGGAGGTTGAGGCCGCATTCGAGAATCTTCGTTCTGAGGGTCGGAGGTTTCTCGAATGCCAAGGTGTTCAGTCTGAGAGTATGGTCTTCTCACGACAGATTGAGATGAGGTATATCGGTCAAAGCTACGAATTGACCGTCCCTGCAGCCGACAGGCTGACCAGTCAAGAACTGAGTTTGGCCAAGGAGAGCTTCCACTCAAAACACGAGTCCATCTATGGATATTCCGTGCCCACCGAGCCTGTTGAATTGGTGAACATCAGGCTCGCCTCGATCGGTCTCGTTCCTCGACCAAGGCCATCCGAGCAGAGATTTGTTGGCAAAGAGCCTTCTGACGACGCGATTCTCTCCATGCGACGTGTCTTCTTCGAGAAGTACGAAGGTTTCGTAGAATGTCCGATTTACTTGCGCGAAAGACTCGCCCCCGGAAACTCCCTCTCTGGGCCAGCCGTGGTGGAGCAGTATGATGCGACAACGATCGTCTATCCGGACTGGAATGCGTGCATCGATAAGATAGGAAGCATCCAGATGACCTTCATGGGGTGAGTTGGGCTGGCAGATCAAGTAACTGTCGAAGTCATCAAAGGCGCTTTGATCTATGCCGCCGAGGAGATGGGGATAGCTCTCAGAAACTCCGCTTACTCCCCGAACATCAAGGAAAGGATGGATCACTCCTGCGCCACCTTTGATGAGAAGAAGAGACTGATCGCTCAGGCAGAGCACATCCCCGTTCATCTGGGCTCGATGGCGTGGGGCGTGCGCCACGGACTTGAACACTTCTCGCAAAGACTTGAGGATGGGGATATGATTCTCTTCAATGATCCCTACATTGGTGGAACTCATCTCCCCGACCTAACTCTAATCGCGCCAATATTCCATAGGGGCCAGATCATCGCGTATGCCGCCAACAAGGCGCATCACTCCGATGTTGGCGGAAAAGTACCCGGAAGCATGGCAGGGGATTCAACCGAGCTTCACCAAGAGGGCCTGATCATACCTCCCGTCAAGTTCGCTCGGAAAGAAGAGATCGACGACAACATCGCTAGTATGATCCTGAGAAACGTCAGAACCCCACAGACACGGATGGGCGATCTCAGAGCCCAGATGGCTGCCAACATCTTGGGCAGAAAGAGACTGCTAGAACTCGCGAACACATACGGCACAGACACTCTACGCGAAGCGATGGAGGAAATAATGAACTATTCTGAGCGCCTAACGAGAGCCGCGATTCGCAGGATGCCCAAGGGTCGCTATGAGGCGGAGGACTACCTCGACGACACGGGAGTCAGCGAAAAACCTGTGAAGATCAAGGTCGCGGTCACGATAGACGACGATAGAATCCATGTCGACTACTCCGGGACCGACGGGCAAGTCGAGGGACCATTGAATGCGGTCTTCGGCGTGACCATCTCTGGGGTGTACTACTCCATCAAATGCATCACGGATCCTACAATACCGACGAACGATGGGTGTTTCCGGCCGATCGAAGTCTATGCTCCTGAGGGATCGCTGTTGAACCCGACTCCTCCTGCTCCTGTTGCTGGAGGCAATGTCGAGACCTCGCAGAGAAACGTGGATGCTCTGCTCAAGGCGTTTGCGAAAGCCGTCCCTGAGAAAGTATGCGCCGCTTGCCAAGGTACCATGAACAACGTTACAGTCGGTGGAATCGATACCAAGACTGGAAAGGCGTGGTCGTTCTATGAAACCATCGCCGGAGGGTTCGGAGGAAGACTCGGACTAGATGGAGTCGACGCAATTCACAGCCATATGACAAACACGATGAACACGCCGATGGAAGCGACCGAACCTGTCTACCCGCTGCGATTCGTCACCTACGAGATGCGGCCTGACAGCGGAGGACCTGGGAAATGGCGTGGCGGTGTTGGAGTCGAGCGAAGCTGGACCCTAGAATCTGGCAAAGCAACCGTCTCGATCATGGCAGAGAGGAACAAGATCGCCCCTTGGGGCGTTCTTGGAGGCAAGCCTGGCGCCAAAGGTGAATACTATCTCGTAAGAGCCAAAGGAACAAAGATGAAGCTCAGGTCGAAATGCACGATCGAGATGAACGCAGGCGACAGGCTGATTGTTCACTCTCCTGGCGGAGGCGGGTACGGTGGCCCACTGCAAAGAGAACCACGCAAGGTTCTAGACGATGTCATCAACGGCCTAGTTTCGCCGAAATCCGCGAGAGACAACTATGGAGTAGTGATAGACAGATCGCTTAGACTAAACACGAGTGCAACTGAACGACTCAGGTCACAAATGAGGGTGAACCAACATCGCCGAAGTGACCCGCGTCGGAGATGGAAGCGTTGTCCACCCAAACGGATTGGTTTCGCAAATACCAGGTTCGACGCGAGGCCGGGAGACTGAATCTGTTCGTGATTGTCGGTGGACTGGGCACTTCTCACATACTAGATGATGAGCCTATCGAGCTGCAAAGTCATGGCGGCCAACATGCATGTGAGAAATCTGAAGAAGAGCGCTCCCAACCCCTCGCGGGCAAAATGGAAGTTACGCTATCACATCAGGCCAGGTGACATAGGATATCTGACCCACCTTCACGGCATCACATACGCAAGAGAATACGGCTACGACCACACATTCGAAGCATATGTTGCCGATGGACTTGCGGAA
>CAZLHM010000009.1:0-4130 GCA_964559555.1 uncultured Candidatus Bathyarchaeia archaeon
CCTCAATGGCGATTCCGACCTTCTTGAGCTGTTCAGCGATGGCTTCTCCTGAGTGAACTGACCAGTCGTCCCAGCCAAGGACCATCATTGGGAACGTCATCTTTTCTGTCGGAGGAGTGTACCAAGCTGCGCGTGTTGACGGGATCACAAGCAGTGCTGAGAGGAGGAGAAAGGCGAATAGCGCTATTCCCATCGGAGTCTTCCTTTTCATTTTAGACTCCAACGTATCAGGTAAGGCGGCAAGAACTTGATTTAAGACTTCCCTACCGATCCCTTATCGGCATGGGCACGAGAGAATCAGGAGAAGATCACGCTTGCGGCTCATATCCTGTAGGTCTGATAGCCTGTTGCAGAGCGGTCTTGAACTCGCTATTAGTCTCGCATAGGTTCGTCATAGCTTCATCTATCCTTCCAGTTGTCAGATCGACCAGAACACGGCGGTCGGATTCGGTCTCGCGATGTTTGTAATGAACGACAGCCATTGGGGCATAGAAGATGTCATGATCCTCCACCTTGACGGGAACGAGGTTGTTCCTCAGATTCAGACAGATGTCCACAGCAAGTACCTTGGACTTGAGTTCAGCAAGCCTATCCGCTACTTCAGAGTCACGCTCAATGGAACTCGTGCTTGTTGGAAGAAACAGATACAACCACTGCATCCTGCGGTACGATCTGACCAATTGACGTTCAATTTGCGGGAGTTCTCCCGTAGCCTGCGCACGGATCGCCATCAGCCGACCGACAATGGCGTCTAAGTCTGCTTCAGCAGGGGAACAGACGAGCTGTGCTGGATCAGGAGCTACATCGCTCAGACGCTTCTCTAGGTGTCTCGGTCTGAATAGTTGAAGAAGCTCGTGCTCGGATCCAGCAAAAGCGCAAAAAACCGCGTTTAGCGTTGTCTCCACACTCTGTATGCTCGAAGTGTCTGTGTTGTTGCATGAGATCCGAATTCTGTGGTAGGGCATCCAGATCGTTCGTGTTGAGAAGACGTATTCATCGCTGTGTTTGCTCTTGCTTGCGGCTTTGTTGATTTGTCTGTCGATCTCCTCGGGTTTCCGATCAATGGCAATGCCGAGCATACTTGTGCAGACTCCGGGCAGTATGTCATCAGCTTCGTCTTCCACTTCCCTTTATCCACGGCCCCTGAAGCGCGTGGACTATGAAGAGGGCTGAGCGACTCTCTCGGTTAGGCTAATCCCCCGCTTTCTTAGTTCTTGCACGAACGAGAATCCCCGGACTGCTACTTCCAGGGGTTTTGCTCCTCGAGGAGTCTCGCCCTGAGCCATCATGATCGCTACTATCGATGCGTGCCAGCCCGTCGTACGTTCCATGGCCGTAAACCCACTCTGATCATCATAGAAGTCCACCACGTCAAGAACCGCCTCGGTAGGTTGACCGTTCTTCTCGCCGGCACACTTCACGCGAAGAACAGCGACGTCCTTGTCTCCCTGGGGCCTGATCTTCGGTTCAAAGAGCGCTTGAAGCATTCTCCTAGGAGCGACTTTCGCTCCTTCAATCTTGACCTCTCTATCGCTGAAGAGGCCGAGCTCATGCAAAGTCCTAAGCTGCTCGTACGTGCCCGGGTATCGCACCGTCTTATTCTGAAAAACCTTGAGCTTGTCCTTGAAAGTCCACGGGCACGTCGATGTGCCCCCAGAGGTTGTGAAGGCTTCCAACCGACCCAAAGGACGGATCTCCACTGATTCCAATTCCTCGAAAACCGGCACTTCTACAATCTCGCCTCCCCGTAGAAACACAGCGTTGCCTGAGTATTCGTTTGCGAGACCGTCGAAGTTGAATGTCAGCACGTAGTTGAAGGGCGGACGAGGGTTCTGGGGCAGTCCTCCCTCGTATATGTAGACCTCCTCCGGCCTGTCCAGTATGCTCATGCCATAGCATGCTAGAGAGGCAGCCATTCCTGGGCCAAAGCCGCAATCTGGCACCACCGATATTCCAGCATCTCCCGCTGCCCGGTCTAGTCGAAGTTGTTCCCTGACGACATCAGTATTGCCTCCGAGGTCGCACATGCTGGCGCGAGCAAGAATCGCAGCCTTTGTCACCTCAAGGTTGTAGTAATATGGTACGGCGCTGACGAAGGCATCGATGCCTGTCAAGAAACGCTTGACTTGGGCAGGCCGTCTGACATCGACGAACGAGCCTTGGGCAACCTTGAGTCCACAGAGAAGATTCACACGTCTAGCAGCAGCCTTTGCCAGTCGAGCATCGACGTCTCCTAGCACAACCTTTCGAGCGTTTCCAAACTTGGCCATGTCGTATGCGGCTGCGGTGCCTTGTCTTCCCGCCCCAAGCACAGCGTACGTGTACTTACTCGTTTGAGTCGTTGTCTGCAATGTTCAATCCAGCCGGCGCCGATACCACGGTTCTTCCTAATGTGATTGTCGGGCGAACCCGTTCACAAGCTCGACACGCGACCCGCAACGTTCTCTGAGGGTCAGATCGCTAGGAAATGCCAAGTACCCAGCCACAGGGATTTGTGGTGGTGAACGATTTGCGTCCTCGCGTTCGTGAGTGTGGGATCACAATTGGGAAGATGGCTACAGGAGAACAGAACACGATAACGGATGTAGATGGTGTTGCTGTAGGACATGCCACATTGATCGAGGGTAGTGGAAGACTCGTTCCGGGTCATGGACCAATGCGCACAGGGGTCACAGTGATTCTTCCTCATGACATGAACGTGTACGAACAGAAACTTCGGGCAAACGTGTACGTCCAGAACGGAGCAGGCGAGCTAACCGGCGCCCTTCAGGTCATGGAATGGGGCATCCTGGAAACGCCGATCGCTCTGACAAACACCTTGAACGTAGGACTGGTGCACGACGCGATCGTCGAGCATGTCCTAGAGCAGAACCCGGACATCGGCATCGGTGCAGAGGTCATCTTGCCAGTCGTCGGCGAATGCGACGACAGCTTCCTCAATGACATTCGAGGAAGACACGTCAAACGCCCTCATGTTCTGGAAGCCATGAGAGTCTGCGAGAGAAAGGTTTGCGAAGGCTCAGTCGGCGCAGGCACGGGAATGTCCGCGCTAGGTTTCAAGTCGGGAGTCGGAACTGCCTCTCGAAGAACTAGCCTTGGTCTAGGAGGCTACGTCGTCGGAGTCTTGGTTGTGGCCAACTTTGGAACGATAGGTGACTTGCGTGTCGACGGGGTTCCCGTCGGTAGCAAGATCGAAGTAGAACAAGGCGCGCCTGACAACGACAGATCGATAATCACCGTCATTGCTACCGATGCACCTGCCAGCTCGTCTCAGCTTAGGAGAATTGCCGCGCGCGTTCCTCTGGCGCTCGGCAGAGTAGGGTCAACTTCCTCGAACTCCAGCGGCGACATCTCGATTGCCTTCTCAACAACTGAGCCCATCCCATCCTCGGCTGAGTCGCTCTCAACCGTCACGGAGGTTGCGAGCACGAAAGTACTGAATGAGCTCTTCACTGCCACGGTCGAGGCAACGGAGGAAGCCATTCTCAATTCGATCTTCGTGAGCGACACGATGAAAGGACGCGACGATAATATCTCGTATGGTTTGCCTGTCGATGAGACATTGGACATGATGAAGAAACATGGAAGACTGTGAAAGCACTCATCCATCTTTCCGAGTGAAACCCTCTCGCAATTCTCTACTGATTTCCCAAGTATTTCTCCAGGAAGGTCGCTCTCCTTTTCAGTGCGTCGACTCTATTGTCGGTTTTTCTAAAGCCGTGACCCTCGTCTTCATACAGCACGAAGTCCGAAGGCCTGCCAAGTTTCTCAAGAGCATCCCTCGCCTGCACTGGTTCGGACATCGGGCATCGCGGATCATGTGCTCCGGCGATGAGCTGCACTGGCGCTCGTACGTTCTCGATGAAGAATATCGGCGAGGCTTGGCGGAACCTCTCCGGGTCATCTTTGGGGTCGCCCATGTTCTCGCGATCCCAGTATTGCAGATCTTCTCGTTCACTCTCGAACTCGGTGAACCAGTTGAGAAACGGAACAAGTGCTGACCCTGCTGCCCAACGATTTGGACTCCTCGTCAGAGCGCACATGGTCAGGTAACCTCCGTAAGATATGCCCGTGACAGCTATCCGCTGAGGATCTGCAAGGTTTTCCCTCTCAAGGAGGTTCCCGGCCTC
>CAZLHM010000009.1:4230-13776 GCA_964559555.1 uncultured Candidatus Bathyarchaeia archaeon
TCCTCCTACGCTCCCGTATCGAACTACTGTTGGAGTAACGAAGAGGTTCGGATCCATCGATGCGGGCAACGAATCTGTCATCTGACGAGGCTTTCCTTCCTTGATATCGAGCATCCACAGATCCGCAGGACGACGCGGCCCGGAGAACGTGAAGACCAAATGCCTCGAATCAGGCGTGAAGGCTAGCTGTGTGTGTATACCCCGCTCAACTTGGAAGGCACGCTTCTCTCCGCGGATCCTGTGCAGAAGAATGACGACATCGCCGTCATGGTTTTCCCGGTACGCCAGACTTGACCCATCTGGGGACCAACACGGGTCATAGCATTCGTGCGTTGAGTCTGTGAGCCACTCAACCTCTTGGGCGGCTAGGTCGTAGATGCCTATGTCGGACATTCCGCGTGAGGTTGAAGCAAAGGCTATGCATTTCCCATCGGGAGACCAGTCGGGCATCCAAGCGTCAAGTTGGCCATTCTTGTCACTCAAGCGGAGAGGCACTTCGCCGCTCGCCGGGACTATGAACACGCTGTGATCTTGACCTTCAGTCATGCTCGTGAACATCACAAGCTTGCCGTCCGGTGACCAGCGCGGATCGCTATCAGCGTACTTGTGATCGCAGAGCAGCGACACTTCACCGCCAGACGATGGCATTGAGTACACAGAGTACTTGCCGGTTCTATTCGAGGCAAACGCGACTTTGGAGCGATCCGGAGACCAGCGAATGAATGGGTAGATAGCTTCGTCGGTGTTGGGCGTGATGTTCTGTGATTGTTTCGAATGGATGTCCACTACGAATATGTCGAACTTCTCGTCGCCTTGATAGTCCTGAGCGTAGGCGATCCGTTTTCCATCGGGGGAGAACCGTGGTGAGAACTTGCTCTCCGACCCCGTGGTGAGCTGATAGAAGTCGTCACCCTTCAGGTCTCTGACGTGGATCTGCCATTGACCTGTCTTGTTCCATGCGAAAGCGACCTTAGACCCATCTGGAGATACGTGGAACCCTTCTCCGTCATAGTAGACGCTCGGTATCCGATATAGAACGTCAGGATCGAGACGTGCTCGCAATGATCGACACCCCTCCACGCAAGACCCTCGAGCAGTATATCTCTTGCCAGCCCAAGCGCACACCACGGTGACTCAGTAGTCCGGAGTGAGCGGAACATCTGTGAATCCTGACGACCTGTAATTCGAGAATTCCTCTTTGGCTGCTTCCAGATTGCCTGGTTCAGCGAGCAGGTCGACCCCAGTCATAGCCATGATCTTGACAATTCTCAAAAGGGCATCGTGACCGGCCTCGGAGCCTGCAGCCGCGGCAAACTCGGCCGTATGCGGGTTGAGGGTTGCAGGTCCGATTGCAGTCGACGGGCATACGCTTGCGACGACGTGGCTTACGTTCCCATAGTCAGTAGAGACGTACACAAGTGAACGGGACGTTTCTTCAGCAGGCTTGAATTGCATACCCAGTCGGGCGAAGTTCCGAGAGACAAGCGCTATCAGGGTCAGGTTCGGAATCGACTCCTCAAAGAGCGGGTATTGGTGCTCAACCCTGACTTGGGCACCTATAGAAGCTGCAATTCCCTCAGCGCAAGCTTTGACCCTGTTGACTACCTCGTTCAGGTTTCTGATGTCAGTCGACTTGATCCACAGCCGCGCGACGGCCCTGTCCGGGATTATGCTAGGTATGACTCCGCCTTGATCGATCGTGTAACCATATACCACATCATTCCTGAAGCCGTGTCGAAGACCATTCAACATCGCCAGTGTCAGCACAATTCCATCTAGCGCGTTCACTCCTCTCTGAGGAGTTGAGTAATGCGCGGCCTTGCCTGTGAACTCTATTGTGAGGCTTGCGATCCCAACGCTCGGCATCCAAGGCGATGTGAAATTCCACGGATGACTCATTATTGCCACATCCACATTGTCCAACAGACCCGCCTTGATGATCTGGACCTTTCCACCACTTCCTTCCTCGTCAGGCGTCCCTAGCACCGTTATCGTTCCGGCGAGCTTGTCAGCCTGCTTGCTCAGAACGATAGCAGAGAAGACGGCTGAAGTTGCGATAATGTTGTGGCCGCAGCCATGACCAATGTTGGGCAAGGCATCATACTCTGCCAAGTACGACAAGCGTGGTCCGGTTCGCCGAGCACCAAACGTCGCCCTGAATGCTGTTGGCATTCCTGCAATTCCTCGCTCGACAGAAAAGCCATGCTTCTCAAGCTCAGAGGTTAGGAGCTCAGATGCCTTGAACTCTTTCAAGCCGAGCTCGGGGTTCGCATGAATCGCTTCGCTGACCTCGATGATTCGTGCCTTGAGACTATCGACCTCGCGGAGTGCAAGATCCTTCAAAGCGTCTAGATCAGGCAAGTGGCATCCTGGATGGTCGTGCTGATCAAGCGAAGATAAGGTTTCATCCACCTACAGCCACACCTTAGGTACGTCGTAGGACTGATTTGTTTCAGTGCGGTCAGGAGCCTATTGAGATGAAGTTCGAGTTCCTAGATTCCGACGAGATTGAAACTATTCACCTTGCAACCCTCGATGTGCTCGAGAACGCTGGAGTCACCTTCCTTTCTGAACGCGCGCGGAAGATCCTCTCAGAAGCTGGCGCCACCGTCAACCACAGAACGAGAAACGTCAGATTTGCGCCGAGTCTGGTCAGGGAGATGGTACGAAGATGTCCGAGCACATTCAGACTCTATGCCCGGAATCCGAGACATGATCTCGTGATAGGTGGAACCAACCAGTACATGACTTGTGGTGGAGAGTATCCGTACATCCTTGACCTGGAATCTGGAGCGCGAAGGCAAGCTCTGATTCGAGACATTGCGCCTATCACACGAGTCACCGACGCGTTGGACAACATAAGCGTCGGAGGCAGCTACATCATATTCCCAACTGACGTGCCGGAGGCAACCGTCCACCTCGAGAAGAGCTACCTGCACTACAAGTACACGTCCAAGACAATTCATTGGGACACTGAAGGATACATCGGCAACAGCGGCGAGTTAGGTGCCACGCATAACTTGGAGCTTGCCGCCACAATAGCTAGAGGAATGGAGGAACTGTCAAAGAAACCTATCGGAACGGCGAGCATATGCCCTTCGAGTCCGCTCGTCTACGATCTTGGTTTGACGGATGATGTGATCGAGTTTGCCAGACACGGAGTCCCGGTCCTGATTGAACCGATGGACAACACTGGAGCCACCTCTCCGATCACGCTTGCTGGATCTCTAGTTCAGACAAACGCGGCAATTCTTGCTGGAGTGGTTCTCGTTCAACTCGTAAACCCGGGAAATCCAGTGGTCTACGGAAGCATCCCAGTTAACCTAGACATGCGCACGGTCATACCGGCAGTCGGCTGCCCGGAAACAGCTCTTTCATGCGCTGGTGCCGCAGCAATGGCCAAGCATTATGGTCTACCATCAGCCATGTCAGGAGGCGTAAGCGACTCAAAGCTTCCAGACGCCCAAGCGGGCCTGGAGAGCGCCCTGACCATGCTGACATCTGTTCTGGCAGGCGCCAACTGGGTGCGTGTGGTCGCGGGAGCCCTCGAGTACCATTTCACGGCCTCCTACGAGATGTTAGTGATTCACGACGAGATGTTCGGAATGGCGAAAAGAATCGCCCGAGGAATAGAAGTCAACGATGACACGCTGGCGACATCTTTGATCAAGAAGATAGCACCACTGAAGGGGCACTACATGGCCGAGAAGCACACACATGACTACCTCGCCAGCGAAAGATACCTACCTAAACTCTGCGACAAACAAACACGTGCGGCATGGGAAAAGGCTGGATCGAAGGATCTCGCTCAACTTGCCCGTGAGCGTGTGAGAGAACTCCTCGCAAGTCATGAGCCTGAGCCACTACCCAGGGACACCGAGGTCCAGTTACAAGCGAAGAAGGCTGAGATAGAGAAGCGACTCTTGAAGACGTCACATTCCTAGCTGTACGCACAATCCTATGGGATATGCTAAATATCGATAGCACAACCACGAATTCGAGATCAATTATCTGACGAGTTCTAAGCGTGGTTGATGGAATGATGGTTGATGTCATGACGGCTACCGAAGCCGTGCAGAAGTACGTTCGCGATGGCCAGCTTGTGTGTTTTGGGGGATTCACACATGCCATCCCCTTCGCGATCGGTCACGAGATCATCAGACAACGCAGGAGGCATCTCACCGTTTGCAAGGAGACGCCAGACCTGATTGTGGATCAACTTCTTGCCGCAGGATGCATCGACAAGACGATGTTCAGCTGGGCGGGAAACCCGGGAGTGGGCTCGCTTCATGCCTTCAGACGAGCTGTTGAACAGCAGATCCCCCATTCGATCGAGATTGAGGAGTACACGCACTTCATCACAGGCGCTCGCTACATGGCAGGAGCGAGCGGGCTCCCGTTCATGCCTGTGACGACATCGGTGCTGGCTTCCGACCTGGGGAAGCACACGGACGTTGTGAGGACAATCGATTGCCCGTTCACGGGCAAGAAGATCTGCCTCGTGAAGGCAATTTATCCGGACATCGCGATCCTTCACGCGCAGAGAGCAGATCGCGACGGGAACACGCAGATGTGGGGTATCGTTGGTTCCAATCGTGAAATCGCTATGGCAAGCCGGGACGTGATAGTCTCGGTGGAAGAGATCGTTGATTCCGAGATTGTTCGCAGAGATCCCGATAGGACCGTGATTCCAGGTTTCCGAGTCAAAGCCGTCATCGAGGAGCCCTGGGGCGCACATCCCTCATACGCACAGGGCTACTACGACCGCGACAACGAATACTACATGGACTATGAGAAGATGACTCGCACACGCGAGGAACACGAGAAATTCCTCGAGGAATGGGTGTTCGAGGTCTCTGACCGTAGGGAATACATGAAGCGTCTTGGCGCCGAACGGATGCTCAGCCTGAAGACGAAATCGTACTACAGTATCCCGGTCGACTACGGATACTTTGGGTAGGAGAGGGATTGCATGAGCAAGGAGTACGCAGAGGACTTCTCCTATCAGGAATTGATGGTGACCGCAGCCTCGAGAGAGCTGAAGGACCACGAGACTGTCTTCGTCGGAATCGGCATACCACAACTCGGAGTGCTTCTGGCGCAGAGAACTCACGCCCCAAACCTCACTCTCATCTACGAGTCAGGTGTCGTGGGAACACGACCTGCGAGACTACCGCTCTCGATTGGAGATCCAACACTTGTTAGCGGAACGTATGGGATATTCAACTTCTACGAGACCTTCTCGATGCTCCTTCAGCGTGGATTCATCGATGTTGGCTTCATCGGTGGGGCACAGGTCGACAAGTATGGGAACATAAACTCGACCGTGATCGGAGGGTATGAGAAGCCGAAGGTGCGGTTGCCGGGAAGCGGGGGAGGATGTGAGATTGCAGGCCTCTCGAAGAGGATCATCATAATCACACCGCACGAGAAGCGACGCATGGTCGAGAAGGTGGACTTCATCACAAGCCCCGGATTCCTAGATGGCGGAGATGCAAGAGAACGAGCAGACCTGACTGGAGGCCCGTCAGCGGTCATTACAACGATGGGCGTCTTGCGCTTCGATGACAAGACGAAGGAGATGTACCTCTCTAGCTACCACCCAGGCGTAACGTTGGATCAAGTCAAACAGAACACGGGGTGGGATCTGAAGATCTCTCCCAATGTGAAACAAACGGAGTCACCCACGGTTAAGGAGGTCAAGATCCTGAGGGAGGAGCTTGATCCTCAAGGGATCTTCCTGAGGAAAGGAGTCACCTAATTGGGGGAAACCACAACGCGTGAAGTGGCGATCATCGGCGTTGGCCAAACCCGATTCGGAGACCACTTGAACGTCGGAGCAGACGAGCTCTTCGCGCAAGCATTCAGGGAAGCAGTCGCCGACGCGGAGAAAGGGCTGGACCCAAGACTGATTCAGCAAGCATACATCGGCACGCTCGGCGTAGGCGGGGGACAGCTCGGCAACTTTGCGGCCCTCGTCGGAGATGCTGCTGGTCTCACCGGGATACCGATAACGCGTGTCGAGAACGCTTGCGCCTCAAGCGGCTTCGCTTTTAGATCCGCGTTTCTCGCGATCGCTTCAGGCATCTGCGATGTAGCGCTAGCAGGAGGCATCGAGAAGATGAGAGATCTGCAACCAGAGAGACTGCGATACTGGCTTGGTGTGTCAGGCGACACGGAATGGGAACGCCTTGCTGGCATGACATTTGCGGGAATCTACGCTCTCATGGCTCAGAGGCACATTCACCAGTACGGCACCAAGGAGGAGCAACTCCACATGGTCGCCGTGAAGAACCACAAATATGGCGCGGAGAACCCCAAGGCGCATCTTCAGCGCGCAATCACGCTTGAGCAGGCAACGAAGGCAACCCCGGTTTGTCAGCCGCTTCGATTGTTTGATTGTTGTCCGACCTCAGATGGTGCTTCTGCAGCGATCCTGTGTCACTCGGCGATTGCCAAGAAGTTCACAGACTCTCCTATTCGAGTGCTCGGATCAGGCGCGGGAACAGACCGTCTGGCCCTCTTCCAGCGTGAAGATTTCACCACGCTTAACGCCAGTGTGCGCGCGGCCAAGCAAGCTTACTCGATGGCTGGACTCGAGCCCAAGGACATCAGCCTTGCAGAAGTCCACGACTGCTTCACGATAGCTGAGATCATGGCCTACGAGGATCTGGGCTTCTGTAAGAAGGGTGAGGGTGGCAAGCTCGTTGAGGAAGGCCAGACCTACATCGGCGGGAAGATCTCCATCAACGCGAGCGGAGGACTAAAGGCGAAAGGCCACCCGATCGGCGCAACAGGCGTGGGACAGATCTACGAGATCACCAAGCAGCTCCGCGGACGAGCAGAGAAGAGCAGCAGACAAGTTCCGAACCCGCGGTGTGGGCTCGCACACAACGTCGGAGGATCAGGCGCCACCGCCGTCGTTCACATTCTTGGAACGTGAGGTGCCAAGACGACATGCCAGGAATTGTCAGTTGTGGCTTGTACATCCCAAGGCTGAGGATCAAACGCGAAGAGTATGTGAAAGCTTGGGGGTACTTCTCACCGCGAGGAATTGAGGAGAAGGCAGTCGCTGATTTCGACGAAGATCCGATCACAATGGGTGTCGAGGCGGCATCGAACGCGCTCAAGAGCGCCAAGCTCGATGCATCTGAGATTGATGCGGTCTACTTCGCCTCCACGTCTCCACCGTACGTGGAAAAGGGAAGTGCAAGCACACTCGCGACCGCACTCGCATGCAAGAATGAGACATTCACAGTTGACGTTACATCCACGGTGAAGGCGGGTGCATCCGCTCTGTTGGCCTGCCTGGACTACGTAGCGTCGCGAAGAGGAAGAACCGGACTCGTTATCGCAGCAGATTGTCCACATGGAGACCCCACCTCTCCGCTGGAACATCAATTCGGAGCAGCCGCCACAGCAATGATCGTGACATGTGACTCGACGGGAGCAGTGTTTGAGGGATCTTTCTCAATCATGAGTGAGAGTATCGGCGAGAGATTCAGGAGAAATGGCCAGAGCAGTGTAACGAGGGTAGATGTCGGACCCTACCATGATACAGTCGCTGATCAAGTCATCATGTCATGCATCAAAGGCATGATGAGTAAGCTCAACCGCTCCCCGAAAGACTATGATTGGCTCGTACTGCAAGGGACAGACGATGCGAAGGCACTTGAGTTGTCTAAGAAGCTCGGATTTGAGGACAGTAAGACAGAGCAAGGCATGATCTCGGCGAAGATCGGAGACACAGGAGCAGCTTCGTCGCTCCTAGCTCTCTCGAGGGTTTTCGTCTCTGCGTTATCCAAGCAGCATGTGATTCTCTGTTCCTATGGTCCTGGATCAGGTGCCGATGGTGCAAGCTTCGTCATCGAAGGAGAGATGAAATCGGCGGCTGGAGTTGGCTACGACGACTATCTGGCCAAGAAGGAGTACATCGACTATACGACATACCTGAAGCTTCGAAGGATTCTCGGGAGAAGTTGACTGGAGGAGACCGGAGATGGCGTATGTCTCGATTCCAACCTATTCGCGGTCAACACCTCAAAGGTACGCCCTCATCGGTGCCAAGTGCAAGTCCTGCGGATGGATCAATCTTCCTCGAGGCGTTAACTGCCTCAAGTGTGGCAGAATCCTACAATACGAACCTGTGAAGCTCAGTGGCAAAGGGAAGATCTACTCCTTCACCACGATCTCCAGAGGTGGTTCGCCCCCTGAATTCTCGATCCAACAGAACCTCGCAGGCGCGTATCCAGTCGCTGTTGTGGAACTGGAAGAGGGATCCAAGATAGTTGCACAGATGACCGACTGTAAGGCTGAGCAACTCCAGATCGGTCTCGCTGTCGAGTCAACGTTCAGAAGAATCTACGAGGATGATGACATCATTCGATATGGAATGAAGTTCAGGCCAGCTTGAACCCCGCAAAGCTATGCAACACGGAAATCCTGAACAATCACGTGAGGCCTTCGCAGAAGAAGCTGCAAGGAAGATGATTTGTTCAGTTTTCGCGCGTGATCTGTGAAGAACCCATCAGGTAGCCTGAGAATCCTATTGCCCACAACAGTATCGGGTATGCGATCATTCTCTCCAGTCCACCCTGACCCAAACCGAAAAACCGACCGGGACTAAGAGATAGACCGGCTCCTAGGAGAACGAGCGCTGCGAGCGAGATCACACCCATTGCTATGGAGAGGTAGCTGAGAGGGGCCTTCTCCAATCTGCAAGTTGCGATCGGTGACAAACCACCGAATAGGAAGGCAATGAGCGCTACGAGTGTATGTACGATACCGAAATTCTCTGGGAATACTCCTACGCCAATAGTGCCCGCGCCGGCTAAGCCTAACAGAAGCGCAATACCCGGGTGGCTGAACACGCGCCAGATGAAATACGCGCTCGCAACGACCATTACGCCGTACAGAAAGACTGACGAGTTGAACAGTGCAGCTGTGGGTCCAATTCCTAGGTCGCTTATGAAGTTCTCAGAGACGCTGTAGCCGGGATACGCCGCTTCGGCGACAGTCATTCCCAGGATGAACTGTGTGGCGCCAGCAAAGAGAAGTGCGCCTGCGATCTTGCGA
This sequence comes from uncultured Candidatus Bathyarchaeia archaeon, assembly GCA_964559555.1. Taxonomy (GTDB): domain Archaea; phylum Thermoproteota; class Bathyarchaeia; order 40CM-2-53-6; family 40CM-2-53-6; genus CAVPLU01. The sequence continues at coordinate 13,306 of CAZLHM010000009.1, forward strand.
CTGGTTTGTCTACTTTCGATCATTCGTTCACGCCTCTTCTCGTACTGCCCAAGCCAATATAGCGCGTCTTAACAATCATTTGGTCTTAGGGGAATGTCGCACCATCGAGAGTGAGCGGGACCTGGGCATCAGAATGACCAGAGCAACGGCGGTTCTCTCCTTGATCCTAGCATTGCTCGCCATGCCATGGATGGCGAGCCTTTCCCCTGCGGTTTCTACCAACCCTGAGCTGATTCCGTTCTGGTTCATAACGCGTGGAGGCCCCAACACCGACGGTGCTTGGGCGGTCACGACGGATTCCTCCGGCAACATCTACTTGGGAGATCATGAGACCGTTCCGGGTCCGTGGTCTGACGACTATGTGTACAAGTTCACGCCCGAGGGTGGTGAGTTGTGGAAGACCCGGTGGGGCGGGCCGTGGAACGAGCAAGCCTTCATCCTTGCAGCTCACGAAGACCGTATCTACATGGG
>CAZLHM010000009.1:13876-58184 GCA_964559555.1 uncultured Candidatus Bathyarchaeia archaeon
GCAAACGGGCAGATTGTCGTGGATTCACAGAACATCTACGTCGCCGGCAGATACAATGCCCCGAACATGTTCTTCGGTGGCGACGCATTAGTTGCTGCCTTCGACAAGACAACCGGCGCGTACAAGTGGCACAAGACTTGGGGAGGCAGCATGACAGATGACGCGCTCGGTATGATCGGCGACCTGCCATACTTGTACGTTGTAGGGATGACAGGCAGTTTCGGTCAGGGAATTCAGATCTACCTCAGCAAGTACGATACCGCCGGAAATCTGATCTGGAACAGAATTTGGGGAGGAAACGGCGGGGAGACATCAAGAACGGTTGCCATGGGAGAAGATCAACGCATCTATGTTGGTGGGAGAACAGACAGCTATGGCGATGGACAGAACGACATTGTGCTTCTCAAGTACGATCAGGATGGCAATCTTGAATGGTACAAGACGTGGGGTGGCGCGGGAGTTGACGAGACACATGCACTCGCAGTCTCTGGAAGTTACGTCTACATCGCTGGAGAAACGTCAAGCCACGGCGCCGGCAAGCAAGATTCACTGCTTCTCAAGGTCGATACCAACGGGGAGAACGTGATCCCTGAATTCATGAGCACTCCAATCATCCTCCTTGTCGCCACACTCGCAGCCTGTGCTGTGATCAGAAAGAAGCGCATGCAGCATCAGACAAGTCGCATAGGGCCCAAGACATAAATGCGGTCAGACGAGCGGAAGTGCAGGAGAAGATTCTGATGACCGAGGAATACGTTGCAGTGGGTCAACTAGGAGATTTCCCGCCAGGGGCGAAGAAGAAAGTTCGTGCTGGCGACGAGGACGTGCTCGTCGTGAACATCGCCGGCACTCTTTGCGCGATCTCTGATGTATGCACGCATCGAGGCTGCTCACTGAGCGAAGGTGCAGTTGAAGCGATGGAGGTTACCTGTCCATGTCACTCGGGACGCTTCGATCTTCTGACAGGCAAGGTCACCGCTCCCCCTCCAAGGAAAGACGCGGCGACCTACGACGTTCGAATCGAAGGTTCCAACGTACTCGTCAAGAGGAGATAGGTCATTCAGGGCCGTCCGAGACGTTCTCTCGCACGCCTCGGCTTCACTGTGACCCGTTTCATTCTCGCAGAAAGGTCATCGTACACTTCAGGCAGACTCCAACCCGATAGATTGAACAATGTTGTTCTGCTAGGAGTGATAAGCTCCACTTCGACCTCGTATCTCCGTCTCTGCCCGGCTTTCTCGAACGTCTTGATGACAGACCTCGCCTCTAGCAGATTCGGAATGCTTCTGATTTGGCGCTTGACGACTCTCTCGAACTTTGCTTTGGCCGCTTCAGCCTCGAAGGGATCGTCCGGCAATCCTACTATTGAGATAGGGAGAGTTTCCTTCGTCGGTTCCGCAAGTAGTTTCACGCAGTCCCTGTAGGTGATGATGCCTTGAAGTTCGCCCCAGAGAGTGACAAGGGAGTAGCTCGCTGCTTGCTTTCTCATCTGCGTGATGACTTGGGACACGTCCGTATTAGGCCCCGATGTCGCTAGATCCCTCACCATGAGCCCGGAGACTCTCGTGTTCAATCGTCTTGCTCTTCAGCAATGAGAGAATGAGGCGCGATCTTCTCGAGAGGGCTCATCCTAAGGACAATCGCGTCGGATGTCACGATTCCGGCGATTGCTTTCTCGTCAAGTATCGGTAGATGATCGATGTTCCATTGGATCATCAGGGTTCTAGCTTTGGATATCAGATCGTCCTTTCCGAGGGCGATGGGATCGGGAGTCATTATTGCTGAAGCAATCAGGTTCAGTCAGAAGCTCGCCAATTCCCAGCGAACCAATGTTGCTCTTCAATCAGAGTCCCCTTTGATTGCTCTCACTCCGAGATTCCTGCGCGGGAAGAGTCAGCGGGCCCTTCGTCTCGCTCGTCTGTCTTTGCCAATTAGCTCGAGCCAGATCCCGTCATGATCCTTGACGAAGGCAAGGCGGTAGCCACCCTCGGAAAATGGTTCCACCGCCTTGAGGGCGCCCTTTGCCAGTAGTTCCGCGTATCTCCTGTCCACGTCCTGTTCCCAGAATGCGAGGTGATCCAATTCGGAGCCGTTCTTGTACGGTTCGTAGAATCTTGTGCCTCGTGGATAGTAGTTGAGCTCAAGCACTTGACGAGATCGAGGATCCTTCAGCTGCACGAAGACCCCTCCCGCTTTCATCCTTCCTCGGAGGACCTTCCTCAACCCCATGATCTTAGTGTAGAAGGAAAGCGAGCGCTTGAGGTCACGAACCCTTATGCCAGTGTAGGTGAAGGTCATCCCGTCTCACCTACCTAGCGATAGATGCGTGAGAGCTTAATCATTGCCTCCCCAAGCTCAGGCCTGCCGGAAGAAGAGGTCCAGATAAAGTATGGGCAGGAAGAGCGTGGATCCGATCAACAGTGACAAGGCACTCGCCGGCGTGCTTTCAATTCTCCACCTCGGCAAAGCGAACCCCAACCTGATCACAAAGTGAACAGTAAAGAGAGCCATAGTTGGAATCGGAAATAGAAGATGCGTTAGGAATCCCCAGTTTCGGTCTATGAATCCCTTCGTGAGCATCTAACCGCTGAGGGTCATCACAAAGGCCCCAAGGAAGTTCAGAGAAAGCGGGCTTTTTTGGTTCTCAACGTTGAACAGAAGAAGATGGGCAGTCCTCCGAGAACATGCTGCTCAACATCAGCTATGCTGATGGATCAGGCCTATCCCTAACGATGCCCGAACCGGATAGCTAGGACCTTGATCCCTCTTGCATGACATGAGAAATGCCGCAAGGCTTGAGCGACACGCCCAAACCTATGCGGGCAGTTCCTGGGGCTGTAGAGATTCTGGATGCAATTGGTCTAGGCCCTTGAGAGTCTCGCAGCGAATCTAAGGTGGTAGCGGCTGGTTTCGTTGCCAAGTCCGCCAATGAGCCCTGTCACTACGAGCCCTTTGCGTTCGATGTGCAGCATTCCTTCGAGTCGAAAGTTGAAGGTCGTACCGTCTGGAAGGGTTATGATTCCGTGGACTGCTATCCAGCCGAACTTCGCTACGAGCGCGCCTCCTTCTCCAGATTGGACCGAGTACGTGTTGTCGCCGAAAGAGATCTGTCCACCGGTCACTGTGAGACGTAGGCGTCGACCGTCCACGTCACTGACGGTTAGCATCAAAGACAAAGTGGCTTTCGTCGTCTGCTCTGTGGCTGGATCGTATGCCGTTCCTCTGACAGATTCGAGTTTTAGTACGTCGCCGACCTGAGGACCCTGTGGTTGATCTGCAAGAGCCACCGCGATCGGAACGACGACGGCAAGGGAAACCAAGACGAGCATCAATGCGGACATGAGTTTCTTCTGCAATATTATCACCGAGCGGAGTGGAGTCTCAGCTACCTATATAGTATCTGGATGATTCATCCTCAGCCTTGTACACTCGAATGCACTTGGATGAGGATAGCTACGATCCGAGTTCTCGCTGTTTGCGAAGTACACTTCTTCTTAGATGAGTGGTAGCTTGACTGGTCTTCCTTCCTTCTGAGAGATGATGGCTGCCAGCGCAGCCTCGTGTGGGTTTACTGCGTCCTCGAGGTTGGAGGGGGATTCCCTGTCCTCTATTATGCCGTCAACAAGTTCGTCGATCTCATCTTGGAACGAGTGATGCGCCACTTCAGCTGTATCTAGCATTATCCCAGGCACAGCAACCCAGTCGTTCTGGCCGGGAAACTTCAGGGACCAGACTCTGTTGTTCTTACAAGTGCCCCTGTCGCCGAATATTTCCCAAGTGAAATTGTACGGCATTATCACATCATAGTTGGATGAGACTTTCCCGAGCGCGCCGTTGTCGAATTTCATTAGCATGACTTCGAGTCCGTCGTATTCCATGGGAGACGCGAGGATTCCCTTTCCGCTTTTCCCCGTGTACCGCTTGAAGTCATACTCGAATGGAGGCAGGGACCGGTTCTTGCGAAATCCACCCGCATATGAGAACACTTCGACGATCTTCGCAGCTCTCTCAGGGATAGTCTCAGCAAACCATCTCGACAGATCGAGCGCGTGAATTCCGGCGACTAACGTCGAGCTGACTCCTGTTTCCTTCTTCCTCGCCCATTCCCATCCCGACCACCAACAAGTGATGTGTGACTGATAGTTGGTCTCGACGTAGTGTATCTTGCCGAATACGCCGTCGGCTAACATGCTCTTGATTGTTCGCACGATCGGGTTCCATCTTGCTATTACGCTGACGATCGTCTTCACACTGGCTTTTCGAACGGCGTCTCGCATTGCCTTCAGTTGTTCGAGGCTTATCGCAACTGGTTTCTCGATCACAATGTGCTTCTTCGCTTCGGCAGCATTCACGACCTCGTCTGCGTGTAAGTGCTGTGGTGTGCACACTGAGACGATGTCTACGTTCGGATCGTTGAGCATCTTATCGTAGTCTGTGTAGATCTTCACATCCTTGAGGCCGCACATGTCGACCAGTTTCTTGGCGCTCTCCTCTTTTCTGCTCGATACTGCGACTAGCTTGGTGTGCGGATTGTTCAGGTACGCCTTTGCGTGCTGGGTGCTCACCCAGCCAGCTCCCACAATAGCTGCTCCATAGGATTCCTTGGTCATGATATGACGCCGCCGAATCTCGGCATTTAAGCCTTTGATTCCTTCACCGCTGGCTTCTATTGATGAGCGAAATAGACCACGATCTCATTCTGACTTACTGAGTCGACCCTGCCGAAACCGAATCTGATCAGCTGGATTACCTCTTCTACACGGCAACTGGCTAGAGCAGGCTCGCCCAAGCCTTCGGCCCTCTCGGCAGTCGGCATTACGACCGAGACTGTGCAGTTACTTTTTTCTGGCAACCAATGGATCAACTGGGCGTTCAGCTTTCTTGCCTCAGCATAGCTCTCGCTATGCAGCTTCGCACATGCACGATCAGGGTCCGCCCGTTCAACTTCGATGTTGAAGAGTTCCATCAACCGCACTACCTCTCCGGGCTCCAGCTTGCCAACGTCTCCTGCAGCGAGAAGAAGCCGGCACGATCCGTCTGTGACATCTATTGTGATCTCTCTCATTCCCAGCTCGGGGTGGTCAGGGTGAACCAGAAGCTTGACAGTTCGGCCACTGGATACTCCGGAGACCGACAAGAGGACTGGCTTGTGTATGAAGAAGAATCGATGTGCAATGGGATCGATGATCTTTCGGTTTGCGGCGTAAAGGTTCTCCCAGCTTATCGTTGCGTCAACAGGGCGGGGTCCGACCTCATAGACCACGCTTCTAAGGGCTTGAGGAGTGATTCCGCGGCGACGAAGCGCCATCAGTGTGCCCAACCGTGGATCGCTCAGATCCTCGTATACGCCCTCTTCGAGCGCTCGCATCATCTTCGACTTGCTGAGCTCCATCCCAATCAAATGAAGACGCCCGTAGTGGATGGCATCGGGATATTGCCAGCCTAGGTGTCTGTAGAGGTATTTCTGTCGCTCCATGTTTGTGAGATGCTCTTTCCCACGAATCACGTGCGTGATACCCATTAGATGGTCGTCAACGCCACACGCCAAGTTGTACAGCGGCCAGACTCGATACTTGCTACCGACACGAGGATGAGGATACTTTGCGGCGTCTATGACGCGCAGCGCAGGCCAATCTCGCACCGCTGGATTCGGATGATCGAGGTCAGTTTTGACACGCACGACTGCTTTGCCTTCCTCGTATCTACCTTCGAGCATATGCCTCCAGCGAGCCAAATGCTCGTCCACGGAAACGTCACGACATGGACATGCTTTCCCTACCTCGGTTAACTTCTTGAAATCTTGTGGCGCACATTCACAGACGTACGCGCTAGACCTACGGATCAGCTCCTCCGTGTGCTGATAGTACATCTCTAAGCGATCGCTCTGGAGATATTCCTCATCCCAAGAACACTCCAGCCACTTCAAGTCTTCACGTATCAGGTCGTAGTATTGCAGTGCCGCCTTCTTCAAACGTGGATCAGTGTCCTCGAAGCGGAGGATGAAGGCTCCTCCGTACTTGCGAGCATAGTCATGGCTGAGGATCACCGCACGTGCATTTCCCAGATGCAGGACTGAATCAGGGTTGGGGGAAAAACGCGTGACAACCTTTGGATACTTGCTCACATTTGGGAGGGGGGGCAGCGTTGGCTTGGTTTTCGGTTTCTCCTTGATCAGCTCCTCAGGCCAGCTCTCCTTTACTGCTCTCTCTTGATCTTCTAGACTCATCACATTCACTTGGTCGACGACTCTAGCGACGAGGGTAGAGATCTCCGCTACCTTTTGCCTGAGTTCGGAATGAGCGCCGAGAAGTCTGCCAATGACCGCACCTGAATCTGCTCTGCCTTCGTGTTTGATGGCGTTCAGCAGCGCGGCTCTTCTTGCCTCAGGCTCAAGTCCTTCTAGTCCAGTCACTTTGTTCGCCAGGGTTACTCAATTACTCCAGTCACTTTAGCCACACGCTGAGCGGCGTCGTGTGCGAGCCCTTTCTCACCCAAAATGGTGTACCGGTCAGGTCTTATCTTGTGGGCGATGGTTAGAGCTTTTACGACATACTTGCTTTCGATTCCTAACTTACTAGCCGTCGTCGGCGCTCCGATCCTGCGGAGTACATCTCGTATCAGTTGCCAGTTCGCGCCGTGTAAGTGCGCACAGATGATTGTTCCCACTCCCACTTGCTCGCCGTGAAGAGCGGGACGCGGTGCCGTCATTGCGAGAGCATGACTGAACATGTGTTCCGCCCCGCTGCACGGTCGGCTACTTCCTGCGATGCTCATCGCGACCCCACAGCTAATGAGTGCTTCAACTACTGTCCTGATGCCGGTTTCACTCATGGTTCTGACAGTGTTTGCATTCCTCATGACCAAACGAGCGCTCATCAATGCTAGGTCTGCAGCGTAGTCGCCGTAGTATTCGTTCTTGATCTGATGCGCAAGCTTCCAGTCTCTAACAGCGGTGTACTTGCCCACCACATCTCCGCAACCGCTCGCGAGTAGTCTGTACGGTGAGCGTGCAATTAGGCCCACGTCTGCCATGATCGCGATCGGTGCTTGGGCCATAGAGGAGTAGGGCTTACCATACCCTTTCATTGACACAACAGGGCTCGCTATTCCGTCGTGAGAAGCAGCCGTCGGAACACTAACGAAGGGAACACCCTGGTTCGCGGAACTCAGTTTCGCAATGTCGATATCCTTTCCGCCGCCGACGCCGATCACAATACTAGGCTTCACTTTCGCAATTTCACGTTCGACTTCACGCGATTGCGCGAGCGATGAAGTCTTCGCAAGTATCCGCAGAACAGCCATTCCGGAGTTCGTAAGCGAATCTGTCACGGGCAAGGCAGCAATGGCCTCGACCCTTGGACCCGTGACGACTAACGCGGAGCCAGAAAAACCAAGTCGCCGGCATGTTTCGCCGGTCCGTCGTAGCACGTTGTTTCCAACTATCACCTCTCGTGGCAACTGCATGTAGTGGAACTCTTGAGACAATCGAATTCGACCTAGATTAGAAATGCAAAGGAGATCGCTGCGATCACAAGCACTACAGGAAAGAGCGTCGCAAATGTGAGCCTTGCGGTTCTCAGGACGAAACCTGTCAACCGACTCAATGATACAAGACCAAGCGTCCGTACTTGGAGTTCAGCACAGCTGAGGGAAGCGTTGACCGGCGTCAAGTCTTTCTTGGCTTCTTCGGTGACCCTCTTCACAGAGTTCAGCACTAGCTCAGGATCGATCGCGCCAATGGGGTAGTATCCGAGCTTCGCTGACACTATGCCATTGACCATATGCGTATCCGAAGTCAGCACTTCCGCGTCAGTGGCGCCCGCCTCTTTCAATATGTTGAGTAGCCTTTCCCTCAGCCCCGTCGCCATGTTGTTGCTGTCGAAGACCAAGTAAGCGAAACACCGGTCTCCCACGTTCATCCAGAATACAACGATTCCTCCAGGACCCATGCCTTCTCTCAAGGTGAATCCGTCTGGGATGATTTGCGCCACACCGACCGATACAGGATGGGAGGACACTCCCTTTGTCCGCTTCATCGCATGCTTTGCTGCTGCGGCAAGATCATTGAGCTTCTCCCGGCTCATCACCGTGACTCTGCCCAAGCTGTTGTGCGCATCGATGAGCGCGACACACTTGAAGGGTTCAGGAGCGCTTTTCCGTAACAGTTCACCTACCTCGAAGTCAATATCCTCTGTGTCTTCGGGCGCGACCGTCATGGTCACGAGCGCGGATGATCCAAACACTTGACAGGTTGCGGTTGCGGTTCCAGCGGTTGATCGGATGATTGGGCCGGCCTCCGATGACCTTGATGGAATCGTGAGCATTGATCGGATCCTTTCCATCACCTTCTCGTTCTCGTGTTCGCTGACAAGATTAAGATGATGTCCCGACACGCCATGAGCTACAGCTGCGATACCTCCCGTAGTTGACTCAACGACACGTTTGATCATGTAGGGGAGCGCACTGCTTCCGACGTTGAGAAACGGCCCGGGATGAAAGTTGGGCACAACCAACGTTCCCCTTGTGAGTCCGGTTGCTTTTGAACTGAAACTCAGGACACCTATGTTGATCGAGCTGTCGACTCCGAAGATCTCCAGGTACTCCTCAAATGTTGAGAAGTTCCCATCCAGCCAATCTCGAAGAAAGGCTCTGAAGACTCTCAAAGGGGACGCGTCGAGCACTTGGATACCACGTCTCTCAACGTAGACAAGAAACGCAAACGAGAACACGAACGACACCACCCCAGCAAGGCTCAGACTTGTGGCAAGACCGGACAGCGAAACGGGAGCGAAGAGGACAAGTCCGAGGGAACAGGCAAACGGATCAGAGATCGTAAGAATCACTCGTCTCACTAAGCTGACTGTCGACATGGAGAATACTGCCATCGATCGCAGAGGCAGCACAACGAAGAGACCGAGATAGAAGGCATGCGACGGAAACAGGAAGCTAGAAGAAATCCTGTTGGCGACCGCTCCAATGAGCATCATAGCAATCCATAGCATGCTGCCGAAGAGCGATAGAGCAAGCACTCGTCTGGGGAAGAATAGCGGATCCTGTGCGACCAACATATGGGCCGAGATAGGACCCGAGACCAGCGTGGGAATGAGGAATACGAGCAAGCCCGCGAGAAGTCCCTCATAGAGTCCAGAAGCAGGATTTACCGTGAAAAAAGCAATAGCGGTCCCGACAACGTCGACCACGATGAGAGAGATCAGTATCTTCTCCGTTGAAGGAAAGGCGATACGCCGAACCGCATTGTAGTACGGCGTGGTCTTCTTGATACGGAGGTAGTTGTCCTCGGACACTCGGTGAACCCCGTGTCCGTCAAGCGGCCTTCCTGATACTACGGACGACCCGGCGTAGAGCCTCAGGAGAAGCTTTCTCTACCAAGGTCCCGGTCACGATGATGCGGGCGCCCGCTTTTGCGATCTGTCTGGCAACTGTTGGAGACCGTATTCCTCCTCCGACGACCAGTGGGATCTCTATGCCCTTGCTGACCGCAGCTACCATCTCCGAGGAGACGGGCCTTTCAACTCCAGAACCCGCCTCGAGGTAGTAGAATCGCTTGCCCATGAACTGGGCCGCCATCCCGTAGATGACAGCCAGAGACGGCTTCTCAAACGGAATGGGGTTAGCTTGGCCCACGAACGCTGCTGCCGAGCCTCTATCTCCCACTATCACGTAACCCATGGGGATCGGTTCCAACCCGTAACGTTTCACAAGTGGTGAGCCCAGAGCCTGTGCATGAGTTATGTAGTAGGGGTTCATCGAATTCATCAGGCTCATGAAGAAGATCGCGTCTGCCTCTTTGCTTACCCCTGCGACATCGTTCGGAAAGATTATGACGGGAAGATTCGTACGCTTCTTCATGGCGCTGATGACCTCGTCGATGTGATGAACTGATACCGCCGTTGATCCTCCGACCATGATCGCTGAGGATCCGCTCTTGTCAATGGCTCTAGCTAGCGACGCAGCAGTCGACCTTGTCACTTTCTCTGGGTCAAGCAACGTTAGGTGTATTGCACCATGTTTTCTGATGCCTTCGATGAGATACTGCTCGACCCTCCCAACCACTTCGGACAATCCTCGCAAATGCCATAGACTGAAGACTAGAGAATTGTTATTAAAAGTGCCCCCGTGAAGACATGTTCAGATGAGAATTCACTTCAAAGAATTGGTAGTCTTGCATCAATCGCGGAGGGATATCACGGTGAGCGGAACCATCTCAAGAGCCGACAAGTTCTCTGGCTTCGTCGAGATCTCGAGAATGCCTAACTGCTTGATGATGGGTTTCGCGGTCATCATAGGTGAGTTCATGTCGCTCGGATCAAAGGTTCCGTTCCAATCGGGAGTGCTCGGGTTCCTTGTCGGGTTCATTCTTGCTGCAGGTTCGATGACAATCAACGATATCTTGGATGCGGAGATCGATGCCGTAAATGTTCCGAGCAGACCGATCCCATCAGGACGTGTTTCCAAGACAGAGGCTGCAGTCTTCGCCGCGATTGCGCTGATTGCAGGGCTAACGATCGCATTCTTGCTGAGTCTGACGAATTTCCTGATTGCTATCCTCGCGGTCTGTCTGATGCTCTACTATAACAGGTTTGGAAAGAAGACCGGACTGTTGGGAAACGCAGTAGTCAGCGCCAACTTGGCAATCCCGTTTCTTTTTGGCGGAGCTGTGGGAGGCATCAATACTACCCTCTTCGTCTTTGCGCTGCTGGCATTTCTCGCCGGAATGGGACGTGAGATCATCAAAGGAATGACCGACGTTCCTGGCGATTCGAAGAAAAGCGTGAGAACGGTTGCGGTCTCATATGGGTTAAGCTTTGCATCGAAAGCCGGTGCGATGTTCTTTGTGGCAGCAGTTCTTCTGAGCACGGTTCCTATTCTGTTAGGGCTGGTATCTCAGCTCTACGTTCCGATTGTTCTAGCATGCGACATAGGCTTCCTGTACTCGGCTTACTCCGTCGTCAACGATCCATCTCCGGCCAACGCTTTGATGGCGAAGAAGCACGCTTTGGTGTGGATGCTCCTCGGCCTCGTCGCATTCATCGCGGGCGGGCTTTCTCTCGGAATGTGAATGTCAGCGAACATGTGCAGTTCACAGGTGTGAATGGAGCGCTACATGTACGGAAGACGGTTCTCGTCGCCACTTTTTTTGACCTGCTATTCGAATACTCAACGCGCGAAATCAACAACCTCCATTTCCCGTCATCTCTTCGGCTGGTTCTGGGTATCAATTGAGGCAATGTATCGTTCGCTATTCTTGTGTGATGGGCGTCGCTTCAGAATGTAATGACCTACCACATTGCGAATCGAATTGCTCAGAGAGACTGGAATAGCAGCCGCCTTCCCAAGCTCACGTTCGACCCGACCACACACGGTGCGTCAAACGTGAACACGACACCAATTCGAGTAGTTGTCGCCTGGACGACTGTACTCGCGTTTGCGATTGGATTCATCGACCACGTTTCAAGATGTCTATAGCAGTCTGGAGAGCAGGAGGGGCGTCATAGTGGCACTTGGACGCCAACTGCTCGTAGGGTTTTTCTGACGTCGTGAATGGGCGTTCGCGGCAACGTGTCTAATGCTGGAGCGCTACGGCACCTAATCCGACGCGAAGAATGCTTTTAACGGTTGACTTGCGATTAGCAGGAAGTGGAGACAAGGTGGGGAAACCTGAGAAGGGCCGCGGAAAGAATGCGCCTGATCAAGTCTAGAGGAAAGCGCAAGCTTTCCAGAGAGAGTCTGACAACCCTTCCTAGGGAGATCATCGGAGCATTCGTTCGCTTGCCTAAGGTGTTCAAGAAGATGGATCTCGACAGGGCTCTCGGTGACAAGATCTCCCGGAGCATGAAATGGAGATACGTCAGAAGGATGGAACGCCTCGGTTTGGTGAAACATTCCACGAAGAAGTACTACCAGAAACTCTATGATAGCGTCTCAGATTGGATGGAGAAGGACGCGGTTCCGAAGATCAAGCACTTGGAGTCAGTCGCGCTGATAGAAAGGATCTAGGAGCCTTTCGTGTACTCGGCTAGGAGCTCTTTGGCCCGGTCGATTCTGATCTTTCTTTCTTCAACCATCTTCTCGGCAATCTTGTCGATTAGATCGCCGGCCGCTCCAGCTGTGGCTGCCACATTCCTAGCGTGGAGTCTCATGTGCCCACGTTGGATTCCCTCAGCCGCTAGCGCCCGCAGGGCTGCGAGATTCTGACATAGACCGACAGCGGCTATTATCTCGGCGAGTTCACGGGCAGATTTCACTCCGAGAATCTTTACTGCGATCCTCGCAACCGGATGAACTGCGGTGGCGCCTCCGATCAACCCTACTGCCATTGGCATCTCGATCTCCCCAACAAGATCGCCGTTGACATCTTTCGCCCACTGCGTAATGGGACTGTAGTGGCCGGACCGCGAGGCATATGCGTGCGCTCCGGCCTCGATGGCCCGACTATCATTTCCTGTCGCCAGCACTACTGCTGTGACGCCATTCATGACGCCCTTGTTGTGTGTTGCGCATCGGTATGGGTCAGATGCCGCGAAGGCGTATGCACTGGCTATCCCGTCGACGACTTCAGGGCCACCGACGGCTTCTTTGGCGACCGTGACGCGAGCACGGGCGAGTCTCTTGTCAGCTAGGTTCGAGATGATCCTGAGGTGAACTTTGCCTCTGGTGATCTTCTCGATCATGGGCGATATAGCTTCTGCCATCGTGTTGACAGCGTTAGCACCCATCGCGTCCCCGCAGTCCACGAAAAGCTCGGCGATCACCATTGGACCGAGCAAGGTCTGGATGATCTTGGACTCTAGCGTGATTGCACCGCCGCCCTTCGAGACTAGTACCGGATCCCGCTCGTTCGCCTTCTGAAGGATCTCTTCCGTGGACGCGATGATAGACGCACGCGCCTGGTTCGGATCCTTACAGCCCACGACCTGAACCTGTCCGATCATTACCGGACGAGTGCTTGATGTCCAGAATCCACCTCGAGAACGAGCCATCTTGGCTGCGTTGCTCGCACCGGCCACGACGGACGGTTCCTCCGTGGCCATGGGTATCATGTGATCCCTACCGTTGATTAGAAAGTTCGTCGCTATTCCGAGCGGGATTGGCATGACGCCTACGACGTTCTCGATCATGCGATTGGCCGTCTCCACTTGGAGCGCACTGTGGGCTGAAAGAACTTCCAACTCCGATCTATCGAGGGCAGCAAACTCGCCGACTATTCGGAGCCTCTCCTCCGGTGTCAGCTTATAGAAGCCAGCGAACTCGGAAGAGCGCAAGAGAATCCTCTCGTAGGAATGTAGGCCTGAGCTAAAGGCTTTCGAGCCTCGTCAACCTATGTCAGCAACCCTCTAGCTCTCAACCATTCACAGATCCTGCCCGTGATTACAGCCGGGCATTCGTGAAGCCGGTCGAGATTCCCAGAACCTGTGAGAAACATTGCGTTCCTTAACTCCTCGAATAGTGTCGAGAGAATGTCCTTGGCCTCCGTTCCGCTCTTGGAAACAGTCTTCAGGAGAGGCATCGCAAGTCCTCCGTAGTGTGCGCCGAGAGCAATCGCCTTCGCAACATGGAGACCGTTGCGGACGCCGCCTGAGGCGACTACCTTGACCCTTGTCGATTTGGACACCTCCACGATACTAGCTGCGGTCGGGATTCCCCAGTCCCAAAAGGTCATGCCAATGTGCGCTTGGCGCTTGAGGTGTCTTTCCTTCGCACGATAATACTCTACAGCTGCCCAGCTTGTTCCTCCGAGACCAGCAACATCGATTCCTTTTACTCCAGCCCTCTCCAGCGCGATCGCAGTCTCGCGAGAGATTCCGGCCCCCGTCTCCTTCACAAGAATCGGAACGCTCAATGCTGCTGTCAGTTCATGGATTCTCGCAAGGACTCCTTTGAAGTGAGGCTCGCCTTCAAACTGAATCAACTCTTGAAGTGCGTTCAGATGGACCAGCAAGGCGTCGGCTTTGATCATATCAACTGCCGCCTTAGCTCTGTTGACTCCATCTTCTTTGACGATCTGCGGGCAGCCGATGTTTGCTAGGATCGGAATCGATGGAGCGTTGTCTCTCGCAACTCGGAATGTGTAGGCGAGTTTCGGGTCGTCGATTGCAGCCCTTTGGCTTCCGACTCCCATTGGGACTCGTAATTCCTCCGCTATCTTGCCAAGTGCAGCGTTGATCTTCGCTGCAATCGGAGTGCCGCCAGTCATTGACTCGATGATTACTGGTGCTGCGAGCTTGTAGCCGAATAACTGAGTACTGAAATCAATCTCATTCAAGTCAAGTTCAGGTAGTGCGTTGTGAACCAACCATACGTCGTCGAAGCCTGCAGCCAAATGTGCTTGAACGTCTCGCCGAAGAGCGGTCGTGATGTGGCTTCTCTTCCGTGTCTCTGTTTCACTTACCAAGATCATACTCTCAGGGTTTGCTTTCGATGCCGTAGTTCCACGGCTGAGGGTCTACGCGGTCCTCTTGGCGATAGTAACTGTTCCAGCTGTTGCGTCAACGACTAGATTGTCGCCAGTCGAGATCTTCTCAACTGGGATCCGGTCGACACACGGAATGCCAGCCAAGATCGCGCCGGTGGCGACTATGGTCTCCGTTTCTTTGTTCACGATCGCCAGAGGGGCTTGATCGTTCTTTGCGAGTCCGTAGATGACGTAAGAGCCTACGGTGGAGCCTTTCCCGCATGGGAAGACCAAGATCTTTCCTTTGACTGACTTTCCCTCGAGTTCGTGTCCTTTTTCAATGAAGATGCCTGTCTTCGCGTCTATACCACCGTAGAATCCTATCGGCTCCTTCGAGACGAGGCTTTCTCCCTCGACCTTGCCCGGGCTTATTGTCCTTCCTTTCAACACTTCCATTCTCAACACCTCGAAGCGTGTCTATGAAGTCACCTTCTCGAGTATAGTGTCGAGTCTGCCGAAGACCACGTTCTGCTTGCAGAAACCGGGTAGGTAATTCGCTGCCTTTCCCGAATTGACTGCGGTCGTCTTGTATCCTATGTCCTCTATTGGGGCCACGACCATGCAAGTGTCGGCGACGACCCTACCGCCGGCGGCTTCAATTGCTTGTGTGAAACCCATCCGGTTGGAAGCTTCCTTGACCATCCTCGATGTGCAGACCCAGAGGGGTTTCTTCAGCTTCCTTCCCTCCACCTTTCGCGCGACCGTCATTATCTCCTTGAGCGATGAGTGTGGACAGCCCAAAATCACTATGTCCGGTTCCATGCCGGTTGAGAGCTTCGCGAAAGTCTCATTCAGATCCTTCTCAGTTACCGAGAGGGCCTCGAGCCCTTTGGTCTCCATCAAGTGGGCCTCTGGAGTCATATTCTCGACATGATAGAGTGCAACAGCACCGGACGCCGCCATTGCGGCACCAAGTGCCTTTAGCTGATCTGAATCCGCTTCTTTGATGCCCCTGAAGAACGGTATCCTATTCTTGATCTGCTTTCCGACTACGTACCCAAGCGCTCCGAAGTCTGCGTTGTCCTCTAGACCTGCGTCAACCTCAACGACCATCTGCGGCTTTCTATTCTCGTCCAAATGAAGGCCATAGTTCGGAGTAACCCCGCATAGGGCGGCTGCGAGTGCTGATGGTCCGCCCTCTCTGTTTGTTCTCGCTCCTATGATGGAGTTCGCGAAAGAGATCGCTGACGACTCGGACCATGCGATATGTTCTCTGAACCTTGGTAGGTTGCCGGCGAGGTACGGTGTACAAGTTGCGCTCACAACTATGCCCATTTGTCTAAACGCGTTCATGATTCGGAGCTGTTTCTGTGCGAAGTCTGGTGGAATGTTCAGTTTCTGCCAATCTTCGATGTCCATCCCTGCTGGATTGAGGAATGTCACGATTCTCACCTTGGCGTCCTTGCTTGCATAGTCTTCAAGGAACTCGACACCTGGATCGCCGATCGACTTGTATGAGACGCCTGCGACCTGTGCTGAGCTGGCTGGGATCATTCTATCAGCGCCGTAGATCTCGCCCAGCCGTACAAGCAGCCGAAACATTCGTTCCGTGACTTCGCCATTCTCACCTACTAGGATTTTCTCTTCAGCGCGAGTGAGATGCATTTCGTCCGTCAGCTCCAAGCTATTTCTGTGGTAGATAGTCGTTCAGGTTGAGTTTCATCGGTAGGCTCGGGCGTCTGAACTCTTTCTTGCCGCCTTCCGGGATTGTGAGGTCGAATCCAACCTTGCATGTCATCTGAGTGTCCATGTCTGACGAGGGGTCAAGTGATGATCCCTTCTCGCGCTTGGTGATCATGTTCTTGTCGGCTTGGAAACGAGTTGCCATCGCCCATTCGATCTCATTCGGATCGTGAATGTTGATATCATCGTCCACGATGAAGACATGCTTCATTGACTTGTGACCTTTGAACGCAGCCTCGACCGCTTTTCGACCATCGTCAGGATGCTTCTTGTGTATGCTCACTGCTCCATGAAGCCATGAACATCCGCCAGGTGTAATCAGCACATCTTTGACATCACAGACTTTCGCGACCTCTCGATAGATAGTGGGCTCTCGTGGCATGCCCATCAGGGTCTTATGCTCAAGCCCGCCTGGTAGAAGGGCGTGGTACATCGCTCCTTTCTGCACGTAGATCTTCTTCACCTTGGCGACGCGCTGCTTTCGAATGATGTCAAAAGTCTCGGTCAGATCGAGGAAGGGGCCTTCGTCATGTAGCTCACCAGTCAGTTCCGCCGTTATCACGATGTCTGATGGCGGTACGAGATGTCCGCCGAGCTGCAAGATGGGAGTCTCTTCGAGGGCGTTTGCTATGTCAATCTCGCTGATCCCGACGTCGACGGATATGGCAGCGCTGACTAGGACCTGTATTGGGCAGGAGATGCAGATCGCGAATTCCTTGAGTCCACGCTTGATGTACGCGTCGAAGTGCCTTTCGAGAATTCGAAGGACGAGCTCCTCCTTCCCCAAGACTTGTGCCCGATGGTAGGAGAGGTTGATGCCGTACTCCTTGTCGTTTGAGGCAACTACGCCTGAGGAGATATAGGGGCCTCCGTCCTTCGGGTAGTATGTCATTAGGGGCAGTTTGCCAAGGTCGGCACCTATTTCGTCGTACCCTTGGGCATCGACAATTCTCGGCTTCTTTGGATGATCTATCGCATCGGCCAGTTTTGCGATGAGATCCTCCCTGCGAATCCCTAGGCCTGTCGCGACAAGTTCTCGCGATGAGCAGACGTTCGCGATGACTGGCATGGAGGCGCCTTTCACGTGGTCGAACAGGAGAACATGACCATCGAGCATCTTCATTAATGTCGAGACTTCGTACTTCGGATCCACCTGTTTGCTGATCCTTGTCAGCATGCCCTTCTGTTCAAGCGCATTTACGAACCTAGCTAGGTCCATTCTAGTCCACCAAGAACTATTGCCTGAAACCTAGACCCCTATGGTCGTGCGTAGTGCCTGAAAACCCTTCTTCTCCATCGCTCTTGCCACACGTTCCTGAAGATCTTCACTTGGAGCTAGAGCAACCATGTAGCCGCCCTTGCCAGTGCCCGTCATCTTCGCTCCCAATGCTCCATTGTCGCGTGCCAAATCTACTAGGAGATCCAGCTCCGGGCATGAGACCTCGATTTCTTGGAGGAGTGAGTGATTCTGATCCATGTAACTACCTACTCTCTCAAGGTTGAACGCTTCAAGCTCTCTCCTTGCGTCAAGTACGAGATGCTCCGCCAACTCGAAGACCCGCGTGTATCTCTCCGGTTCCTTTTCCTTTCGTTCCTTCACGCCGGCGACGACCACTTTCGTATCCGCCACTAGGCCGGTGTTCCCCATGACAATCTCTACTGGCTTCTTCAGCTTCATACGTTCCATGACTCGCGATTGGCCCTCTCGCTTATACCAGATCAGACCGCCGAATGTTGCTGCCGTGTTATCTATCCCGGACGGTGTTCCGTGGTATCCCTTCTCACCCTCGAAAGCTACCTCGTTGATCCTCTCGTCTGAATAGCCCAACCCGAGCTCTTCAGAAAATGCTCGCGCAATCGCTGCACACGATGCTGCGCTGGCTCCGACCCCACTGGCGGCGATCAGATCCCCAGCCACCGTTACAGTGAACCCGTTCTTGGTGATGTCGATGTTCATGAACTTGAGCATGCGATCCAACGATTCCTCTTGCTGGCCAAATTTCTCAGCCTTGTATCCCGCTGTCTCTGGCCTGTTGTCCTTCAGCTCGATCCCAAGCTGCGAATGCCGTTGAACCACGGCCGTCGTCTTTGCTCCGATCGCAGACGCTATTGCTGGAAGACCGTAGACAACAAAGTGTTCGTTGAACAGTATGACCTTGCCGAACCCAACGCCTGTACCCAAGAACGTAGCACCATGTGCCTGCTAGTGATCTACCTGCTACAAAAAATCAACGCTTGACAGGCCCATCTGATGGAGAGCAAGCAATGAGGCGCTGCCCCGAAGCAGGATAGTGCCAAGCAGTGCCCTACTTGTGCATCGAGAGGGCAAGATATCCGACGACGGCTGAGTTGTCTCCGGTGATATCTCCACTCGTGCTGTAGCCGAGGAGGTCGGCTGACTTGGCGTTGAGTATCTTGGAAGCGATGATTGTACTCGCCACTGGTCCATGGCCGCACATTGTGATCCTGTGCGATTCAACAGTCTGCTGCAACTTGACATCGTCAAGGGCAAGTATTGCATCTATTGCGAGGCGATCCTTCCGTTTCGCTACATCAGCTGGTTCGTAATGAGTCATGTCGGATGACGCGACTACGAGCGCGTCTTTGCCTTCCAAAGCTCGCCCGACGGCCTTTCCAACCTCCGTGCTCGTCTCCAAGTCCTGCATCATCATGCAGATCGGAACGAAGTCGAACTTGGATTGAAGGACGTATTGCAGGAACGGCAACTGGACCTCTATCGAATGCTCGTATATGTGTGCGCGATCATCGAGGTCAATGATGTTCGACTGCGCGGAGATCGCATCGGCGACGTCACGGTTAATCTCTACCTGCCCGAGCGGTGTCTCCCAGACGCCTTCATGCATCATTGAGACGCCGCTGCCCTGACCTGTGTGATTTGGCCCGAGTATCACAATCGTGGACGGCTTGCCATCGCTTGCCAGTTCAAAGTAGGATTTCGCGGCAACGGGGCCAGAGTACATGTATCCCGCGTGCGGACAGACCAAGCCGACTACTTTTCTCTCGCCAATCTTCGCGAGCATGGGCAGCCTTCCCGGACCTAGACGGTGAGTGAAGCACTTCTCAATTTCGCTCGTGAGCGAAGCTTTCGTGCCTGAATAGAACGATCCCGCGACCTGTGCTCTTCTCAGCTTCAAAGCTCGCCGCCAACTCTAGGCGCGATCGCAGCTAGCTTCGTCTCGAAATCGTCAACGGTTGCTGTGATCGTCCCATCGGCAGAGACCTCGCCTCGTTCGCGGAGTACTTGTCTTGTCAGCAGCCAGTAGACCATCGCCAGAGCTCGCCTACCCTTGTTGTTCACGGGGATCGCAAGGTCGACTCCCGTGAAGGCGTTGTCGGTGTCGCAGAGCGCTATCACCGGCACCCCTGCGCTCGTCGACTCCTTAATCGCTTGGAAGTCCGCCCTTGGATCTGTCACCAACACGAGTTGGGGCTCAGCATGCCTACGCTGAAGAGGATTCGATATCAAACCTGGCATGAAGCGGCCGATCATGGAGGTAGTCCTCGTCAGTTCGGAGAACTTCTCGATCGGCGTCTTGCCGTAGATCCTTGAAGAGACTGCTAGCACGCGTTCGGCGTCGAACTTCGCGATGAACTTAGCGGCGAGCCTGATCTTCTCGTCAGTCTTGCCGATGTTCAAGATGAAGAGCCCGTCCGGTCTGACCCGGTAGATGTAGGCCTCCATGTCACCGGTCTTGATTCGGGTACCAATGTGTAGGCCCGCTGCGAGCATCTCTTCGAGAGGCAGGAGAAGGTTCTCGACCTTCGGCATTACCTCTTTCTCTTCAGCCTCAGACACGCCATATTCCTCTATGATTCTGTCATTCCTGACTGGGGCTCACCGTACAAGCGGATAACTCATTTAAGGATAGCACTCGGCGAGACTGCGCGAGATCGACAAGCGACCCTCGTTGCGTGACGTTATCTGACCTCGAAATGCAATCTGAAACCTTTCTCTGCAGAGTCGATGCGTCGGACTTCCAAGCTTCCGATCTCGCCCAGGCTTTGGACATGTGTCCCGCCACAAGGAATCGGGAGCTGCCCCTCAATTGTCACAATGCGCAGCCGCTCGGTCTTCGGGAGCCTCAATATGTTCGGTGCGTCTGCGATCAAACGTTCGGCCTCCGTGCGAGCCAACGTCTTAATCTCCACCTTGAGTGCTTGACGGATGAAATCGTTCCCGAGATCTTCAATTCGTTTCAGATCGAGGCTTTCGGGAGGTGAGCCTCCGTATCCAACGTATGGGTCCTCTCCAAGCCAAGAGTCGGTCGTCTCGACTTGAGATTTGCTCACTGTGGAGAGACAGTAGTCCAAGAGATGCGCGGCTGTGTGCCTTCTCATCATCATGAGTCTGTTCGACCAGTCTATGCTACATGTGACAGGCCCGGGCACCGGTATTCCCTCGGTCTTGCCGTAGTGGATGATCACTAGATTGACTAGCATCGCTCTCTTTACATCCACCCGAAACGTGATGCCTTCGATCGTTCCCTGATCGGACGGTTGCCCGCCAGATTTCGGGTGAAAGATCGTTCTATCCAACACCACGTATGCAGACTTCTTCTCCTGAGCGACTTTCACGATGTCGGCGCCGGCAGAGCGCGTATACGAGTCCTCTAAGTAGGTACAAACCGTTAGAGGCACTCCGTCAACGAATCCCACGAGATCTACCAAGTGCGTGACTCCTTCATGCGTGTGTATTGGTTGGTTCCGTTCCCATCGGATCTGAGGCCGGCTTAGTGCTTTCAGAGACCGTCGACTTGGTGAGAACACTCACATGCAAAGCGAGAACAACGGCAGCCAATGGCATCATGCACTTTCTCTCTGTAGTGGGCAAGGTTGACACTTGGCCAAAAGGGTTGCAGATGCAACTCAAGCCGGCTACGGCGTACAATCCCGACTGTCGGGCAGACTGACGGTCTGGTTGACAGTCGAAGACGAGCGAAATATGTAGTTGCGAGCAGCAAGGGAACTGGGGCATCGTGTGTGTCTTCTATACGGTTGAAACGGAGATCATTCTTGACTCTAGCCGCTGGAGCTGCAATGACTGTACTCGGAACGACGTTGCTAGTCACAGACCAGTTCAGGCAATCGAAGCCGACGCTTACGCAAACGTCGCAGATACTCGACACTAGTGTGCAGCCTACAGCCGCCGGAGCGGTTTCAGTCGAGGAAGCCTTGGCGAGGCGAAGGTCGATCAGAGACTATGCCGACAAGCCTCTCTCCTTGGAACAGGTAATGCAACTGCTTTGGGCGGCGCAAGGCATCACACTCCCAACATATGGATTCCGAACAGCACCTTCCGCTGGAGGAACATACCCGCTTGAGCTGTACGTTGTGACAAAACCTTCCGGAGTGGATGGACTTGAGACTGGCATCTACCAGTATGACCCAAGAGACCACAGACTGGCTAGGACGAGTTCAGGGGATTTCAGTGGGCAATTGATGGCTGCCGCCTTGGATCAAGAATGGGTGGGCGCCGCACCGGCAAATCTTGTGATCACAGCCATCTTCGAGCGCACGACAGCAAAGTACGGTGAGCGAGGAATCAGATACGTGTGGCAGGAGTCTGGCCACGCCGCCCAGAACATATACTTGCAGGCCGTCGCGCTTGGACTAGGTAACGTGGTCATCGGGGCCTTTCACGATTCTGAAATCCAGAGAATCCTCAACTTGTCGGATTTTGAGAAACCGTTGTATGTGATCCCGGTCGGGGTCCTCAAGAAACCTTGAGCCCCATCGATGAGCCGCCTAGTGGAAGAGGCGATCGTACGCTCGCCAGAGTGCTAGGATGGCTTGTAGGAACTGCCCTCGTAATGTTCTTCTTGTTGCTGGGTTTTTGGCAATCGCTCGCAGAGATCCCTTCCT
Organism: uncultured Candidatus Bathyarchaeia archaeon; assembly: GCA_964559555.1. GTDB lineage: Archaea > Thermoproteota > Bathyarchaeia > 40CM-2-53-6 > 40CM-2-53-6 > CAVPLU01. The sequence continues at coordinate 35,916 of CAZLHM010000009.1, forward strand.
ACGCGATTGGAGAGTTCTCTGCCAGAATCCTGAAGGGAGGTTCGCCGATAGGCTTCAAGCTTGCCTATTTGGGAACCATCCTACTGGTGGTTGGACAGACCTACACTCTGAGAAAAGCCGTGATGATGAATCCGCTGCGCAGAGGCATAGGAAGCGGAAGAAGCTGGCTGGGTGCCCACTGCTGCTTGGACATCGTAGGCAGCGTCCTACTCCTGATCCATTCGGGATTTCCGCTGAGCTTCAAGTACGCAAACCCGATTGGGTACCTAAGACCGAGCTGGGGACTCATCGGACTTGCAGGGATTCAAGGGTTCGCAGCTTGGCTGGTTCTCGTTACATTGGTGAGCGGCCTCGTAGGCGAACAGCTGCGGGTTAGCGTTGGACGGGGTGGACTGTTGAGACCTTGGCTGAGAGTTCACATTGTTCTGACTTGTCTTCTATTCTTCTGTGGGATTTTCCATCTCTATATTGTTCTCTGGCTGAAGTATCTCTCAGCCGGATGACACGCACCACCGTCCGAATGAAGTGCGATCAAGATGCGATAGCGTTGGGGCCCTAAGCAATGAGAAGAGCACGGCTCAGAATTGTAGGGGCGCGATGCTCCATCTGCATTATTCCGATTCGTAAAGCGCTGGAGAAGGCTGAAGGAATCAAATCAGTCGGAGCGAACTACATAACAGACATGATCTTGGTTGACTACGATGAGAAACTCATCGAGTTGTCGGCAATCCTGTCTTTGGTTAGCAAAGCTGGGTATGAGGCGATAGCGGTAGCAGGCCCACTTTGGTGAGGCCCCAGCTTTGTGTTCCACGTGCATGAGTCTCGTGAGGACCGTTCAGGACGCGTGCGCACTAGTCCAAGGTCGACAACAGCTTGCCTGCAACTGATGTTCTGAATTTCCTCACGACCTTCTCGAGAGGCTGGCCAAGTATCTCTATTCTGTCCAGACCGCATGTTCCGAGTCCTTTCTTCTCTGCCAACCTCAAGTGCCTCACGTTCTCCGGAGGTATGCCCATCACGGCGGCTCCAACAGCATCTACGGCGACAGGATCCGTTCCAGCTATGACTAGGTTCATCTCTACGGGGTCACCGCTCGTCTCGTGTCCTTCGCCTGCAATTATCCCGTCTATGACAGCTAGACTCGGTCTGACAACGGAAACAAGATCAACAATCTTCTGGCTCAAGTGAACGTGAATTGATGCTTTCCGCGTCACGACCCCCATCATGTTCTTCATGCTCAGCGTCACACCAGCTAACCTGTGCGGCTTCAGCTTCGCGACGCTGATTATGGTACTCTCTAGTGCGGTCTTGGCGATCTTCACCTTCTTCAAGGCAAGCGGATTCCGTGGGATGATCTCGACGAACTCGTCCTCGTTGAGGTCAACCATTCTCGCCTTCCATTTCCTTGCGACAAGATCAACGCCGGCAACGTTGAAGGCCTCAAGAGTGTCTCCGAATCCTGTTCCCTCACCAATGATCATCTTTCGGATGCCGCATTGTCTTAGAAATGCGAGAACGCCATCAATGACTCTAGCGTCGGTGGTAATTCCGGTTGACGGATGCTGTGTGTTTATGTAATTGGGTTTCACGAGAACCGGTTTCTGTACAGGAATGACCCTGTTTGCTTCCACCATCTCTAGGGCTTTGACAGTCATGTCTGAGGGGTTGAGGCCCTTCAGGATTGCGACCTTGGTCACTGACGCATCGCGCATGTTGATCTCTCGCCGCTATTTGAACCGAGCCATTGACAAGCGACACAACGTCTCGTCGCCAATGAGCCAGCATTTGGCATCTCATGGAACGAGTCATGGAACGAGTGTGTTGTGTTGCCCAACGAACACAGAGAAACCTTACTAGCAGAGGTAGCTGAAACGAAGATGGTTGAGAAGGTTGGCTAGGACTCTATTGATCCATGAATGGGTCGGCCTGCTCATTACAGCCGTTGCAGTCGCAAGCTTGGCCAGCACTGCCTGGAGCATCGCTCAGAACGTCTACTTCTTCGAATGCCTGCCACCACCTCCAGATGTCAAAGAGACCATGGGCTGCCCCGGCCTCATTGAAAGAGTAGGCTGGAACATCCCCGGGCTCTTCGTGAGTTGCGTGGTTCTCGTATTCGGTTTGTGGACATACGAGAAAGGCAAGAAAGGAGTCCCACTCGTCTCGATTGAGTAGGCCCACTTCAGTCGCATATCGCTCCAAGGCAGCAGCTGATGACACGGTTCGATTGCGCGCGCTAGTCTGACATTCACAACGGGAGGAGAGATCCAGGGCTTTTCCCTGTAGGATTTGTCGGGTAATTCATCGACTGAGCTGGTGAGAGAGGTGTGGGCTGACAGAAATGGGGTGAACGATTAGTCAGAAGCCTTCGGAGCCGAGGGCCTCGCCCAAACCGATGCCGTGCCGCGACCGTGCGGTTCAAATCATCGAAGTTGAAGTATGCCGCCTTCGTTAGCACGTGTCTGTCGGAGTAGAACGGTTGAAGATCGTACTATTCGGATTGCCGGGGTCGGGCAAGGGAACATACGCTTCGCGTTTGACCAAGAGGCTGGGTATTCCACATATCTCGACGGGAGATCTCGTCAGGGACGAGATACGCAATAGAACTCGCTTGGGAGAAGAGATTGAGAAGTACAGCAGTTCTGGCAGATTGGTTCCACACGAGATCATTACCGAAATGCTGAAGAAGCGTTTGGTCCCTGAAATTCTGACCGGCTTCATCCTTGACGGCTACCCAAGGACCGTTCGGCAGGCTGAGGAACTGGAGAAGATCACGAAGATCGATGCCGTAGTGAACTTGTCTGTTCCAGATAGCATCATTGTTGATAGGCTGTCAGCTAGGCTCCAATGTAGGTCGTGCGGTGCCATCTATAACGAGAAGACCATGAAGCCGAAGGTCCCAGGAAGATGTGACAAGTGTGGCGGCGAGCTCTTTAGACGTGTTGACGATGAACCCGACGTGATACGTCAACGCCTCAATGTATATAGGGAAGCATCGGAGCCTGTCGTCGACTTCTACCGATCGAGAAAATTGCTCAAGGAAATCAGGAACGAAGATCCAAACGCGGACCCAGACGTTGTCGTCGAAGAGATCTTGAGGGCTATCAAGCCCGATAAACTTACGCGCGACTGATCAAAGCCACGCGTGCTTATGTGCGCTCTAAAGCCTTCTCCGCGAACCCCAGCAGGAACCCCCTGATCCTCTCGAGTTCCTGCTGCGACGGGTAATTCACGTAGTCGGTCACTGGCTCGCACAAATCGTATCCGGCCTCCTTCAGTTTGGAGGCAAGAAGGGCTGGCGCGTTCCCTCCCCAGAGTTTCGTCACAAGCGCTGCTGCGAGTTTTCCTTGACCTAGTCTCTTGATCCTCAAGAGCTCCACCAAGTTGCCCACGGGTGGGAAGATGCTTCCCTCATAGGTTGGAGCCAAGAAGAGCGTTCCTGCAGAGTCGACCACGTCGCTTAATATGCTGTTGACTTCTTGATCTGTCGCCTCGTGCACGGCCACTTCCTCCACCTTCTCGTTGAGAACCTGTGACGCGAACTCTGCAAGCCTCTCTGTAAGTCCGTACATTGAACCATACACGACCGTGATCTTTCTAGTCTTGCGTAGTTCACACCATGATTTCATTGCTTGAGTGAAGTCATGAATCTTGCTTTTCACTACGACGCCGTGTGCAGGAGCGATCATCCTGACGTTGAGGCTTAGCTTCTGTATCTTCTCGATGTCATGCAGGACCAATGTTCTGTGTCCTACGACTACAGTTGAGAAGTAGTCTTTCGCTTGCGTTAGGTAGGTTCGGAAGTCCACCTCATCATCAAATACAGGCTTCGGAAGGGCTCCGAATGCTCCGAAAGCATCGGACGAGAAGAGAATCCCCTCGTCCTCCAAGTATAGAAACATGCTATCTGGCCAATGAATCCATGGCAGTTCGATTACCCTGAGGGTCCGGTTCCCGATCTTAAGTGACTCTCCATCTTTCACTGTCTTGGGCTCAAGGTTAAACATCTTCTTCATGAACGTTGAAGCTCGGCTCGTCGAGTGAAGCACGGCACCGGGAAAGAGATGCGAGGCTTCTTCGATCAGGCCGCTGTGATCTGGTTCGGTGTGAAGAATGGCAATCTGTTTGATTCTGCTAGGCTCAACAACGCCTTTGATGAGCTCGAGGAACTGATTCGCAGAGACGATCTTCTTCGATGCATCTATCAGCAGGTAGTCTTCGTCACTCCCAATCAGGTAGGCGTTGTAGTTCACACCATTCGGTATGGGCCAGATCCTCTCGAAGCGCTTACTCTCGGTATCTGGTATGCTCAGCCAGAATACGTCCGTCCCAATCTTCCTACACGATGCCTCATACATGATGATCTACTGCCTCACGATGTCTTCTAATGACTCTCAGAATCCTGAGGGCCTTATCAGATGCTTTTTCCGCGACTTTGGGGAACGGAGCCATCTTGATTTGGACTCTAGCCGGGTATCTTGGCCATCCCAGCGAGTAGCTTTCTCTTCTCCGCATCTTCCTCTATTCTGATGAGTTCGTTCAGTTTGGAGATGCGTTCACCGCCGATGACACCGCACTTGATCACTGGGCACGACAAACCCACGGCAATCTGTGCAAGCTCGCCCGTGCTGACTTCTCCCGACCGATGAGACATGACGGTCACGTAGCCTGAGGATTGGGCCTTCTCGACAGCTCTTCTCGAGTCTGAGAGCGTACCGACCTGGTTTGTCTTGACGATCATTGCGTTGGCGGAACCCAACCCCACTGCTTTTTCGATCCTCGCCGTGTTCGTGACGAGAAGATCATCCCCACAGATGAGCGTGCCGGCAGCCCTCTCACGCAGCTCCGCGAACTTCTCAAACGCGTCCTCATGGAGAGGATCCTCAACGTACACGAGTCTGTAACGCTCGATCAGGCTGAGTACGAAGTCTATCTGCTGACCCTCGTCGAGTCTTCTTCCGTCTCGCTTGTAGACGTAGGTCTGTTCCTTCTCGTTCCAGAGGCTTGAAGCTGCCACATCGAGACCCATTCGCACATCTGCGCCTGTGGCGAGTGAGACAGTCTGGCAGGCGTTCGAGATCACATCGAGTGCCTGCTCGGTTGTCATATCAAGGATCCAGCCGCCTTCGTCTCCCTTTCCCATGATTGGCGATCCGCGTTCGATCGCTAGCCGTGCGATCTCGGCGTGAGTTCTTATGTTCGCCTCTGCGGCCTGAAGCGCAGACGAGGCTTTCGTCGGGAGGACGAGAAACTCCTGTATGTCGGTTCGCTTGCCCTTCGCGTGGGCACCGCCGCCGACCACATTCCCTAGAGGCAGCGAGATTCTGACCTTCCCGGAACCGGCAAGCATTTGATAGAGTGGCTTCTTCTTGGCCGTCGACGATAGCAAGGCGACTCCTATGGAGATCGCGTATGCGGCGTTTCCGCCGATTCTGCTGAAACGTTCCGTTCCGTCTATCTCGTGAAGCTTCTTGTCAATCTGCTCTTGTCGATCAGCGTTCATTCCCGCCAGTTCAGGAGCCACCAGCTTCCTCACTCGTTCAACAGCCTCCTCGACGCCTCCGTCTGGGAAAGGTTGAACCTCCCACCGACCGCGGCTCTTGCCAGATGGCGCCGCGACTCTGGTCATAACATTCTTGCTGAATAAGTCGACCTCCACCGTGGCTTCTCCGCGGCTGTCGATAACTCTGCGGGCTACGATGTTTGTGATTTTGACTGGAATCGCCAAAGGAGACGCCTATGGGGTCTGCATGCGCTTGCGTGCTGCGATCTCACTGTACTTGAGGAACTCGTCGATCACTTCAACGTGGGATATGAACATCCGTCGGCAGCAGTAGCGTTTCATACCGAGCTCGTCGAGAACCTTGCCTGGGTTCTCTCCCTGTCTAGTTCGGCGGGAATACTCTTCCCAGCGATCACCGATGACCTTCCCGCATGTGAAGCATCGAACAGGAATTATCACTATGCGGTCAACTCGCCGACCTAACGGTAGGACTTCTGTCTCCTACGTCTTGCTCCAGGACCTCCGAACTTCTTCGGCTCCTTCCTTCTCGGATCTCCTGCAAGCATTGTACGGTCGAAGCTTGTGAAGATGCGTCGGAGTTCCGCGCTTCTGGTCCATTCAACAAGTGCACTGGCGATCGCCATTCTTGCGGCTTCGGCTTGGCCCATGAAGCCGCCTCCTTCAACTTTCACGCGAACGTCGACGTTGCCTAGCCTGTCCCCTGCCAGCATCAGCGGCTCGGAGATTCTGGCACGTGCAAGTTCCGGGGAAATGGAACTTGCAGGGAACCCGTTCACCGTCACATTGCCGCGTCCCGGCCTTATGACGGCTCGGGCGATGGCTGTCTTCCTCTTACCAGTCACTATGAGTATCCTTTTTCGTTCGCTCATGCCTTCCAGGGCCTTCCTATCTCTTCGGAGAGTTCGCCTACTGTGATATGCGAGTATCTAAGCTTGGAAGCCTCGGCATCAGGAATCCTAACGGTGGACTTCTCGCGGTACTCTTCAGGGACGCCTATGTAGACTCGAACGCGTTTGAGCGCAGTGGTCCCTTTGGGTTTCCTCCGAGGGAGCATACCGCGAATGACGCGTCGCACGTAGGTGTCGGGTCTTCGAGGATGCGTAGGAGCCTTGTACTGAGAGCCCAGTGTTCTCGTCCTCAGCCTTCTCTTTGCCTCCTCGACAATGTTGGCCTTGGTTCCGGAGATCACCGCGTTCTCTGCATTTAGGATGACGACCTCTTCTCCTTGGAGTGCGCGTTTCGCGACAAAACTGGCAACGCGTCCAAGTATCAGATTGGTTGCGTCGATGATCAGAGGCTCCTTGGGCAATTGACTCTCACCTCAGGACCTTGACCTTGCTTCCTTCGGGGTTCTCGTCTGCAAGCTTATTCAGGCTGACGCATGATCCCCCGGCTTTCTTGATCTTTGCCTTCGCGCCTTCAGAGAAACTGAAAGCACCGATATGGATGGCATGATTGATTGAGCCGGCGGCCAAGACTTTTCCGGGAACCGCGACCACATCGCCCTTCTTTGTGTTTCCTGCGATCCTACTGACGTTTACGGCAATCCTAGACCGCCTTGGCTTGCTGAGTAGTTCTGCGATCCACAACCATATGGGCGACTTCTTCTGTCTTCCTTTCTTCTTGAGAGAGGCGATTGTGTCGTTCAGTTCTGGATTTGTGATTCCTGCTCGCATAACTGTGATACCTCATCGCTTCTGTTCTGCTGCGGCAAGTTGCCTCATCAGCTCAGCCTTCTCGCCGAGTATTGCACCCGCTTCCCTGACGATTCTCTTCGGGGAAAGCGCGCCGGTCGTTTCAATACGAAACACGAAAGCTGTTTCATCAGCCTTGACTTCCACCGGGGCGGATTTGCGTTGATCTAAGGGAACAACTCGCTCCACGCAGGCCATGCACAAGATGCACGCAAGCTCGTTCTTGACGGAGATCTTCCGTTCCGCATCTGAGGCGAACACTCGCGTAGGGCAGCACTTGATCACCTCTTCAGGGTTTGAAAGGTTCTCAGCGCGTAGAGTGATCTTGGGAAGATACTTGTACGCGGCCACCGAGGCTGGTTGCCATTTCGCGTGTTCGGAGCCCCTTCCCAGACGCGCGTATGCTTCGAGCCTGATCTTCTGTCCAGGCGCGAGTTTTGCGATGGGTATCCTGTCAGATGCGGGAGCAACTTCTGTTGCGGGTTTGAGGTCCCCGGAGTAGACTGTGATTGTGCTGTCACTTGCCTCGGCCTCAAGCACGAAGGAGGCGGTACACTTTGCGCACCCAAGCTCGCTCTTGCAGTCGCATTCTTCGCGTGGAACATACGCGTCCAGATCGGTCTTCAAGGGAACGAGACCGAGTCGGTGAGCGAGGATCTCATCATACATAACGGAGGTATTCTCGACCAGAATTACGTCTTCGATCGCCATCACGGGGACATCGGCCAGTACTGCGCGTCGGAGGGCGTTTGCGAATGCGGGAGCGCTGTCTCGCAGAACGAACCTGAGCGAGTCTCCCCCTTCTTCGAGGATCTCAACCTCCATGACGCGCATGACCTTCTATGTGATTTTTCAGGTGGGGTTGCAGTCTAGGCTTTCAAGGCGCTTATAAACCATTACTGGTCAAAAATCATACTCAGACAACAATTCGCAAGATATTCTCACAAACCTCGTAGGAAAGACTCGATGATGATCTTCGTTGACAGCGGATGCTGTGTTGTCTCCGCGAACCTTGAGGCGAGGTCATCGACCTGTGCGAAGATGGTTTTGCGTCCGTAGAAGATCATCGGAGGAGAGATCTTCTAGAAGATCGCATCGGGCGCTCGGAGAAACTTGACACAGTCTATGAGCCTCTAGCGCACCGAGTAGTACGCTTGGCCTATTTGTTTGATGATGCGAAGGCGTCAGCGCGTCAGCAACTTCGCACATAACTAGTCTGAATATCTACAGCTGGAAGATTTGTCAGAGTAGCGAGAGCCCGCATCAGGCGAGTCCGCAGTCGTTCCTGAACCTTGGAGAAGAATCTAGTCCCGAGTCAGGACTTCCGGATAGGTAGAAGTGCAAAGCGCCGAAACCGGATACTCCGGTTTCACTCGGAATCGATTGATGCCTAGGTTGGGGGTATCGCAGCCTGAACATGCTCGGTCGGAGTGAGCGATGCATTGCAGTGTGGACAGAACCTCTGGCGCAAGCCATTTGTCTTAATGTATTCGTGGACGCTGCGAGTCACCTCAGTGAAACTCACAAGCGTTCCTCTTGGACGCCCGGTCAAAATCGATAGAACATCATCAACGACGATGCTCTGCTCAGTCAGCGCATTTCTTCTGCTCATCTAGGTTTTCCTCAGCGAAGCATACGGTCGGAGGCGTTCATTTGAGAATTCAGTATACAATCACCGTCAACAACGACCTCCGGAGAGCTTTGACTTAGACAGCTTTGGTTCTATCCTAGATTAAGCTCGTAGCGCACACTTCCTACTCAGAATGGTTCGCGGATGGAATCGTGACACGAGAAGTTCATACATGAACTTGGCATATTTCTGCAGGTCAAACGGTGCCGAGTCAGTCATCTACGTTTTCTTCCTAAAAACGGCAATCCAAGGACTGCCGAATCACTTTTGTTCTCCTCTGCTGGTTCTTCTGTAATTCTTGAAGCGGCCCTCTGGGTATCGCGTGAATGTGGGAAGAACTGAACCGGCTCTTCGAGAGTACAGATCGAGACGATTGGACAGGTATGTGATCACTATGTATCTTCACTTACTTCCGAATCGACCAAATCGCTTGCACAATCGTTTCCAGTCATCTGGATAGGTCGATCTGAAAGCATCGATGAAGTCAAGAATGGTGAAAGCGGCTCTCGGTATCCTTGAGATCGTCTCTCTGATCTTGTCCTCTTCGAGGAGAGTCTCGGTCATAGTTCCGCACCCCTTCCCTGCTATAGTGATCTGACTTGATTTGACACATTCGGAACACGATGTCTGTTATCGCATCACGTAGCTCGACAAGGTGAAATAAGTCACTGCTTTCACAGGCAAAATGGCGACGACTGTGTCTGATGCGATCAAGAGCTATCTTGAGGCAACGGGGGCGCGGTACAAGATTCACAGTACCCGCGGTCCGACCATGACGGCGCCGGACGCTGCGAGAGAGCTACACGTTCCGCTCTCAACGATCGTCAAGACCATCGTCTTCACAGATCAAGACGACAGACCTTTGCTGGCAATACTGACGGGGGATAGGCGAGTCGATAGAGGGAAACTCTCCGCTGCTGCAGGAGCGTCAAGGGTCAGAATTGCGTCGGCTGAAGACACAAAGAAGTTTACAGGGTTTGAGGTGGGAACCACGCCCCCACTTGGGCATACACAAACGCTCAGAACAGTAATAGACCAAACAGTGATGGGTTTCGACAAGGTGTATGGCGGCTCGGGAACGACCGATGCGCTGCTCGAAATCAGTCCGCGGGACCTGGCGATGCTTACAAACGCGAAGATAGCTGACATCTGCGAATAGGCCATGCAAATATGGTGAGATTTCGTGATTCTTGTTACAGGCGCTGCGGGCAAGACAGGTAGAGCGGTCATCGCTGCTCTAGTTGCGAAAGGACAACCTGTGCGTGCTCTTGTTCACCGTGATGAACAGATAGGGCTGGTTCGTTCACTGGGAGCTGAGGAGGCTGTCGTCGGTGATATGCGTGTTGAGAACACGCTGAGAAAAGCCGCTCGTGGCGTCAGTGAGCTCTACCATATCTGTCCGAACATGAGCCCTGAGGAGGTTCAAATAGGCAGAGTTGCGATCGCGGCAGCACGCGAAGTCGGGATCGAACAGTTCGTCTTCCACTCCGTTATGCATCCTCAGACTCAGGCGATGCTCCACCACTGGAATAAGCTACGTGTAGAGGAGGCTCTGTTCGAGTCTCACCTGTCATACACGATCCTGCAGCCGGCCTCGTACATGCAGAACGTACTAGCGAGTTGGCAGAGCATTGTCGAGCGAGGATTGTACGTGATACCCTACTCAGTCAACGCACGCATGAGTATGGTTGACCTAGAGGACCTCGGCGAAGCGGCTAGCGTTGTCTTGACCCAGCCGGGTCATATGGGCGCGATCTACGAGTTAGCCGGGCCGGAGATTCTCACACAGACACAGGTCGCGGACATCTTAGGCAAGCACGTGGGACGCTTGGTTCGTGCCGAGCAGATGGCCATCAAGACGTGGAGGCAACAAGCGCGGACCTCAGGGATGGGAAGGTACCAGATCGAGACGTTGGCCAAGATGTTCGAGTATTATGATCGCTGGGGTTTCTGCGGCAACCCTCGTATACTACGCACCTTGATTGGACGAAACCCTACGACATTCGAGGCTTTCTTGAAGCGAACAATCCAACAGCGCATGCAGCACTAGGGTCGGACTTGGACGGCGAAGCCTTGGCGATGGGCTAGAGATGAAGAATTTCTCTTGCTAGGATAAGCCTTTGAATCTCAGAGGTGCCCTCACCGATCTCAAGCAGCTTTGCGTCTCGATAATAGCGTTCGAGCGGGTAGTCTTTCGAGTAGCCGTAACCTCCTAGGATTTGGATCGCGCGTCGTGTCGCCTCAACTGCAACCTCGCTCGAAAAGACCTTTGCCATCGACGCTTCCTTGATGAAGTCACGCTGCTGGTCTCGCAAGTAGGCGGCATGGTAGGTGAGCATGCGAGCGGAGTGGATCTGAGTGAGCATGTCGGCGAGCATCCATTGAATCGCTTGAAACCTTGCGATTGGTCGCCCGAAAGCCTTTCTCTGCTTGGCATAGTCGACGGCGATGTCGAATGCAGCTTGGGATAGGGCGACGCCTCCGATGGCTGCGCCTATCCTTGACTCGTTCAGAGTCATCATTGCGATCAAGAATCCTTGTCCTTCATCACCGAGCACGTTCTCTTTCGGAACCGGGCAGTCCTCGAAGACCAACTCGGCGGTTCCTGTTCCTCGGAAGCCCATCACATCAATCTTCGAGCCTACACTAAATGGTGAGGCTTTCTTGTCGACCAAGAATGCCGTGATCTGGCCGTGGTCGCTTCCCGACCCACCTGTCCTTGCGAATACGAGAGCTAGATCAGCAACCTCTCCTTGAGAGATGAAGGTCTTTGTCCCGCTCAGGAGGTAGTGGTCCCCCTCGCTGATGGCTTTCGTCTCGATTGAGGCGACATCTGACCCCGCTACGGGTTCGGTGAGGCAGAAGCAGCCGATTCGCTTACCAGTAGCCAGATCTCGCAGGTATGTGTCTTTCTGTTCCTTGTTTCCAAACTTCGTTATTGGAGCAGATGTGAGCGCCGTCTGAATTCCGACAAGTAGAGAAGCTGACATGCTGACTCTTGCGATCTCCTCTCCAGCCACAGTGGCGGTCAAGAGATCGAGGCCTGATCCCCCGTACTCTTGTTCGGTCCACATGCCGAAGAGCCCTTGCTTCGCCATCTTCTCGAAGAGATCCATCGGATACTTATTCTCACGGTCGATCCCATCGGCGATTGGAGCGATCTCCTTCTCAGCGAACTCCTTCGCCATCTGGCGTATGGTTTCAGCCTCTGGCTTGAATTTGATCTCCCAGGATTCGAGCATATAGGCTGGGTATAGCATCTGAAGCCCTTAACAGCTTTCATGCCAATGACATGCCGGGCGGGGAGATCCCTTCGTTGAGCTTCTCAATGCAAGACTCGAACACCGCGGCGTCAAGAGCGATAGGATTGATTCACGAGGGCAACCTTGAACAGGTCCATGTCGTCCTCGATCCTTTCGCCCTCGCTCGTACCAAGTTCCCGATACTGGATCGGATAGGCGCGAGGCTCGGGCAGTCGAGTTTAGAGAATCGCGCACTGCTCAAAGCACTTGATGAGATGATCCCCAGAAGCTCGATCGGATACTACGTAATTGCGGGCTCAGCACTCCAACAGCGTTTGGGGCAAGACATGATGAGGTGCCTTGCAAGTGCGGCAAGTTACATCATAATCGGAGATCGTTGGGATAGATGCGACACGATGGCTGAAAGAGTGTGGGGCGAAGCCCTCATCGAGAACTTCGACCAAGCGTATAGGTACTTTGCCAAGATGGTGAGCCACGAGAATAGGTGGATACGCCGTGCGGTTGGTGTCGCCGTACACCACTATGTAAAGAAGAAGCACAACACGGAGGCGGAGATGAGAAGGCTTCTGAGATTGCTAGCACCCGTGGTCGGTGAACACAACCGCGATGTGGTCAAGGGCATTGGTTGGGGGCTGAAGACTATTGGGAAGTACCAGCCCGAGCTTTTGGTCAAATATCTGAGGGTCCAGACGAGGCGAGCTCATCTAACGAAGCTGATGCTCAGAAAGGCCGCTACCTACCTTCCCGCTTCCGCAAAACGGGAATTCCTCGGTCGCTGAAGAGCTCTCCTAGTGATGCCAATGAGCGAGGGCACGGTGTCGGACGATCGAAGACCTACCGTGACTTATGTTCCCTATCAGCCGAGGAAGATCTTGAACGTTCACAAGCATGTTGACGGGGGCTGGTTCTGGGACAAGTACAGCGCGCACCCGTATGTCGGCTGTCAGGAAGGTTGTGTCTACTGTTACTGGCGGGACGAGAAATACAATATGCTCGCACGCGACCCGCACGCCGCTGATCTTCTTGACCCGTTCTCTCAGTACATCAAGATCAAGACGAATGCCGTTCAACTCTTGCGAAGGGAACTGTCACGAGTTCCTCGGGATATCATAACGGTCGGCGATTATCAGCCCGCTGAGGGACGGTTCGGCCTCTCACGTGAGATGTTGAAGGTTTGCGCGGAATTCGACTTTCCGATAGTGATTCTGGAGAAGTCCCCTCTCGTCTTGAGGGACCTAGACGTGATCTCTCGAATCAACGAGGAGTCCTGGGCGTGCGTCATGTTCAGCATAGCACGGGGCGATTCGGAGAGCTATGGACAGATCTTCGAGCCGTATGCTCCGAGGATCGAGGGGCGATTCCGAGCGATGAGGAAGATCTCTAACGCTGGAATACTGACAGGAACGGCCTTGATGCCTATCCTCCCATTCATTTGCGACAACGACTCGAACCTAGAAGAGGTTGTGAAGAAGACCGCGGAGAATGGTGGCAAGTTTGTGCTAGCCGCCGGGTTGACAATGAGCGGAGCGCAAGCTAACTATTTTCTGGAGGCCTTGAAGAGACACGATCCGAAACTCGTCCCGAAATACAAGGAACTCTACGGACGGTCATACAGCCCACAGGATAGAGAATACATTGGAAAGATAGGACTGAAGGTCAGAGAACTTTGCAGAAGCTACGGCATCCTAGATAGAATGCCAAGATACGTTCCGAAGGGCAACCTCGCGACGAACAAACGCATTGCGGAGCGAATCTTCAACAGATGCTACGAGATGGAGTTGGAGTGTGTGCAGTCCTACAAGATCTGGGCCTATAGGCGGGCAGGGTGGACCGTCGACGAACTGGAATGTGACATCTTGACACTCTACAAGGAGAAAGGGATCGAGGGGTTGCAGGCTCTCCCGAGCGTGGGGCCGAGCACAGCCCGATTCATCGCGCAGAGCCTCGGAGGGCTCGACGAAACGTCAAGCTGACATACGAACCCTACCGAAACGACCTCACCGCACATCAAACGAGAACCGAGCCACATTGAGATCACAGACACAACGCTCTCAAAGACACACGAACCGGTCTAACAAAAGAGGGAAAGAAGAAGCGTGGAAGGGAACTCTGCTAAGTCTGATTCACTCTAACTGTTGAGTTGGCGACTGTTGTTGTCACCGTGAGACTCGCAACTGTGATTGTCATCGTTTCTGTCACTGTCACAGTTGAGGTGGTATCGCTCTGGGTCGCGGTTTCCGTCACTGTCTCCGTAACCGTGCTGTACTCCGCCAATATGACTGTCTGGATTTCGTCGTCGTCGCTTTCAGTCGTGGTGGTAGATTTGGGAGTCTGATCAAGAGTCGCCTTGCCGGTGAGTGAGAGGAAGTAATGTGAGGATAGCTTGCTTTCAGGTTGCGTGAACGTCACATTGGTTCCCTGAATGCAACCGTGGAGAGCAAGTTCGAGGGTGCGATTGCCATCACTGGTCTTTCCTTTGATCTCCATCGAGCCTTCATTGTTGACTTCGCCTTTGCCCTCAGTTATCGTGTAGTTCGTTGAACCTATTCGGAGAGTGCCAGTGAGAGCGTACAACTTCATCTCGCCTTGACCTTTGCTCTGCACTGAACCCAACAGCGTCAGGCTGGCGTCCGCCGTGACACTCTTCGACTTCGCCTTTGGAATGGAGAACGCTTGGCCATAAGCGTCAATCGATATGGGTGTTGATCCTTGCTGTGGCTTCTCGAACGCGATTGCCGGATAGAGCGATATCGTTGAAGATACGAGTAGGGCTAGGACGAGCGCTATTTGGCGGTTTCGAACTGTCATTGCTTTCACTTTTTGTGACCTCGAAGTGGCATGGAGATGGGTATATTAGTGTTCCGTCCGCAGCACATTAATGTCTCCATATCGTGGATCAGCTGCCCAAGGATTTCCAACCTTATACGGGTGCCAATCACTAAGCAAACTCCATGCCTCGTAAGCTGCCTAGGTCGTACCTCGTCAAGCTGAGGGAAGAACAGACGCGCGTCATAGTCGCGAAAGCGAAGAGTGAGGAGAGAAGAAAGAGGGAGGACGAGGAAGGCTTCTCAAAGGTAGGCATGCTTAGGTCTTTTGAGGGTGACTGTACCTCGTGTGGTCAGCGAACTCGCTTCATCGTGAACGATCTGGGCTACTGTAAATGTAATAGATGCGGATCACAAGCGAACTTCAGGCTCGGCCTGCCGTGAAGTCAGGATCGCCTCATTCTTCTCACAAACAACCCAAGAAACTCTCGGAACCGCGATGTCGGAACCACCGCTCCTGCTGCGATCGCATGTCCACCGCCTGAGCCTCCGACCTTGCGGGCGAGACGTTGCATCACCTTTCCAAGGTGTTGCCTATGTTCACCAGTCCCTCGGACTGAGACGCGTGTGTGCGATTGTGATCCAATGGTGTGGTGGACTAAGCTCGCATCGACTTTGGGGACGCCCAATAGGAGTTCCGCGCTCGTCCCGAGCGCAAGCCTGCCGGCTCGCGCTATTGCCACGCGCCCTCTCACTTCCGCTTGACTGTAGAGCTGTTTCTGGATTCTCGCCATGCCTGCCGCTTGCTGATCCGCGATACGACGTATGGCGGGGATCTGGTGAGGTAGTTGAAGTGCCGCCAGCTTCTTGACGGTCTCTTCTCTGAGAACCTTTGTGCATCTGTGAGAGGAAAGCGCTAATGCTAGCAAATGAGCCTCATAGGCGTCCTTGTTCCAGCTCGTTTTCAATAGAACCTCTCGTGTCAGACGACCAGATACCGGCGGGTCGGTCAGAGCTCCGTAGGCCGCCAAATTGATGGCCTCTTCGGGAAGTTGCTTTCTGAACGAGTCCCACACAAGCACGCTTGTGCATTCCTCTATTGAGTGGCAGATGATCGCTCTTGCTCTCCGGAGTGCGCTTCGTGTCCGTTGCGATAAAGGATGATGATCCACATACAGTATGCGTTCAGCTATCGCCCGAAGACCGGGGATCACTTGCTGATTCTCACCAAGGCCGAGGTCAGTCACGATGACCCAATCCATCCCGCGAGGCGCACCCGCTAGGACTTTCTCAAGATCCTCATATCCCGCCAAAGCGAAACGACAACGCGTGGCGCATCGAACAAGAGCCGCACTAGCAAGACCATCAGCATCGTCTCTATGGGAAAGACAGAAGACCTTCGACCCACCGGAGATGCGCACACCAACCTTCCCCGGCAATGATTCCTTCATGGATCGAGATCCGTCTCTAGGAGCGTTTGGCTACCTTGGAGTCCTCGAAGAATCCCTCTGTCCTCATAAGTTCTCTGTTGACGACCGGACAGATGGCACGTCTCTATTCAGGCGGAATTAGCGCAAACGTGGCCTGCATGTCGACCCTCTGCTTCAGTCGTATCCTTTGGACCCAGTAGTATACTACAACACCGACGCCGGACCACGCAACAAAGAGGAGAAACGAATTCGAGGAATCAATGATGAATTCCCCAAAGAGAACGAGACACGTCAGGAATGCGAGTACAGCCACTACTATGTTGAATCGGCCGAGGCTGAACTTGGCGTTCTTCAGTATCAGTGGTTTCTCGAACGATGCAGCGATGATTGTGACTGCGACTAGGATGTATGTCCACAGCATTCCAAGGGTCGCGATGTCGAGAACTCTAAGATAACCGGTATAGTAACACTCCACCACGGAAAGAAAGGACACGATGTACGTTAACGTCAGTCCAAGAGTTGGTATGCCGTTCTTCCCTACTCTTGCGAAGGTTCTAGGCATCATGCCATCGAATGCCCAAGCGAAGAGGATCCTTGAAGCACTCAACATCAGCGGGAAGATATCGCTCAGCACGGCAACGACCAAGCTGAGCGACAGGAACACAACAGCATCCTGCGGAAGAATGAGGCCGTACAGCTGCAGGACGTTTGCGTCTGGGTGAAGTGCTACGTACCCTGCCGCAAACTCCTTGGGCACGACGTGGTACACAGATGTCGCATAAAGCACATAGTACACAACGGTGAAAGCTACGCCAGCGACTATTCCTTTCGGAATCGCCATCTCAGGGTTCTTCACTTCTCCTGATGCGGCGATTGCTGTTTCAAGTCCCCAGTACGCGTAGAACAGCATGGCTGCTGCGCCCAGCAGCACTCTTAGGTCGAAGGCGTGCCCAGAGGTGATCGTCTCTCCAGTGTTCAGTAGGAACGAGACCGTTTCGGCGCCTAGTCTCGATCGAGCAGCGTCCAAGAAGTAGGCGTGATCTTGACTGAATCCTACAGCCGTTGTGATGAAGCCGCCAGCGACGAACACGATGAAGGAGACCCTGATCGCCCACTTGAATATCCGAGCGCCAGCGAGGTTCACCGCGAAGCACAGAGTCAAGATGGCCAACGTTAGCGTTGTGTCTCCGAGTTGTGTATGCTCGAGAGGGGTATTGATCAACTCGAGGAACTCAATCAGGAGCGATCCAGTGACGTAGGAGATGAAACCCAGTGCGGTCGCGATGCCAAACCACTTCGTCCACGAGGCCCAGAAGCCAAGAAACGGGTGGAACCCTCTGGAGATGAAGACATAGTCGCCACCGGATCGGGGAATCGAAGACGAGAGAATCCCGTAACAGAGAGCAATCAAGAGGGCTGGGACACCTGCTACCAAGAAAGCCAATGGGACGAAGTCCCGTATGCCAGGCATAGCGGCCTGAATGGTTATGCTACGCGCTGATATGGCCAATCCGATGAGAGTGCAGCAGGTCATTACGAAGACATCAAAGACGCTAAACCTGCGGCTCAGTCCGCTCTTCTCAGCGGCGAACCCCAGCTGATAGCTCTGCGCCCTCTCTCTGAGCTTCCTCGTCTCCGCCTGGATATACTGGAAGTACAGGGTTTGGGTGATCTTGTCGACTTCTTCGTGGATCTTCTCCCTGTCTATCTTGATCTCAGTCTCCGCCATCTCGTTCCCTCAAGCTTGATTTGCCTTTGCGCCAAGGAGTAAGTGCGACCGCCCGTGTCCAGTCAGTGTTCTAGCGAGTGCCAGATGGTTCTCAAGTCCCGAGGATCAGATAATCCTTGTCATCATGTTGTACTCCAAACGATCCTGCGCACCAAAGCTTCTTGCAGAAATTGAGAGGGAAAGCCTGAAAGCTGGCGCTACGTTCGTCTCGGCGACAGTGCAGGCGCGCGACCATTGATACAGTGCAAGTCCCTAACGAAAAAGTTCGGAGACTTCGCCGCGGTTGATCAAGTCAGCTTCGATGTGCAAGACGGCGAGGTCTTTGGTCTCCTTGGCCCGAATGGCGCTGGTAAGACCACTACGATGCGTTTGCTCAGCACAGTCCTCAGACCAAGTGGTGGGACTGCGAGTGTTGCTGGTTACGACCTGATACAGGAACCGCAGGCAGTCAGAGCCTCGATCGGCGTCCTGCCTGAAGAAACAGGCCTCTACGACCGGCTCACACCAAGAGAACATCTACTCTACTACGGACAACTACACGGAATTCCGGGGGAGGTATTGAGGAAGAGAATCGATCAACTGCTCGAAGTCATGGAACTGGCCGACAGGGCAAACACGAAAGTCGGCGACTTCTCGAAGGGCATGAAACAGAAGGTCGCCCTTCTTCGGGCCTTCGTCCATGATCCTCCGGTGTTTCTGCTCGACGAGCCTACTGCAGGACTGGATGTGATGAGTGCTCGCTCCATCCATGCGTTCGTGGAGCGATTCCGAAAGGAGGGGAAGGCCGTCATGATCTCGACGCACAACATGACGGAAGCGCAGAAGCTCTGCGACCGAATCGCGATAATCGATCACGCCAGAATCATCGCGACTGGAACACTCGGAGAACTGGAAGCTCGCACCGCTCAGAAGGACCTCGAGAGCGTCTTCGTTCAGCTCGTGAGAGATTGAGGGATGGACGTTGGACTTCATGAGAACTCGAGCAATCGCAGCCAAGGAGCTCAAAGACGCCTTGCGTGATCGACGAACAATTCTAGCCATGATCGTGATCCCGATTCTGGTTCTTCCGGTTATAATGTTCCTCCCGGCGTTCTTGGCGAGTCCTGAGAGAAACCCCGTGCAGGTCGCTGTCATCCAAGCAGACAACACATCGGACGATTTCGTTGCAAAGCTCACGTCGAACCAGATCCGTGTCGTCAGAATCAGAGGTGAAGAGAACATCACCAGACTGATACAGAATGGAGATTACGAACTCGGGATCGTTCTTCCAGCAGATTTCTCCCGTATACTCGAAGGCCCCGATCAAACCGCAACGATAACAGTATTTGTGGATCAGAGCAGCACTAGAGGTTCCATCGCGCTGAGCCTATTTCAAGACGCCACGACACAGTACGCAGACAAGATCGTTTTGGAGAGACTCGCGAAGACAGGGTTGCCTCCTGAAGTGCTTACGCCGATAGAAACGGACGTGCGCTCAGTCACGGTCACCGGAATTGGCTCGATATTCCTTGCATTGCTGCTTCCACTCTTTCTCGGGATCTACGCAGTTACAGGAGCGATGTACTTCATCATGGACACGACGGCCGGTGAGAAAGAACGGAAGACATTGGAGGCGCTTCTGACGATGCCGGCGACTCGCACGGAGATAGTAGTCGGCAAGTTCTTGATCGCTGTCCTGATTGCGCTCCTCTCATCCGGACTGGCGATACTCGGAATGACAGGGGGAACTATGCTAGTGTTCGGAGCCTTTGGCGAAGCTTCAGCTCCGGGCCCTACCATTTCGTTGCCTAACCTGCTTCTGATCGGTTTGGCTACGCTCGTGCTCGCCATGACGGCCGCTTCAATCGAGATGGTGGTCGCCATCTTTGCTCGAAGCTTCAAGGAGGCGCAGAACCTGCTTTCCCCGTTGACGCTCATAGTCGTCGTGCCCGCGATAGGCATGCAGTACATGAGCGAACAGATGCTTCGGTCTCTAGCCGTCGCACCCATATTCAACGCGATGCTGATGATCAGAGATGCTCTTCTCGACAGAGCCTCCTTGGGTAACGTCGCTCCCGAGTTCATGTCGGCCTTCGTCTACATGCTCATCGCGCTGGCGGTCGCGATCAAGATATTCAACAGCGAGAAAGCAATGGTACGCTATTAACAGACAGCACAATCGGAGTGTTGTTCCGTATTTCCTTTCTAGGATTTGGTAGTGTACTCTGTCTTTCAGGAAGCCGGTTAGGATCATCCGATACGGACACGGACACCAGCCTTTACTAAATCGAGCACTCCCCGAGTAAACGAACCCTTGTTGCTCGCTCTACAATCCGATAGAAGAGAACCTCGCGCCCATGATCACGCTACGACCGAACCTCCAGATGGCTATCCATAAGTAGAGCTGCGAACTCAAGCATGCTTCGTCAAGTCGGGAGAGCTGGGATTTGATTTCTTTTGTTGGACTATGGAAAGGCAAGGACTTCCTCAACACGAACGATTTCTCACAAGAAGAGATCAGACTGGTTCTGGACGCGGCGGACGCGTTGAGGAAGCAGTATCGGTCAGGTAAGAAGCATCAGTATTTGTCCGGGAAAACACTGTTCATGTTGTTCTACAATAGGTCCTTGAGGACCCGTAACTCATTCGAGGCAGGCATGTACCAGCTCGGCGGCCACGCCCACTTTCTTAGTCCACAGGATGTCTACACACCCGCGCTTCCAGAAGACATGGTAGCCTACCAGACCGAGGCTATCTCTGACGTGAGTCGTGTGTTGAGCAGGTACGGGAATGCGATTGCGATACGAATCTATGGCGACGCCGCCAAATGGATCATAGGACGCGGACACAAGGTCATACAGGAATTCGCGAGACATGCAACCATACCAGTGCTGAACATGGAGGATGACATGTATCACCCGTTTCAGGCGCTGGCGGATGCCCAAGCAATGAGGAACGCCTATCCCAAACTGAAAGGCAAGAAACTCGTCGTCTCCTACGCCTATTCCGGAGGCCTAAAGCCGCTGGCTGTTCCTCAAAGCGAAGTCCTCATCGGAACACAGATGGGCATGGATGTGGTTCTTGCGCATCCGAGAGGATTCGAACTGGAGGATGTGGTCCTTGGAGCGGCGAAGGAAAACACGGACAGATACGGAGGACAATTCACAGTCGTCAACGACATGAGAGAAGCGTTCCAAGGCGCGGACCTTGTATACCCGAAGGCATGGTCGCCGAAGAACTTCTTCCCTCCGCACAGCAACGCGCCCGACAAGACGGCCGCAACTACGTATCAGGACAAGTTCAAGGATTGGATTTGTATGCAGGAATTGATGGATCTCACCAAGAATGCCAAGTACATGCACTGTGGACCCGCAGATCGGAGCCAAGAAGTGACGGACGATGTCATCGACAACGCAAGCTACTCCCTGTACTTTGAAGAGGCTGAGAACCGCCTTCACGTGCAGAAAGCCGTGATGGCATTGGTCATGGGCGATCGTGCCCGTAGCCGACGAAAATGAGGGATAGCCACACGAGAAGGATTGTGAATACGGCTCCCTCTAAATGCTAGCTGAACACGGAAGCTCGCCCTTCTCTGCCAAGTCTATGCGGTTCAGGAACCTCAACACCATTCTGACAGCCAACAAGTTGAGAACATAGCACGCGACGCTACACGGCTCCCTGTATCCCTCCAGAACCGCCAAGAGTTCCTCCTGCCTACAGATCTCAAGGTTCTGGCCCTGTTCAGATCAGGAAGTCACTGATCCGTGTCACATGGGGCTAGGTCTTCAGCCCCAGAACCTAATGAGAAGTATCACGTTGGCGACTGCCGTGGTGAGGAGCAGGATGACCATTCCGACCTTGGCGAACTCCACAAACGTGATCTTGACGCCCCTAGCTTGGGCTAGACCCGTGGCGATGACGGTTGCTGAAGCCCCTATGATTGTGCCGTTTCCTCCAAGCCCGGTTCCCGCAGAGAGCGCCCACCAGAGCGGGTAGACATTCGCGCCTGATAGGTTGCCGAGATCAACCAAGACGGGAATGAAGGCTGCAGTGAATGGGATGTTGTCTATGAATGCTGAGGCGAGGCTGGAGACCCAGAGAACTGTGCTCACTCCCAGCGGGACGTTCGCCCCTACAAGTGGCGATATGCTCCGCGCCACCAGAGTCATCCAGCCGGTCTTCTCGAGACCTCCCACGACGACAAAGAGAGATCCGAAAAAGATCAAAGTGCTCCACTCGACATCATTCAGGATCTCCG
>CAZLHM010000010.1:0-54594 GCA_964559555.1 uncultured Candidatus Bathyarchaeia archaeon
TACAGGAGTACTGCTGGAAGACGCATGTACGTTGTGCGGATCTGTTCACTGCCACAATGGAACGTGCTACCGGTCGACTCGCCGCGAGATACTCGAGTGACGGACTGCATTTGAACGCCGAAGGATACAGGAGAATGGGCCTCACTATCTACGAGCAAGCACTTGCGCCGATTCTTCGCTCCATGTTGACGCACGAATCTCCGAGATAGGGCCGGAAGGCTCCCGCTGTGCGGAGTGCATGCTGCACCGGACCCACTCGTCTGGGGTGGCCCGGGACAGAGGAGGTTTGTGCGTCTTCTCTAGGGACTACATCCGATGGCGTCGCCGAAACGGGTCTTGGCCAGTTGTGACTTCTTCTGCATCAGTTGCTCATATTCCCGGTCCTCCACAACTGCTGCACATCGGCCTATGCTGGACTCGCCGTCAACGAATCGCCACGGGAAGAAGCCTATGGTTGTGCGTCTGTTGAGCAAGAGGTCTATGTCTCCTCCTAAGCATTCAGCATGGATGATCGTGTAAGGGAACATCTCGATGTGCATCAGCTGGTATTTGTCGTCAGTGAAGTACTCGCTTAGCTTCTTGCCGTACTTCTTCTGGAAATGAGCATCAGCTTCCGTCGCTTGTCGAGGCATCCAGTTGCGGATGATCGTGTTCATCGGGTGGTCGGCGCTGCCGCAGTCAACGCCTATCCACCTGATCTTCCTCCGTCTGGCCCATTCTGCAAACTCTCTGTCAGGTCCAGGATGCTTCACCATGTATCGTATCTCGTCGGCGGTCGGCTGGTCCCAACCGTACCTATGGTAGCCCGTGTGGATGACTAGAATATCGCCATCTCTGACCTCAACTCTATCTTCAACCATCCTTGAGGTGTAGACATCATAGTCTCCAGCCGCGTCTGACAGATCAACCACGGCTCCCGGGCCGACGAGGAAGTCCATCGTCAGGCTGGCGATGTCCTTTCCGGGAGTGTAGAAGTGGATCTCACCGTCGAGATGAGTTCCGACATGGTTCGAGGTTGTAATGATCTGTCCGTTAGCGCCATTCGGGGCCAGTCTCTTGAAATACCTCACCTGAAGCGGCTCGTATGTCGGCCATGGCGGCGTCGCTATTCCAATCGGGATGGTTAGATCGATGAACTTCAAGATTTAGACCTACCTTGCGTTTCGAGGCAAAGCTTCCAGCTATGAAATATATGCGTTACCGAGTCATGACCAGCGATGCAATCCGGGTGCTGTTGGCCTTGTTATGTGGTGACTTCTTTCATGATGCGCAACGCTTCTTCGAGTTCGGATACGCCTAGCCCAACACCGGCGACGCCATCTCTTCTCACCACAGCCTCACCGTTCCTGAATCCGACTAGAGTCGGAACAATCTTGACCTCAAAGGTCTCCCAGAGTGGGTCGTCAGTATCGCTGATGTCAACCAGCGCTCCTAAGGGATCTTTCTGATGCTCCATCGCCTTCTTGAAAAGGGTGACAAAGCTTCTACCGAAGGGGCACCATTCAGCATAGAACGTAGTCAAGACGTTGCGCGAATCTAGTAGTCTTGTGCCGTCGAAATTGTGCGATTTCAGCGTTAGCATTTGTGAGACGCCGCTCGTTCGTGCGCACGACAGGCGAATAAGAACGTATCTGAGAGCTCAGCTCTCTGTTCCGGGGAGACATGTTAGCAAGCTGGATCTTCGTGTCTGGTCCTCCAAAGTTAGAACTCCGGTTCTGCTACTGTCTTTGAACAAGCCGTCGCACTGCGACCGCAATAAGGGCTCCAAGTCCGCTGAAGAAAGAAGCAACCAGCACGCCAATGGCGATGAGCAAGAGCCCCGACACGCCGACAATATCTCCCAACGTTGAGAAGACTTGTGAAGCAGGAAAGACAAACCAGTGATATGTCACGTATACACCCCATGACAGTAGCACGCCAAGAAAACCTGCAAGGAATCCTCTGAACCATCCCATGCAAACCAAGCCAGCAGCAAAACCTGCGATGATGATAAGCTGCCAGTAGATCGGGAGGAATTGAAACGCGATTCCGAGCAAGAATGCGATCACGGTTGCTAGAGGTAGGGGGTGATTCAGAATCATCCGAGGCAGTGTCAAGTCAGTCAACTTGGCACCATCCTGACTGTGAAGGAGATCTCATCGCTTGGGAACGCATCGGCAGTTGCAGGATGAAGAATAACGTGGTACTTGTACTCCAACCACATATCTAGTTGGCTCGAATAGTGGATGCTCGTGACGTGACCGCTTTGTCCGCCGGGGTACGCTCCAATCGTCAAGCCATCGCTTCGTAGGTCGGAGACTATTCGCCAACTGGGTCCCGCAGTCGAGTATGCTGCGATCGTGAAGTCGCTATGAATGTGTGGGGCTGCCATGAGTGTGAATGCGTCGCCGTCTTCTTCAAACGGACCCTTCGAGAGAGGGGCAAGACCTGAAAGGTGACCGATGTAGAGCTGGTGGACTTTGCCCCAGTTCCACAGAGACATGTCCGGTCCCAACTTGGATGTCAGGGTGTTGATAGCCTCTTCGAGGGCTCTAACGGCGACTCTGCTGTAGTCTCCCGCGAACCACTTGGAACTTGGTTCATTGACGACCAAGAGCCACAGCGTCTCTGGTGTCGGATAGACAACTCCACCGACTCCACTCCTCTCGTAGGCTACCGTTATCGTTGCATTGTAGAACGCAGAAAGCCAGGACCACCAGATGGTCGGCGCAATCTGCCCTTTGCGCATGCAGAAATCCCACCGCTGCAGGTGTTCAACAGCCGACTGCACCATCTGATCACTTAGAGCAGACCTACTCGCGGAGTCGACGATCTTTGGGACGAAAAGGCTGGCGAAGTAGTCGTAGATGTCGGATTGAAAACGTTGCATGTCTTCGAACGTGATCTTTCTAGAGCCTTTGAGTAGATCATTTATTCGCCGGGCACGCGCGCCGGGGTCCCACCATCCGCTTAGAATCAGATAGGGGTATCTCGGTCCTGTAGACATCTGGTTCGGACCCGCAAGGTAACCCTGCGCTGGATTCAATGCGTGAGGGACATCTTCGAACGGAATGCTGCCAGTCCATTCATGATCGCCAGTTCCGTTGAGCAAACTGCGAGATCCGACGACAGTCAGCGTCCCTCCGTCTGGGACACGTAGCACACGAGTTGGGTATTTCCCTGCAACCGTCACAGCAATGTTGCCCTGGGCGTCAGAATACATGAAGTTCTGCGGAGGCACAGCCCATTGCTCAATCGCATTCATGAACTGCGAATATCCAGACGCCTTGTTGACGGAGAGCATGGCGGATGCCTCCGTCAAGCGGTCGGCTCCAGTCCATTTCATAGTCACTGTGAGATCGTCTTGCGTTAGCACGGGTCCATGGATCGTAACAAGAACCGTGGCCTTTTCGGGCGGGCTGTCCTTGACCGCGATCTCGATGGGCACCTCATCCATCTTCATCCACTTCCCTTTGAACCAATACTGATGGGGGTCGTTCGGGTTCACCTTCTCAACGTAGAAGTCGGCTACTCCAATTCCTACATTGGTTAATCCCCACGCGATGTGTTGATTTCTTCCAATTAGAACGGCTGGGAGGCCTGCCAAGCTCACTCCAAAGACGTGGAAGCTCGGACTCTCGAGATGAATCTCATACCACAAAGACGGCAACTGCAAAGAAAGATGAGGATCGTTCGCCAACATTGCATTCCCAGTTGCGGATCTTGACGGGCCGACGGCCCAATGATTACTTTGTAGCCCGAACTCCCCAGTCGGATCACCAGCCTCAGCGATCATTCTCAGAATTGAAGTAACCGAATCAGTGACGGCTCCTTTGAATACGTTGGAAGAGAAGTCGAGCCCCGTCGCCCACTCCGAAAACCAATCCATCGCATTGAGTTCTCCAACCGAGTACGGCAGAGACCTCTCGCCCAAGCTACCATCCCCTGGGACAACCGTGAAACCCTCCACAAACGGTGAGTAGACGGGAAACAACTCTTGGACATCAGACTTCCCGAGCTTCACATGCAGCAACGAGAGGTGAAGAGGGTCGAAGAAGTTCGTCAGCGTCCAAGCCATCAATCTTGCGAATGCGAGCGAGTCCTCTGGTTTCCAAGGTGTCGGCTCGTATCCTATTAGTTTGAATTCGAGCGGGAGAGCGTTTCTCCGCAGAGCGTCGGCTATGTAGTAGTTCACTCCCAGGGAATAAGCTTCGAAGAGTGCATACTGCACGTTGTCGGTCTCGCCCAGCTTTGCTGCTGAGTCCTTGGCGATTCTGTCCAGACCTATGGTTCTCATGAACAGGTCTTTCTTGACGAACCCTTCCCCTAGGATCTCCGAGAGCCTGCCCTCAGCCAATCTGCGCTGTATGTCCATCTGCCAGAGCCTATCGCGGGCGTGAAGAAATCCGAAGGCAAAGAACGCGTCTTCATCGTTCGAGGCATACACGTGAGGAACGCCAATCTTGTCAAAGATAACACGGACTTCTTCGTGAAGTCCGGGCACCGCCAATTCTTGGTGGCTCGGTTGCACCGCCTCTCGAGCCACGACCCAAACCCCGGTCGCAGGATTCAATATGCTCAGCAGCGTACCCAAGGTACTCGACAGAAGCACAATCACAATCAGAGAGATCGCCATAACCGAGAGGTTGAGCGCAACCGCCTTTCGACGAGACAAGAATAGTCCTCGATGAATGTGTCCGATAGAACGTAGAAAACAGTTTCGCACGGCAATCAGGGAACTGAATGCTTTGCTGATGTCGTAAACGGGCAGGAGTGCATACGTGCGTTCACCATCGAAACGTGCTCATTCAACCTGATCCGACGCAGTGGCTGGCGTTGCGGCAAATGACCGGTCTAATTGAATTGCCCACAAGAGAGCGGATGACTTGTTCGCAACGTGGGACAGACCTCCTTGCTTTCATGCAAAGACCTCTCTCGACTTGAGATGTCGAGGAGGGAGAAAAATCGAAAGCGCGACCGCGCAAGACACGAACACGGCAGCGGACATTGCGTATGGACTCCTTGGACTCAGAGCTTCGGCAGATACTCCTCCGAGCGCTGAAGAAACCATGAATGCGAGTGCGCATACCATCTCATAGAGTCCCATTGCAGTGCCTCTAGATTTCAGTTCAACTCCGTCTGCGATTATGGCCACATTCACGGGGAAGGTCGCTCCCACTGAAAGGCCTGCAAGAAAAACTCCGGTCGCCAAATACGGAAGATCGGACACCAATGCGATGATGATGAAACCGCCAGCACCTATGACTAGTGCAAGCGACGCGACCTGTTTTCTTCCGAATCTGTCAGATGCGCCTCCCGCCAACGCAGCTCCAAGGATTCGCCCGGTCCAGAACACTGAGAACACGATGCCGATCCAGAAGAGGCTGATGCCAAGGCCAGTGGCATACGCTGAGAGCAGAGCCATTACAGTCGCAAGTCCGAAGGTGTAGGAAGCTCCGAGAATATTGCCCGCGACGACAACATGCGAAGTCAATAGTGATGATACACCGGTCCGCGCGGATGTCTCTACGCGTCTCACGTGTCTGGGTGCTTTGACATACCAGAGCACTGTCAAAGCTATCGAGGCGACAACAAAGTAGACCGCGAAAGCAAGATGAAGCCCGAAGAAACTCGTAATGGATCCCGCCACAGATGATCCGGCGGCGAACCCAAGTGCGTAGATCGAGGTTACCCGGCCAATCCCTTTGCCGACTTCTTGAGCGTCAGCGGTCTCTGTTGCGAGCGCTTCCATCGGAGGCCAAAAGCAAGCCCAAGCTAGTCCTTCAAGCGCTCTTGTCGCGATCAACTCGGTGATCGTTGAGGCTCTTAGAAACATAAGTGCCGCCAAAGCGCTCAAGACAGAACTGAATGCTAGTACGGGTTTTCTACCAATCACGTCAGAGAGGCGCCCGGTCATGAAGGCTGATAGTGTGAACACGATTCCCCACGCCGACCCCATGATTCCGATCTCAATCCAATTTGCCCCTAATCGCAGCGCGAGTAGTGGCGAAATCGGCAGGGCCAAACCTATCGCAAACATGAGCAGAAAAGTGTAGACATACAGGTGGGCCCTGCGTTTCACCTCAAGTATCGCCTACCTTGCAGATTACACGTGGCATGAGCCGGTGCATGCAAACCAAGTCCCTTTCTATCAGTTGTATTCATGTTCGTCGATACCAGACCACTTTCACTTCTCTCTGTAATCCTCATTACCATTCTCCGCCTTTAATCGTGCGATCTATCGTACGCCCTGACAGTCAATTCAGCTGGCAAATTGCATGGCGTCGCAAGGACTCGCACGCATAATAGTCGGATCGCGATCTGATCGAAGCCGAACCGGAGTTCTGTACATCCCGGCTGACATTGTGAAAGATTCTCTCTTTCCTTTCTCTCCGAACGAGGAAGTCATTGTTCGAATCGAAGGCGATAAGCTGGTCATTGAGCGGAGTTCGCGATGAACGGATATAGAGATCGCTACACCTTCGGAATGGACTTCGGCACGAGCGATTTCAAGTTCGGGCCGATAACCTGCGGAGACGCACCGAAAGTGATTCGCAACAGAGGCTACTTCCCTGATATGGATTCGATCATGATGCGAGCACTCAATCAGGCACCTGAGGTCGTCGTTGGAGATGATGTTCCGCTCTACCTGCAGTCCTCCGAGGATTTGACCTCGCGACTTGTGTACCCGATGCGGAATGGCGTGATCGACCGAAGCGACACAAGGGCATGGCAAGTAGTCAACGAAGTATCACGCTTCGGCCTTGGCATGTTTCGGCCCAACCCGACGGGAGACTTTGATGGATTCTACGTCGTCGCCTCGCTATCGAGTGTCTCGCCCCGATACATGTACGAGAACCTGTTCGAGACAATGTCACAAGCCGCAAAGAACGGACTCGTCAAGGCGGGAACCGTGATCTCTCAGCCCTTTGCTGTGGCAATCGGCCACGGAGTAACCACATGCGTAGTGGTGGAGTCGGGTCACGGAAACACCCAGATATGCCCGATAAGTAGCTACCCAATTCGGAGCGCCCTTGTTGCCGTGAATCGCGGAGGAGGAGAAGCCAATTCAATCACGTCCGAGATATTGAAGGACCTTGGCTATGGTGACCTGGCGCATGAGGAAGCGTTTGTTCGCCGTGTCAAAGAGGAACTCGGCCTCCTTCCACTGGATCTCGAGAGTGCCGTCAAGGCTGCGAAGAGGAGCCCTTCGAAGTTCAGGGCGAAGTTCAAGGTGCCCGGTACGAGGGTTGAGATCGATTTCGCAGAGAAGTCGTGGCAGAGGTTCTTGATCGGAGAATACGTCTTCAACCCAACGAATGAACTGTTCCAGAGTTACACAGCAAGAGGAATGCCGAGACCACGTGATGTGAAGATCGGCGACACGGTCTTTGAAGGAATGATAGACTTCGGCGAGGCTGTTGTCAGATCTGTGGAGAGATGTCCTGTTGAACTTCAGCCGCTACTGTACAAAGAGATCCTTCTCTCAGGAGGCAACTTCAGCTGGGAGCCTCCTGAGAAGCTCGGCGAATACGCGACTGACTCTCCGACAAAGATGAAGGCACTCTTGAAGCAGAAGGGCATCAGAGGCGTCTCAGTGAAGATGACCAAGAATCCACAGTACTCCGTGTGGCATGGGTGCATAATCTACGGATACGCGGTCCCAGAGGACTATCAGTGGAGTTGGGAGCGCATGGAGGGATGGTTCCCTGTCGCAGCCTAGTTTTCCCGACATCAAGCAGAAGTTACGTCAACGTTTCGCAAGCGCTGGGCTCGCTGAGTATTCAGGGGAATCGGAATCGAATCATGACCTGTTCTTCCAAGGCGATGGAACACAGACCCTCGTCGTGGTACTAGAGCAGGTGCGCTGGGCCGATCGCGGGGCTATCATGGATTCGTTAATGAGGGCATCGACATCTGTTGGCCAGGTAAGCAGGACCTACATTGCACTTCCGAAGGCAACAGCTTCCATCGTCGATGCAAGGCTCTTCCAAGAACGGGGAATCGGCCTCATAACCTATGATCAGAGGAATGTGGAGGAAGCCTTGCCAGCACGATTCTTTGAGATCAACGCCGCCACGTTTTGCAGGACTGGAGACAGCACGCACACAGGTCACTTCGAGAAGGAGCTACATGAAATTCGTGCCGAGTTCAATTCACTCCAACGAATCGTGCAAGACCTGAAGGAAGAGCTAGCGTGTTCTAGAAAGATACACGCTCCTCAGGTTCCCGAATTGCCATCAACTCTGGGAAGCACGCTTTCGGGTGTCCAAGACACGAATGATCTACCTAGTTTCTTTGCCGGAAACCCTTGGATGGAGGTGCTGTCCAAACGCGGCAGAGAGGAACCAAGACGTGCTGGCTGAGAATTCCGGAGCTTTCGTTCGTGTTCCTATACGGTCAATCCAAGTCGTGGTCGACTTGGAGGATCCGTTGACGCCAGAACTCACAATTGAGGATTTCGTCGAGACATTTCACACACAGCCGGCTCTCCCTCGGTACAGGATCATCAACTTGGAAGTGCTTACATGCCCGGAGGATCAGCAGCCGATACTGGCTTCCGAGAGCGGGCACTGTCCACGTTTCATCAGGCGACTTGACAATGTGGCCTATTTCAGAAGACAAATCCCAAGCAGTCAAGATTCGTGCTAGTTGTTGGTCGAAGGCATCCTGGCATCTTTCTTGCGGAACTCTTCGCTAGACAGATATCGCGATAGGACCTGGTTAGGTCTCGACAACCTCACATTTCAGCTGCTTGAGGATCGCTGCGGCCTCATCCGCGTTTAGCTTGATTGTGTACAGCTTGCTCGGTGTTCTGAGTTTGAGTTTCACGACATCTTGAAGGCGCTTCACTCTGCACTCTTCAGCGAGTTCCGAAATGCGAACGAACTCCTCGATATCTCGAATCTCGGAAGGCAATCCTCATCGTTCTCGGTGTAGAGCAGGCTAGCGGTTCGATGGTTCATATAAACTATGTGAGTTCCGGTTCTGTTGCGTTGTCGGCTCGCTAAGGCCGCTGTTGCATCTCGGCTCATGCACAAGATACGCTATCGCCTTAACAAATGGCTCCGAAAAGCTGTTTCAAGGCTCTGCTGGCTTCAACGGGACTTTCGCAGAGGGTTACAATCGGGCTATCCTCTTTGCTGCGTGACTGAATTTGCCCTAGAGAGATTGCTCAGGGGTACGAGCCACCTATCAGGTCGATCTGCTTTTGCTTTGCGGAAGGGTCATCTGATAATGGACTTTGTTCCCTGCCATTTGCACTTGCTATTCTGTGATCATGTCAACGATGAGGGGTTCTCCGCATTGGATAAGGGGGCAGGATTTCCGAAAGGTCTTTTGTCCGTTCTCCTGCCCGATAGACCAGAACTTGCCAAGAGAATAGAGGAAATGCTCAGCCGTAGACGCCCATAGGTTCTTTGCCAACTAATGCAGAGTATCTTTCAGCGTCCTCTTCCGATTTGGCTATTACCGCAGCAAGTAATTCTTCCATGAGTTGACCGCGATCTCGAAGGTCTGAGGGGTCTATCTGACCTTTCCATCCGCAATCACTAGCGGGACAAATGAAGCCTACTGCGAACATGTTCTTTGGTAGGTTCCGAGGGTCAGTTCCTAGCAGCATCTTGTAAGGGAAGTACCTTTTGCACTGGCGACATTTGACAACGACATTCCATGATTGACCTTCTTCTGCACCTGTCCTCATGTAGTCAAGATGAAACGCCTTTCCTTCTTTCTCAAGTCGTTTGAACTCTGCTTGGTCAGCTTCAACCTTTGCCTTGAGTGAAGATACAATATCAGGGAGGCCCTTTGAGAATAGAAATTCTATCAGAGGCATGTTCGCATAGAATATGAAGTCGTGCCAGTTTCCGTTGTTCCGAAACTCATGGTATCCTATCTTTCCGTGATCGTGAAAATCTAGCTTGCATTCGTCACGACCATCAATGGGGCACTTGCATGGTCCCTCTCCCATACAGGAAAGCGTCATCATGTCACCCATGGCATGAGGTACTCTCAGAGTCCAATCGGAAAGCCGAATGAGCGATTCTTCGAAGCAGTTGTGCAAAGCCCCTCGTAGAAGGAAACTCATGTCCAAAGTTGTCGGTGTGCCTGTATTTGGATTGAACTCCGTGTGCCCCGAGGTCTCCAAAATATGCTTGGTGCAGTCTTGCAGGGAAGTCATTTGCTTCTTGCATTTAACGCAAGTCCATGTCATTCGTTCTTTCCCTTCTTGCGTGCTTCGTCAAGATAGTTCTTGATCAGGTCGATGATCACATCGTTCTTCATTCTTCCGCCATGTTCACGTATGACTTCTATGCTGAAGTCACGCCACAACCGTTCAGGTACGTTGATTGTCGTTTTGACCAATCTCTCTCCTAATTGCTTCTGAGCGTGCTTCATGGTTCTCCCTAGCCAGTATCGAAGGGTCGCCTATATAACTGTGTAGGTGTATGGAAGGGCATGTTTAAGTATCGGATTATGACATATACCCGTATCGAAGGGGAGACAGCGATGGGCGATCTGAGAAAGGAACGGGGCAAGGCGATAGCCGAAGTACACGGCGTGAAGCGCCTAGATGCTAACTCGTACAAGGTCACATCTCAATCCGGCAACGGTAGTTATGACGTACATTCTGACGAGTCCGGCTGGAAATGCACTTGTCCAGACCACATCTACCGAAATGTGAGGTGCAAGCACATTTGGGCTGTCGAGTTCAGCATTGCCCTACGCGAGAAAGTTGCAAGTCGAATCGTTCTCGCACCTAT
Source organism: uncultured Candidatus Bathyarchaeia archaeon (assembly GCA_964559555.1). Lineage (GTDB taxonomy): Archaea > Thermoproteota > Bathyarchaeia > 40CM-2-53-6 > 40CM-2-53-6 > CAVPLU01. The sequence goes on from CAZLHM010000010.1 coordinate 10,743, forward strand.
CCAAGTTCACACATGCCCAATATGCAACTCAGAACAAATCGTTAAGCATGGTATTCGCCACAATAAGAGCGGAGACATCCAACGCTACATGTGCGAGGATTGCGGAAGATGGTTTGTCATCAATCTCGGATTCGAGCGCATGAAAGCGTCCCCACAGATCATCACATCGGCCATGCAACTATACTTCACAGGTGAGAGCCTACGGAATGTTCAGAAGTTCTTGCGACTCCAAGGCAACACTGTGAACCATGTTACGGTCTATCGGTGGATCAAGAAGTATGTCCGACTAATGGAAAAGTATCTTGACCAAATGAAGCCACAAGTGTCCGACACTTGGAGAGCTGACGAACTTTGGGTGAAAGTCAAGGGCAACCTGAAGTACTTGTTCGCCATGATGGATGACGAGACACGCTTCTGGATAGCTCAAGAAGTCGCAGACACGAAGCACAACTATGACGCGCGCCGACTATTCCGCAAGGCAAGAGACGCGATAGGACGCAAACCCATGACCATCATAACTGATGGACTACCATCCTATCGTGAGGCCTACTTGAAAGAGTTCTACACTCACAAGCTCAAAACCCGAACCAAGCACATTCACAGTATCAGGATTCAAGGCGATAGGAACAACAACAAGATGGAACGGTTCAATGGTGAGATTCGTGATCGCGAGAAGGTCATGCGTGGACTCAAGAAGCCCGACACCCCTATTATCTCCGGCTATCAGATCTACCACAACTACCTAAGACCACACGAGGCACTAGAGGGGAGGACGCCAGCCGACGCTTGCGGAATCGAGGTCCAAGGAGAAAACAAGTGGATAACCCTCATTCAGAACGCTAGTCGTACCAAACCACAGAAAGTCTAATGTCGTCAACTTGCTCTCATCTTGGCGTCTCCCGAATATTGGACAGAACCGCCTATGAGCCGAGGCGCAACACTCGCCTTAGCGAGCCGACAACGCAACAGAACCTGAGTTCCATAGGAGAGTATGCCTCACACTGCCACCATGTGCCACGGGAAGAAATGCAACTTCATCCCCATCCTTCAATGCTGTGTCAAGACCATTGAGTGCGCTGATCTCAGTGCCTGAGACCATGATAAGCGCATTCGGTCTAGTGTCTCGCAAGTCGGCGTCAATGAGGGACATCTCGAACTCGTCTCGCGCAATGGCTTTCACGAGCCCGCTTACGAGCTGTCGAACCGACGCTCTCTCCTCAAGATCAACCTCGATGTCCTCTCTCTTTGCAGCCGTCCTAAGGACTCCGAAGAGTCTTACCCGAACTCGCAACTCTCGATCTCCGCTCGGACGCCTCACTACTTGAAGATAAACGTCTCCTCTTCGTACCGTCTGCCTTCTATGATTGCTCCAGCGGTGTTCCGGACAATCCCCCTTGCTTGAAGGTTCGCAACGAATCTCTGGTTCTTCTCTTTCAGAGTGGTCTTCTCATCGATCAATGTCGCGAGGGGAGTGTTGACTCCTAGTGGCCTCGCGGGAATGATGTGCCGAGTCAGTTTGTGAGGGTACAACCGGCCCATTAGCCCTGCCTCTCGCACGGATTTCTTGTCGATGCTAGGCACTGTTATGATCGCGTCGACTTTTGTATTCAATAGTTTCTCGAGCGCATCATGTTCTGTCTCGAACACGATCGTAAGACCGAGATCACGTGCATGGCCTTCAGTGGTCTTTACGATCTGATAGGATCCCAGATCACAACTACTCAACCGAAGACATTCGCCGCTCGCGAAAAGTGTCGAGGGTGGGACAGTCTTCTTGATTCCTTCCTTATCGACCAAATATCTTTCGATTTTGATGCCCAATGAGCTGAGAGCTGCTTGAAATTGGTCAGGGCTGACGGAGCCTATTAGAGCTCGGTACCAGACAGCGACTTTGATGCTTGGATCTGAATAGTCAACTGCACATACTGGAACGCACATGCAGCCCAGTTCTCTCAATGCGGCTACCCGATGCATTCCGTCGAGAACGACAGATGAACCGTCATCTACAATGATTGGATCTTTCACAACCGTATCGCGCTTGAATGACTCCTTCAGCTCAGCCACTCGGTAAGGAATTGTCTCTTCATGCAGAAGTAGAGAGTCCGACGGATGAAGTCGGATCCTAAGATCAAGCTTCTCGTGTTTGATCAGGTATTCTGTCGCGTTCACTCCCGCTTCATGTGTCGACTCTCGGAATGTATTCCTCAGAATGCTCGCCTCTATTGGGTCAACAATGTGAGAGGGAGCCGGGTGCTACTAATCTCGTTCGGGAGTAGCCACCCGGACAAACCGTGAAAAGAGTAGGATCACTTTACGAACTTGACCATCTTCGTCCCGCAGACGGGACAGACTGCGCGTATCATGTTGCGACCTTTTGCAGTCTTCTCTTTGGTCACGCTATCATCGGCGACAGTCCTCTTCTCTTTGCACTTGACACAAAACATTTCCACCATCAGCATGCGCCTCCCTTGGCAATTGCAGCCTACCCCATTCCACACCCATAAAAGCCTTTTCGAACTCAACAATGACGAGTCAAAGGACAGTTGTGAGCATATCAAACACAGCGACTGTCGAAAATGGTGTCACTGATCTAGAACATGTCACTAAGTCTGCCCTCACCTTCATCTAAGCGAGTCGGTCAGCCATTCCGAAAGCCGATGCCAAATTTTGCTACGAGCAACACTGCAGTTGACTTGACAGATGCCTATTGCTTGTGGTGTTAACTGCAATCGTTCGAATGAGCATTCTAAATGCCCCAGGAGCATGATGTGAATCAAGACGCTGTCAGTTTGCCGACAACATTGTCTCGGTGGCAGATCGATCTCAAGTCATATCTGCGAGAGTCTAGAGAATTCAAATGTGAGACGACAACGGACGATGACGCACAGACTCGAGAGATCCAGCGAACTCACGCGACTCCGCGAATCCTGAATAGGCGAAGGTCGTTACGGATTCTAGGCTGCGGCCGGGGTGCTTTCCTGTTCGGGTTGTTCTTCCTCTTCTTCAGTCAATCCAAGTTGAGCTTCTGGGCTCATCTGCATCATCGTGACTTTCTTGACTTCTATGACTTTCAAGCGAGTCACATATCCTGCAATTCGATTCCTCAACTTCTTTGAAGGCGCCCTCAAGAGTTCATTGATTTGTCCTTTGTTTGCTTCGTAATCGCTTGTAAACTTGTCCGGGAATCTCTCCATGAGTTCTCGGGCTGCCCGTTTTATGGTCTCAGTGCGTACTTTTCCCAATCTGTTGTCCCCGACTCGAGCGGAGCCCTGCAATGATAAACCTCTCCTAAAAACCTGACCTTCAGCCTATCGTCCAATCGCTGTCATCATCTTCGCTCGTTTGTTCATGTGCAGGTCAATCGTCAATTCGCTAGCCATCGCGATCAGAACTTCTATTCTGGGGAAGCGCGAGTGTCTAGCTCGGGTTCTCGGGAACGATTCCTGTTCGCTGGCATTGTCGAGCGTCATGTGTTCGATATCCATGTGTTCCATGCGAACGGACACCCTCTAGCATGCCAGGGTGCGCAATGTACATCGCAGAATCAGAATCCTAGAGGACTGACTAGGCTTCTTCTGAACTGGAGTCGTCTTCTTGGTCTGAAGTCTAGTTCTCGCTCATATCTCCCTTTTCTCATATCGAAAACCTAGCATCGTTAATGTGGGTCTATACATAGAGAATCCTTGTCAGCTCCGGTGCTCGATGCTTCGATGGGCGGCGGCGGAAACCGGATCGAGGCCCCGACTACACGCGAGGTTCACATCTATACCTCCTTTTTTCCTGTTCGCGAACCTCCCGATTGACATGACGTAGTAGATGAGAAAGGCGCAAAAGCGGCCTGTTAGCGGCGCTTAGGCCGCCTATGGGCTCCAAGTGTCGAGAAGTGGCAAAACCTTAATAGAATCTGAGATTTTAAACTCTTTTCTGGTTATTTTCATGCGAAACGGTGAGCTTTCCACGGCGGCCGTTCGAAGGCTGATCGAAAAGGCAGGAGCAGAGCGAGTGGGAGACGATGCTGTGGAAGAGATGCGACGAATTCTAGAGGAGTACGCTGTCCGCGTCAGCAAAGAGGCCACAACGCTCGCAACCCATGCAGGCCGCAAGACCGTGAAGGCAGAGGATATTCAACTCGTCATCAAGCGTACTCATCAAACCTAGAAGATCCTTGACATCTTCGATTTGGAATGCGCGAGTGACTCTCTCCCGGACCTCAGGCTGACAATTGAAACGACGATTTCCGCCTCAGGTTGAACCATTCAACGGCGGACATTAGCTCAGCGAAACCTCATGTACTTGTGGAGGTGTTGGCCAGTGATAGTGCTTGCCGTCCTCACATATTCTACTCATTGTGGCATGAGTTTAACTCGGGAAAAGTGAAGGGCGCAGGACATCCAAGTTCTTGTGCTTAGGTTTGCGCAGAGGGAATGGCAACTAGGGTCTTCTCTCGCGAGTGTTGGTGGGCCCGGGGCGATTTGAACGCCCGACCAACGGGTTATGAGCTTCGACAACATGTCTACGTTTCCGTCGCTCCAACCTGGCTGAGCTTCCCGGGATCTTCTGTCCATACGGGCCCGGGCCCAATCTTAGACCGGCATTCGCGGGTATTAAGATGTGCAGTCGACGGCACACTGGCTAGGTCCTAAATCTTTGGAAAGTAATCTCTAGAGAGTCTCCTGACCAATCGAATCGCGGGACGTTTCTCCTGACTCGCTTGAATCTCTCGGCAAGAGCTTGCGCGAGGATCGGCATCGCGATCGTTGAATCCGCATGACAAGTCACCGTCTGCGCACGTGGGCTATACTTGCCCCAACTCTTTGCCTCTTCGAACGTGGCTCCACTCAAACCGCCCCAGTGCGCTGCGTCCGTTGTGATTTGTACGGCGTAATTGTGCGTTCGGTCATGTCTCGTGGCATAGCTGGCAACCACCGCGGACTGTTGGATGAAGTTCTTGGGTACTCCTCCCCCGAAGATGACAACGCCGCTCTTCGCGCATCTCTCAGTGATCGCTGCACTCTCGTGGACATCCCTCATGTGGTCGACGATGATTCTTCTTCCACGTCTCCTATTCGCGAACATCATCGCGAACCCCAAAGAACTATCAGAGATGGCTGGAAGAAATATCGGTACTCCGGCCTCTTGCGCCGAGACTGAGATGCAGTCCTTGTCACGTGCTCTCTGGGAAAGCCACGTCCCCAACTTCTCGGTGACCTGACGAGACGAGTACGGATAATTGTCGCGGAGAAGAGAACAGAACTCCTTCTCGATCTCGTTGTCTAGACGGTAGAACTTCTTTTCATCAGCGTAGACATCGTACATACGGTCGATTCTGTATTTCCTCAGTTGTACGTCATCGGCCTTGTGGGTTCCTTTGAAATGCTTTCCGCCAATTGCTTCGTACGTATCGTGGTAGATCGTGGCACCTGTTGTCACGAGAACGTCGATCATTCTTCGCCTAATGAATTGGACGATGGCCTTTCGCATCCCAGCCGGAACCATTGCTCCAGCGATTCCCATCCAGATGACTATGTGACGCTTCTTTAGCATCCGAGCCCAAATCTCGTAAGCTTCTCCGAGTGTTCTTCCCTGAAACGCTGTGAGCGCCATCTCAGAAACGATCTGATCAGTTGTTCTACCAACTGAGACTTCAAACGGCTTCATTGGATGTCCTAGAAAACGCTGGCGGCTCATGATCACTCGCTGGGCTTTGATCCGCGTGCTTTCGTTAAAATGCTTGCCATTGACTTTGATGCGACGAATCCAAGGTCATTCGAATAGTGTGTTGTTGATTCGTTGGAGGAGTTCGATCAGTTGCTCACGAGTGTATGACTTCAGATTGGAGAGTGACGACCCAAAGTCTCGCCGCAGATCTTTCTCAAATCGATCGATGAGAGCCAAGGTATCGGGTACGGGAATCCAATCCGAAGTCACTGGATAGGCCTTTTCGTGAAGGAGGCTTCCTCCGATTTGTTCGATCTGAGTTCTCAATTCTCGTAGTCGCATGCGGATTCTTCCACCAAGTCAGCTACATGGGTCGTATTAGACCCCTTGGTCTGCCTATTGCCACGTTTGAGTTGTACGTGGAGTGCCTCTGAAGTCGAGCTCGTAGGCGACCCAGGCGGTGTGGTGTGAGGCGCCACGCATCTTGGGCACTCTCAGATAGCGCCTGAGGCCTGTTGGTTCTTCTTGCACTTTCATTTCGAATACACCATCGACGCTTTCCTGCGCCGCGGCTAGTATTGCGGTAGGAAACGCTTGTCTATTGAGTGTCACAAGTGAATCGAACTTCGCAACCCTCGTCTTGGCCTTGAGTGTACGAATCAGTTCCAAGGATGAGGTCAGACCACGCTTGTGAATGAGCGTGTCGAGGGAGTCGAACACCAAGAGACCTGGTGTCTTCTCGCTCGAGGCCAAAGCCTTCGATATCGCAATGCTAAGCTCAGAGAGATTGTTTGGATCGGCAGCAAATCCCTCCTTGCTTTCCATTCCGATCTGAGGTGAGTAGCAGTCGATCACGACAAGCAGCTGCTGGGTCTCAGGTTGTGTCGAATCAATGCCAATCCCGCTCAGTGATGCTCGAACTTCCTCGGGGTATTCCTCCAACGCCACATAGACGACGCGGCGACTCCTCCTGAGGGTCTTCGAAACGAATTCCAAGCACAACTCCCTTTTGGCAGTTCCGGGATCGCCCATCAGTAGGTGCATGAGAGGAGATGGTATACCGGATGGCACAATCTGATCAACTATCTCGATTCCAGACAGTTCTCTCGTGACCTCTTCGAGTGGTTCCCGTTCCTGCTTGGCGGTTGTTTCTTTCAGCTCATCGGAGATCTCTTTCTGCAGACTCACATCTTGGTCAGGATCCAGAGAATAGATTCTCTGTTCCCGCAGCAAACCAATCTTCACGAGTTCGTTGAGCTCACTTTCGAGTTCCTTCGGCGGTCTTCCGAGTCTCAGGGCCAAACCTTCTAGACTATCCGCAGTTCTCGGGTTGCCATGGAAGAAGGTGAGCAGCTCTGCCTTTGTGTCCGAATCTAGTAGCCTCTGAAGCGCCCCTTTCTTTCTGACTGCCACGTGTAGCCCCTTACGACTTCCTGATCCGTTGTCTTCTGCTGCTCACGCTGGGAAGGCTATTATCTTTGCGTGTCTTTGCCCGCGTGTTTCTCACATCGCTCTCACTGCGGATGGAGAGTCTGATCCTCGCCTTTTTACAGATGCTTTCGCACATTGTAGCGAAGCGCGTCTGCCATCTTCTCCCTGAAATGACAAGGATAAGTCCTCGATAGGCCTTGTGTCTAGCCACGTATTTGCGAACTGTTTCCGACATTGCTCTCAGCATTTCAGCTCCAGGTTCTACCACCGTTGTGCTATGAGAGAGGGGGAAAGTATCCTTCAACTCTAATGGCACCAAACCGTATGGCGGTGTGTAGACGCACACGTGAGTGTCAGCGCCGAATCTCCACCTGCTAGCCGAAGTGCAGTGGGTCTCCTGAGCTCTTTGTGGCCCGGCTGGTAGTAGCAACAAAGTTCTCGCCGCCTTGGGAGGGATATAGTCTCGAATCAATCGCTCAATATACGTGAGATACTCAGGTCTTTGGAGGCTTGTTGAGTCAAAGAAGAAGATACCTTTCGTTTTCGTCGTCGGAGAGGCACCGGCCAACTGAATTGGATACTCACCTGTTCTCCGAAGACCCGCCAATAGATCAGGATGACTTCTGCATCTAACCTCGACCAATTCCCACAATCTTCCCTCAACGATGGCTTCCTTGACAACCTCTATCTCACGTAGACAGGATAGCAGGTTATGTTCAGCGAGAAATCGAATTCTGTCAGCGACTGGGCGCGATCTAACCACGTCTGGGCTCGTTGCCGCACAGGCACGGCAATTGCATGGAAAGTGTCTCATCCTTGCGAGTTCTAGTGTGCCGGCATCTGTGAGATAGCGCCCCCGGCGGGCGCACAGAATGTATGCCGCCGAATCGAAGAGATCGCACCCGAGAGCGACTGCAAGTGCAAACATGAATGGGTGTCCTGCCCCGAACAGGTGAAAGGGGACACTAGAGGGTAGGTTTGTCTTGGCAGCGAAGATCATGTCGACCAAGCATGAAAACAGGTACTGTTCCATGACCTCAGTCGGGCTTCCGAGCGCGTAGATCGGAAATTGCCTCTTCGACATCTCGCGAGCGCTGTGTGCAACAAGATCGGGGAAGAGGCCTCCTTGTATTGGCCCCACCCAAGCTATGTCGCGTCTCGTGATAACGGCCTGAGCCTGGTCGGCCCTCCTAATAGTTTCCTCTACCGTCTCAAGTGCTCGCGCCTTGGAAGCTCTCGATCCCGTTGGAACGTCCAGGATGACTCCGATATCCGTATTGATGGACTCTTGGTATTGGACGATCTCCAGAGGAGTGACGTCAACTCCTCCGTATTGAAGGATCTGATATGCGCCCGAATCCGTTGCCACTATGCCGGGAAAGTCTAGGAAGTCGTGGATGTCGATGGCATTCGTGCCTTCTGGTCGTCGCTTGATCAGGTATGCATTCGTGATTACCGCTTTAGATCCGAGTTCTTCAAACATGGTCCGTGGAGGAATTTCTTGGGCAAGTGGGTTCACGACTGGAAAAAGCGCCGGTGTCTCAAGCTTTCCTCTCTTGGTCTCGAGGATTCCTATTCTCCCTAGAACATCCCGTTCCCTTATCTCGAAAGACAACATGCATCCTTCAACAGCATTTGTGTCTCCCTTCGGCAAGTATCGCAGACGAAACTGAGCTTCTCGCATCACTCTGCTTCGCGTATCAACCCGCCTTGACTTGTTCCTTCATGAACTCCTCGTAGACTCTCTGGACTCTCTCTGCAGCCGGGCCGGTTCCCTCAATCATGCCCTTTTCATTCAACCTGATCTTGTCCATAACCACAATCACGCCAGCCCCTTCGATCATCCTGACCATTCTCGGGAAGACTCGTTCAAGCCGATCAGCGAGAGCTTGCAGGTCAAACGGCTTCTCCATTGTGTACAACTGGGCAATGGAGGATCCCGCAAGGAACAGCTTATGGACGGCTCTCCCTGACTCATCCGTACAATTGGAAATGCACACGCTGAGCGTGTCAGTGTCCACACCCGAAAGTGTGCCGGTGAACCTCTTCCCGCTATTTGTTTCGACAATTACCGTTTTCTGAAGGAGCACTGCAAGCTCCTCGGAGAATTTTCTGTCGGCAGCCATGGACAAATTGACCACGTGACATTGTCGCATGTCGGCGTTAAAAGTGTGTCCTGACTCGCTTTCGCGTCTCAACGAGTGTTGGATCGGCAGACTTACCTCGTCTCTTTGAGTGGAGAACTGATCGTGCCTCTTCGATGTCGTCAGTCGTCCAGTGAGGTTCTGTCTTTGTGAGGTTCACTCTCCGGCCACAATATGGGCATCTCTTGCTCTTGACTCCCTGACGCGCCAGTTGGAAACGTTCGCATTCGGAGCACGCAACAACCAAGTAGACCTTCTTCACGTCTGACCCTTCATGTGAGGTAATGTCTCAGTGTCTTTTCGTGTTTCAGCGTAGATATCCAATCAACCTTCCGCTGCTTCAGGGTTCTTCCATCCTTCAGACAGGCAATGGCGAGCCGGAGCACGGCTTCCGGATCGCTCTTTGTGGTGTCAATCTCGGTGACTCTCTTCCTTCCGTAGATCTTGATCGCATCCCACAAGCAGATGTCCATAATCTCGGCCAGTAGATTCTCCTTGATCTTGCGATCAGTCCATCGCTTGCTCCTCAATCGCTGCCTCAAGACGACCGGACTGCACCGCAGGACAATTGCTCTTGCGAGTCTGTATGGTCGGGTCACTTCGAAAACAATGTGGCTGTCAACTACCAGCCCGGTTTGAGCCTGCCTAGCATACGATCTCAGCGAGCGTCGGAGATTCTCGGGAGAGACTATCCGTGTTCTTCCAACTTCGTCGTATGGACAGTTCACCCATTCATCAGCGAGCAGGGTTCTCGGACCAAGGTGCTTGGCATGTAACGCATCTGCAAGTAGCCGACTGACGGTGGTCTTTCCCGTGCCGGGGGTTCCGGTCACGAGGACCACATTTCCTTTCCCTAGGACTCGCAATCAGTTCACGTTTCGAATTGCTTGGTGCTCCGGGCGGGAGTTTCATGGCCTCCGTTGGATGGTCACTTTGAACCCGCGTCGCTGGCTTTCTCCGACTTGGATCGCGAGAGGCCAGCATACTCTCGGCACTATACGTATGACCGGGCTATACTACCGGAGCACCGACCGTGTACGAGACATTAGAGGCTTTCTTAAATGCTTGCATGACCGGTTAATTCGAATCTACGTTCTAGACTCTGCCTTCAGCTGACAATTGATGAAGACTATGCTTGGCTGATCTAGTATTCGGGGATTTCTCCGCCTGGGCCGCCCCTAGGCGGTGGTGTTGGTGGTGGTTTCGCTGCTGCTATGACATCATCGATTCTCAGGATCATCGATGCCGCCTCTGTCGCTGACTTGACTGCTTGCTCAACGACTTTGAGTGGTTCGAGAACTCCGCTCTTGAGCATGTCTCTTGTGCCACCCTTGAAGACATCGACACCGAGCCACAATCCATCCTTTCTTTCGTGAGCGGACCTCAGATCGACCATGATGTCGATTGGGTCGAGACCTGCATTCTCCGCGAGGGTTCTAGGAACAACCTCGATTGATTCGCCGAATGCTTCAATCGCAAGTTGCTCTCTTCCACCGATCTTGCCCGCGTAGTCTTTTAGTCTCTTCGCTACTTCCGCCTCAGCCGATCCGCCCCCAGCTACGACCTTGTTCTTCGTCACAACATCTGCAACCACGGAGAGCGAATCGTTCAATGCACGTTCGGCTTCGTCGACCAGTCGCTCTAGTCCGGCTCGAATGAGTATTCCAACCGACTTCGGGTTCTTGCATCCTTCGATGAAGACCATCTTGTCGTCGCCCAGCTTGCGTTCTTCCACGATATCGGCCGATCCCAAGTCGCTCTCTCGAAGATCCTCAAGATTCGTTACGACTTTGCCTCCGGTCGCTCTCGCGAGCTTATCCATGTCGGATTTCTTGATTCTCCTCGCGGCCAAAATTCCTTCCTTTGCTAGAAAATGCTGGGTTGTGTCGTCGATTCCCTTCTGGCATAGAACGACATTAGCTCTTGCAGACTTTATCTTGTCAACCATCTCCTTCATCATCTTGGTCTCTTCATCGAGGAATGCTTTCATCTGTGCGGGGTCGTTGATTCTGATCTCTGCGCTGATCTCTGTCTTCTCGATCTCGAGTGCGCAATCCAAGAGTGCGATTCTAGCATTCTTGACTTGTTTTGGCATTCCCGGGTGTACGACTTCCTTGTCCACTATGATTCCTTTGATCAGCTCAGTATCCATGAGGCTCTTTCCTTCCTTCTTTGTCAATTGTACGTTATCGATGTCAGCTGTCCACTCGGTCCCTCGTTTTTCAGCAACTAGCCGTACTGCCTCGATGGAGATGTCTGCGAAATGCTCTCTGGCCGCTCCGAGGCCTTTGCTGTGCATTGCTGTCATGGCAACTTTCTTCAGTGTTGACTTGTCGTCTAGATCTACCGGAACAGCCATTTCGTTGAGTAATTCGATCGTCTTCTGGGCAGCCTTCTTGTAGCCTGAAACGATAACAGTAGGGTGAACCTCATCGTCGAGCAGCAGCTCGGCCCGTTTCAGCAACTCCCCTGCGAGGATCACGGCAGTAGTTGTGCCATCGCCCACTTCGTCATCTTGGGTCTTGGCGACCTCCACCATCATCTTCGCAGCAGGATTCTGCACATCAATCTCGTCAAGGACTGTTGCTCCATCGTTGGTGACCGTCACATCACCAAGACTGTCCACGAGCATCTTGTCCATTCCTCGAGGGCCAAGCGTGCTCTTCACAACTTCTGCAACTATGCGAGCGGCAGTCATGTTTGATCGTTGAGCATCTCTTCCTCTACTTCGAGAGGAGCCTTCCTTCAGGACTAACACGGGTTGTCCAGCAAGATATGCCAACTTGCACTACCTCCGAGCGAAGCAGAAAGATACGCGCAGAAAACACCAATAAAAACGTTACCCGTAGTCTCTTCGACCCGCCTTGCTGAAGGTTTCGGCAGGTTTTTAGCCCGACCTCCGACTATCGGCTCTGACCGAAAATAGCTGATACTCATGCCGATATCGATGAGCGTTCGCGAGAGCAGTTTCCGAAACTGCACACTGATGACGGGCTTTCACGGAATTGGGTCGACAGGGTATATCGCTATCTCGTTTCTCGCTCACTCGCTCAAGGCGAAACGGATAGGATTCGTAGACGTTGCACACCCTCCTCCGTTTGTCTCAACATCCGAGGAGGGACTGGTCACGCCCTTCGAGGTGTTGCGGAAGGGAAGACTCGTCTTCGTCAAGCTTGAGTTTGCCCCTCACCGGACCGAAGAGGCCGAGTTTGCGAAGACGCTGGCTCGGTGGGCAATTGGCGGGAAGTTCAGAGACGCAGTACTCATTGGAGGTCTTGATTCCAACCTGAGATCCAGCAAGGAGGACGTTAGAATAGTACCCACCCAAGCCTACTTGGCCAAGAAGAACAGTTTCAGATATCCGACACTCGAGCCGGGTCTCTTCGTGTATGGTCAACTTGCGGTTATGTTAAGCGAGTTTGAGATGCACAACTTCCCGGCGATAGCAGTCCTGCCCTACGCATCTGCAGCTGCAGCAGATCCAGCGGCGGCAGCTGTTGCAGTTAGGGCTGTCTGCAAAGCCTACGGAGTCAGAGTCGACGTGTCCGATCTTGAGCATGGCGCGAAAGAGATAGAAGAAGAACTCGAAAGAAGGATGAAGCAAACCTCCAAGTCCTTGCAGAGCATGTACGGATGATTGAGGACAGAGCTGCCTTCCCCTGCGAAGAAGCCTCAGAAAGACGCTGTCGCATTCAGGCCGATGAGTCTCGATGAAGATTCGCTTCCTCGGCGCATGTAATGAAGTGGGCCGTTCAGGGCTCGAGGTCAATCTCGGGGAGAAGTCGATCCTGATCGACTACGGTGTCATGGTCGATCACGAGATAGGTTTCCCCGTGCATATATCGCCGAAGGTCATAGAAGGCATCGTGGTCAGCCACGCCCATCTCGACCATAGTGGGCTCGTTCCGATGTTCTACGTGCGTGGCCGAATGCCGGTCTACGGCGTCGAGCCAACATTCGCATTGAGTGACATCCTCATCCGTGACATGATCAAGCTCAGCGGATACTACCTTCCATATGAATTCGTGGACTTGGAGACAATGATGGAACACTCCGTGAGCGTTCCATACAGACAAAGCTTCGAAGTCGGAGCCGCCAGACTGACATTGCTGAACGCGGGGCACATCCCAGGAAGCAGCCAAGTGCTAGTGGAGGTAGACGGCAAACGCATCGTCTATACAAGCGACTTCAACTTGAAGGCAACAAGACTGGCGGGTGCGGCAGACTGTGATTACGGAGAACTGGATGCTCTGATCATAGAGAGCACGTATGCAAAGGAAGACCATCCTAACCGCGATGAGAGTGAGAAAGAGCTTGTTGAAGCATGCAGCGGGATCGTTGAAGACGGTGGAACCGTCCTTATCCCTGCATTCGGAGTGGGAAGATCCCAGGAAGTGATGTGCATGCTCACCGCACACAACTTCAAGCATTCGATATACGTTGATGGCATGGCCCTCCAAGCCATCAAGATACTGGAGGATCACGAGTCTTCACTGGTTGATCCTCAGCTGTTCAGATCTGCAATCAAGAAAGCAGAATGGATAAGAAACTGGCACGACAGACGCAAGGCAGTGAAGAACCCGGGCGTAATCGTCTCTCCCGCGGGCATGCTCAAGGGAGGCGCTGCCGTTTTCTATATGGAATCCATCGCGCATGGAAGAAAGAACGGCATCATCCTCGTCAGCTACCAAGTCGAGGGGTCGCCAGGTCGAGTCTTGCTGGAGCAGGGGAGGTACATGCTCCACGGTAGGCTCCAGAACGTAAACGCGAAGGTCGTCAAGTTCGATTTCTCATCTCATGGTGGAAGGAGTGAGTTGCTGCGATGCTTGGAGAGTGTTGGCAAGAAGACTCGTATCTTCGCGATTCATGGCGAAGAGGACAGTTGTGAGATTCTGGCTGACCGGGCAAGCAAGCAGGTGGGACTCCAATCCTTCGTACCGAAAGCCGGTGAATCATACGACATCTAGGCCGTGGAGGATTTCTCTCGTTCCGGTTGGTCGAATTCGGAGGGAGGCGCTTGAGATTCTTGAGACGCGGCTGCCTTCCAAGTTCGGACGAGCCTCGTGTCGAATTGAGGAGATCTCAAGTGACGTAGGGGAGTTCCGCAACCCGCGCACCGGGCAATACTATGCGACAAGGATTCTCGCTTCTCTAGAGAGAAACAAACAGGCCATTGATGCTGACAAGGTGCTGGCCGTTACCGACTTGGATCTCTACGTGCCAAACATGAACTTCGTCTTCGGCGAGGCAAGACTGCCCGGAGAGGTCGCAGTAATCTCAACCCATCGATTGAGTGGAACAACCGAGTATGGCGGCGAGAATCTATTTGCCAGTCGCGTCATCAAGGAAGCGGTTCACGAGCTGGGACACACGCTCGGTCTGACTCATTGTAGCAGCCCGTCCTGCGTGATGTACTTCTCAAATAGCTTAAGCGACACTGACAGAAAAGGCGAAGAGTACTGCGACAATTGTACTAGGAAGCTGAGCATCGGCAGATGACTGTGCACTACAGGGCAACTCCCAAACAGGTCATACCAGTCCTAACTTCACTCATCTTTGCTGGAACACTAACGTACGGACTGCAGATCTCGAAGGTCGAAGTCGTACCAATCACTCTCTTTCCTGAGACGCCGAGTGGCGCCTCCCTCAATGCGTCGATCTTTGTTGTGATGATGGCAGCCACGGCGACTCTGATGTACCTTCTTCTTAGATACAAGAGAAAGGAAGTTGTGAAGTACCTGATCGCAACAGCCGTGTTCCTTGTCGCGTTCTTTCTTCTTAATTGGTATGGGCAGCTGTATGCGACGCAATTGGACCCCTTTGTCGATGTTCACGGTTACGGATGGATGGGGATAACTGGTGTCGTCGCTGGCATCCTGCTGACAGGACTTTACAGAGGATCCGAACGGGTTAGGCTTGCGTCGGTTACGGTGGTCGGATCTCTGACTGGAACTTTCCTTGGTGCGTCTGTTCCAACTCTCACCGCTGTCATTCTACTGGCAGCTTTGGCGGTCTATGATCTGATTTCGGTTTATCGTGGCCCGATAGGCAAGATAGCAGAAATGACTGACTTGGAAGAATTCAAGGGAGCAGTGTTCACAGTCGGCGATCTAACGATAGGCATGGGTGACCTTGTCTTCTACTCGATGCTTGTCAGCAATGCGATGATCAATCTCGGAGCACTGGCCTATCTTGGCACCTTCTTGGGTGTGGTAGCTGGGAGTCTTCTGGGTTTCAAGATGCTTGAGAGGAGAGAAATGTTCCCAGGGCTACCTTTTGCAATAGGGTTGGGCCTCCTGGCCATGCTCCTAGTCGGTCAGCTCCAAGCTCAATTTGGGATTTGACCATTCTTGGCGACGGTTGGCAGGGCGCACTCATAGACGAACATCGTCTCTCTTGGGAGCTTTCGCTTGCGCATTTCGCGCAACTGGAACCCGTGTGCGCGTAGTCCCTCATAGACTGTGGGGAGGTCGAGCTCCGTGGAGACTGAGAGGAGGGCTCTTCCGTCTTTCGTGAGGTGAGAAGGCAAACCCTCCAAGAATCTCCTTACCACATTCTTGCCTCGCCACGCATGCTCCGCCCATTCTCTTGGCTCTCCCTCGTAGTAAGGTGGGTTGAAAATCACGAGATCGAATCTCTGCGCTCCAATAGGCTGAAAGAGATCTCCTTCAAGGACTCTGACTCGATCTTCCTGACAGTTGAGGATCACGTTCAGTATCGCGCATCTGACGGCGATAGGGCTGATGTCGACCGCGGTCACGTGCGCTCCTTTCATTGCAGCAAGTATTGCACAGATCCCAGCGCCAGTGCCCTTGTCCAAGACAGAGGAGCCTGTGTCCAACCTAAGTCGAGCAAGAGCGTCCAAAACTAGGTTCGTGCTGAGAAAAAGCGATGGATGAAAGACCTGTGGAAACACGACGATGGGTACGCCCCTGACCGTTTCAAGAACAAGCCTTCCGTGTCTTCGCCCTCGAGAAAGGTTGAAAACCACCCACAGCATCTCCCGTGAGATCCACCATTTCCAACCACGTTTCTTGTGTAGACCTCGTCCTGTAACCTCGTTAGGCAGAGGGATCAGTTCCGATGATTTTGGACAATCGTGTGGAGAGTATGGATTTGCTGAGCCCTTGTGGGGCATGCACGCCACGTCTATCGATACGTGTTCTATTCTGTCAGTTTCTGCACTTCGTTGATGAGGACTGTGGATTCAGTGACCCCGTCATGTCGGAACTGAATGTGCCCGTTCTTGTCAATGATGAAGATCGTAGGGGTCGCCTGCACAGAATATGCGTTGTAGATCTGAGCCGTGTCTCTAATCGCAATCCAGCCCGCAAGGCTCTGATCTCGATGGCTACGCAGAATATCGATCGTGTCTCCGGCCGGGTCGACACTGATCATAACCATGACAACATCACTTCCGAACCTCGAACGAAGCTCTGCGAGGTAGGGTTCCTGATTGATGCACGCCGGGCAGCTCATTCGCATGAACTCGATGACTACGATCTTCCCACGGTAATCTGAGAGCCTGAAAAGCTTCCCGTCCACGTCGGTCAAAGTGAAGTCTGGTGCAGGTCCCAGTGTTGTGGTTTGCCCCGGCGTCTGCGGGGATGTAAAGAATGCGAGCCAGATTATTGCGACAACAAATGCCCCTATCGTAACAAAGCCGAATATCTCGAGCGTGCTACGCTT
Organism: uncultured Candidatus Bathyarchaeia archaeon; assembly: GCA_964559555.1. GTDB lineage: Archaea > Thermoproteota > Bathyarchaeia > 40CM-2-53-6 > 40CM-2-53-6 > CAVPLU01. Next base: position 27,665 of record CAZLHM010000010.1, read on the forward strand.
GCGCTTTGCCCTTCGTCGTGCCAAGCATGCTCTACCTCAAAGACTTTCCCGTTCGTAGAGAAGCAGAAACCGCCTAGATCCGACCCTAAATATAAATCCAGTCAGCGAGTCATATGATAACGTATACGGTTCCGTTGCGCTTGGACTTAAGAGAGAGTCCTTGCATCGTTGACCTTGCGATGAAGTGGACTGACCTGCTTTGAGGGAACAGCCCGGTGAAATGTGCATCTCCACTGAGCAATTTCCCTCCCGAACTTGATTGACACGTAATGGGTTCGCACCCAAGTTGAGAAACGTCGCTGCATCGATTCTGTTCGTGGAGGTTACATGCAAGCGAGTCCTCGACGGGTCCAGTGGCAGAAAAACAAGTCTTATAATCGCTGCGAAGGAGTGCTCTAAGCCCCGGAGCTCGCCCAGTTGTCTCTCTCATATGTCGCCCCATCATGGGACAAGATCTACGACATGTTGATCGAACTTGCGAGGCGGATCAGAGATTCTGGATTCAGACCGGATCTGATTGTAGGCGTGTGCCGTGGTGGATGGGCGCCTGCTCGCATCATGTCTGATTTGCTGGAAAATGCGAACACGGCGAGCATTAGAATCGAATTCTATCTCGCTCCTGGTGTGACGGCGAGGAAGCCAGTCATAAGCCAGGCGATCATGGTTCCTGTGAAGGGTATCAACGTCCTCGTCGTGGACGACGTAGCTGACACCGGCGAGAGCCTGAAGGTTGCTGTCGAGCATCTAGATGTGTGTGGAGCGAAGGGCGTCAAGACGGCAACGCTGTACTACAAACCAAAGAGCTGTGTGAAGCCGGACTTCTTCATCATCCAGACTGATCAATGGATCATCTTCCCATGGGAGAGACTTGAGAGCACAAGACGCTTGCTCAATGAAGCCGAGAAGAGGGGAAACCCCATTGATACCGTCATAGAGACGCTGGTCGGGGCAGGGGTCGAGAGCAATGTCGTCGAGAAGCTCATCGAGTATGCACGGTTCTACAGATGAGATTTGATCATAGATCTATCTAAAGACGGGAAATTTGGCGTGATTTCCGCTTTCAAAGCACATCCGAGTATAGACCTCTCTGCTGCTCTAAGTCAAGTGAGGGCAACTATCCGAACCGCTGAAGTGCAGCTCTTTGATGGAGAGCGCATCGCTGGCAGAGAGCATCTAGAGATTGCAGCAATCAATGCGCTTCATGCATTCAAGAATGGGCTCAATGTCTCAAGGACTCTTGCCATGGAGACTCTTCTGTACGCGTCCGCACAAAGACAGATCGAAGTCGCAATACGCAGCCTGGGGGTCGACAGAGAATCAAGAACCGTAGGGATTGTAGCATTCTCCGAGACGAAAGACGAAGCAGAGAAATTCGAAGCTGAAGTCTCCAAGCTCGTACAAGCCAGTCTGGACGATTCACTCCTAGATGACTGGTCCGACGAAAAGACCCGAGCTATCATAGCCTTATATGAGATCAAGTCTGCGGAGGTTGAGGCCATCCGAACATCTGAACAGGACGTGCGCAACGCTGTCGGCAAGGCAGTTGTCGAACGGGTAGCGCTTCTATCAACGAAAATCTAGATGCCCGGTGTTCTGAGGCTACTGCTCTCGCTCCAGAGAAGCCAAGCGTTTCTCTCTTTCGACTGAGAGGATATCATCTGACGAGATCACCGACACACCGGTTAGTTCGCCCACGATCTGGACCAGCACGATCTTGTCAGGTGAGTCCAAGTTGACTTTTCGATCGATTCGCTTTGCTATTGCCTCGGTCAAGGTTCGTCCCGAGATCGAGGTTCTCCGTTTCTCTACGGTGATGCGAAATGTCTCCTCCTTCCTAATCGATTCTGCGAGCCGTAGGGCGAGCTCCTCGATCTTCTGTGGGTCTGAGGAGACAACTCCAAGAATTGGCGTGATCTTCAGAGTATAGCGAAACTCCCATGGCCTCTCGATCAGAAGTGACCGGAGCCTCTGGACTGCCGCAACTGGTTCGAGTCTCGTCTTTGCGAGAACAAGACCTATGATCGGTGTCCTCTCGACGGTCGCACATCTATCGCCAGCTTCTCCGAGCAAGTACCACATCTCACTGCACGTGTTCTTCTCGTTGCCGCGTGATGTCGATACCAGCAGATTGAAGTCCTGCAGCAATCAGCTCTCCCGCACCAGTTCGTTCCCACTAACCGCCCTCAATGCTTGAAAAAGCGTTTGCCGGAGCGGCTCTGTTGTCTACTCTTCCCTCTTTGACCACAAACAGGACGCAAAAGTGTCCGCTGGATCTCCTTAGTACTCACTGGGCCTTTTCTGAGGATTCTCACCCTCCTCTTGTAAACGCATACAATTGTGGAGCCGGTCCTGCGAGGAGAACTGCCGCCGTCAACTAGGGCGTCTATTCTATTGCCCAAGAAGCGACGAACCATCCTAGCGTTTCTGCATGCGAGTTCTCCCGTGAGGTTTGCACTGGTGCCGAGGAGGAGTCCGCCACATCTCTTGATGATCTGTAGTGTCGCCTTGTTCTTTGGGCATCTGACTGCTACCGTCTTTCGACCCATCGTCAATAGGGCTGGGAACCTGACCCTAGGTTTGAGAACCATCGTCAGAGCTCCGGGCCAGAATCTTGACGCCAGTATTCTCGCGGGCTCATCCATCACTGCAATGCTGTTCGCTCGTCTTGTCGAGCAGACTAGTAGGGGGAATGGCTTGCTGCGTTTACCCTTGATCGAGAGAATCCTACCGAGTGCTCGTGGGTTACGAGGGTCACAGCCCAAGCCGTATACCGTATCCGTTGGGAAGGCAATAACGCCGCCCCCTCTGACTATTGCGGCAGCTCTACGGATGTCTCTGAAACTGGTGTTGAGTATTTCGAAGGTCGCCCACCTCTTGTACATTGGCCTGATGCGACTCGGCTTAATAGGAGGCTCGAAAGAAACACGCCCTCCTGATTCTGAGGATCACGGACATTGAAGTACAGTTTGGTCGTCCACGGAGGCGCTGGAGTGTGGAAGGGAACCAGACGAAAGAAGGGCCTCAGCGGAGTGCATAGAGCTGCATCGATTGGACGGGATGTTCTACATCGTGGCGGAACCGCTCTTGACGCCGTCAAAGCCTGTGTGGTGGATATGGAAGACAACCCTGCCTTCAACGCTGGCTTGGGATCAGCTCTGAACCTTCTGGGCGAGGTCGAGATGGATGCATGAATCATGGACGGCACGACCCTTGAGGCGGGTGCGGTAGCCCTTCTCACTCGTGTGAGGAACCCCATTCGCTTGGCAAGGCTCGTCATGGAAAGAACCGATCATGTTCTGGTCGCTGGCAAGGGCGCCGAGCGCCTGGCCAAGATCTTCGGCTTAGAGAATCGAGATCCCTTGATATCCGATACGAGAAAGTCGTGGAGGCTGCTTAGAGCAGAACTCGTGCGTGGTCAGCTGGATCATCTAACAAAGGTTCACATGCTGATTCAGGAACTGCCAGATCTGCTCAGATCGGGTACAGTTGGTGCGGTAGCTCAAGACAGGGAGGGACGCATTGGCGCAGGGACATCCACTGGGGGACTGGCGCTCAGGATACCCGGCAGGATCGGCGACACGCCACTAATTGGCAGCGGGACATACGCGAACAACACGGGGTTTTGCTCTGTAACAGGCCTCGGCGAGGCTGCGATCCGTCTGGTCCTTGCCAAGACCACTTGCGATCTCATGAAAAGGAACCATCCTGCGCAGAAAGCAGCTGAGCAAGCCGTGAGCCTGCCACAGACGCGACTAGGAATGGGAATCGGCGTTGTTGCGATTGACTCAGATGGCCGGATTGGGGCCGCACATACGACCCGAGACCTATGTTGGGGGTACGTGAAGCATCGTATGCGAGGCCCACACGCTGTGATGAAGTGAAAGTTCAAAGTGCGGAAACGGAGAAAAGGCTTAAAAGAAACTCATCTTTCGCAAAATAGGCCGCTGTTCTGGAGGCCCAGACACTTGGGTGAGGAAGAAGAAGACTGGGACGAGGAAGAGGAAGAAGACTGGGAAGAGGATGAGTGGAGCGAGGACGAAGCCTCTGACGTAGAGGTTTTCTAGTTTTCTTCTTGTCGGTATTCTCGCAGATTTTCTTGAAGATTGGCTTGATGTCGTGCGCTTGCGTTAGTTGGTGTTGTCAATGACGAGAGTGGCCGTACTTGAAAAGGAACGGTGCAAGCCCGATGACTGCGGGATTCCATGTTACAGGTTCTGCCCGGAGGTTCTGAACCGTAGATATGCAGTCAAGTTCGTTGAAGGCGAGAAGAAACCCGTTATAGTCGAGGATGTGTGCACCGGATGTGGGATATGCATCAAGAAATGCCCATTCAATGCGATCAGTATAGTCAATCTTCCTGCGGAACTTGAGCGAGACTGCAGCCACCGCTACGGAGTCAACGCCTTCAAGTTGTATAGGCTTCCTGTGCCTCAAGAGGGCACGGTAACCGGACTCCTTGGGCGGAATGGAACAGGAAAGACCACTGCCTTGAATATTCTATCGGGTGAACTCGTGCCTAACCTAGGAAACACTGAAGGGCCGCCAGATTGGCACAACATAGTTCACAATTACCGTGGTTCAATCCTGCAGGACTACTTTGAGAAGTTGAGCACCAAACGCCTGACGATCGTTCTCAAGCCACAGCACATAGACCGAATCCCGGAATACCTGAAGGGAAAGGTCTCAGACGTCTTGGCAAAGCTTGACCAGCGGGGACGACTAGAAGCGCTCATGGAACTACTGCAACTCGAGAAGATCAAAACGAGACAACTGAGTGTATTGAGTGGTGGAGAGCTTCAGAGGCTGGCAATAGCTGCTGCAGCATCTAGGGAAGCAGACGTGTATATCTTCGACGAGCCTTCAAGTCACCTAGATGTTAGCCAGAGACTGAGGGCAGCCCGGGCGATAAGAAGGCTCGTTGAAGGCGGCAAGACTGTATTATTGGCCGAACACGATCTTGCGATGCTAGACTACCTCTCAGACCAAATCTGCGTTCTGTACGGAGAGCCGGGTGTCTACGGGATCGTCTCCCATGTGCATGGAGTGCGTGTTGGCGTCAACATCTACCTCGATGGTTTCATGCCTGACGAAAACATGAGGTTCCGCGACGAGCCCATTAGATTCCACGTTAGGCCACCTCGTGATTTCGCTCCAGTCGAGAGCTGGCAGCTCGAGTGGCCGAGAATGAGCAAGACGTTCAAGCAGTTCAGCCTGACCGTAAGCGCCGGGTCAGCAGGGGTTGGCGAGGTTGTAGGCATTCTCGGACCTAATGGCATTGGGAAGACCACATTCGTCAAGCTCCTAGCCGGAATCGAGCAGTCAGACGGCGAAACTGAGCTGGCATGGAAGGGTCCAACAGTCAGCTACAAGCCCCAGTACATCTCGGCGAGATACGAAGGAACAGTTGAGACCCTCTTGCAGTCCGTCGCGGGATCCGCCTACGAGAGCGAAGCATTCGCCAACCAGTTCCTCAGACCACTAGGGCTGGCAAAACTAGTCGAAAGGAACGTTCAGGAACTGAGCGGGGGTGAACTACAGAGGGTGGCGATCGTTGCGTGTCTGGCAAAGGAATCTCAGCTGTACTTGCTTGATGAGCCGAGTGCGTATCTTGACGTAGAGGAGAGGTTAGCAGTTGCGAAAGCAATACGTCGCACTGTGGAGGACAAACATGCGTTCGCCTTCGTGGTCGAGCACGACATCGTTGCGCAGGACTTCATCGCTGACAGACTGATGATCTTTGACGGAAAGCCCGGACTAGAAGGGAACGCAGGACCGCCTGTGCCATTGAGGGACGGAATGAACAGATTCCTCGGTCAGATGGATATGACCTTCAGACGTGACCCCACGAGTGGCAGACCACGTGTCAACAAGGCTGGAAGCAAGCTCGACAGAGAACAGAAAGAAGCTGGGGAATACTACTACGCCCTCGCAAGCGACTAGCAGATGACCCTAGAATCCATGAGAGGATCTCCTACGTGAGGTTTAACTATGTTTCTGCAACTAGTGACGCCTGGAAAGTGCAGCGATGGGTCAATACTGTCTCGAATGCGGCGGCACGCTCAGCTACGATTCGGCCCTCAAACAGTACTCATGCAAGAGCTGCGGCTTGACTTTCACCTTCCAGCAACTGCTCGAAGGCAGAGGGCGACTCCTCGATAGGGAATCGGCAGACGAACAGAAGAGACGTAAACAGAAGGACTATCTCAACTGGTGGCTGTCGAAGAAATAGTCTGAGCGAACTAACGGCGATACCCTAGCGTCCGCTCTTCTTCTCGTCGCTCAACCTGCGTTCCGAACCGTCGCCTTACCTCGCAGTTTCCTCTTCATCGTCGCAAGGGCACGATCTAGCCTTGCCTTCGGCGCTTGTTGAGAGACCCCACAGGTTCGGAAGTGTAGCTCGATCCTTGCTCTCCCATCCTTTTCAATTCCTCGGGGATGCGATTTGATGTATATGTCACGGTGTTTGCGCATCACCTCGTCTATGATTGGAGCCAACGTTGATTCAGGGATGCCGAGCAGCAGCATGGATTCGTCATAGTATCGTCGCGTGCATCCAAAATCTTCGACCATCTTGACAACCGACTTTCTGAAGATCGCTCGCATCTCCTTTGGGACACCAGGCAGCGCGATCAGCCTAGTTCCGCGAATCCTCAGGTATGGCGCGGGTGCCGTTCCGACGGGGTTCGGCAGGGGTTCGGCTCCCTCTGGGAATCTTGCCATCTTGATTCTCGGTCGGGTTAGCTTCACGCTAGGACCGAACCGCTCAAGATACCTTTCTCGAAGAAGATGGAGCGCCTGAAGATTTAGGACGAGCCGTCGCTCGAGGACTCTGCTGATGCTGGACAATGTTATGTCATCATGAGTCGGCCCTAATCCTCCAAGCGTTATCAGGAAGTCAGGGCGTCTCATGAGGCTGTCCCGGACTGCACGTGCAATCTCGTTCTGCTTGTCACGGACAGTGGTCTTCTGTCGGAGTTCTCCCCCTAGCTTGGCGATCTGAATTGCGAGCCAATGCGAATTCGTGTCTAGGGTCCTACCGATCAAGAGCTCGTTTCCGATAGCGACGATCTCGAACACAGGCTGTCTCATACGAACTGCCCCAGAGGGCACCTTCATCTCGCCGTCTCCATCATAAGTCTCTCCCAAGGAGAATGTCGCATTGGAGTCACTGCCGGGCAGCCGCCATGCTACCAACGAGAGCGATGACGACGACTTGGAAGCCCGGGGAGCGGTTCTCGGAGTCTACCTAGTCTGAGATACCTCTTCAAGCGCGGCCACCCAGTCTTTGCGTACTTGAGTCTGCGTCGGTCCCTCTTGAGCCACCGCAGCATGTGGAAAAAGCTCTTCCCTCGCTTCTCATCTCGTTCCGCAAGTGGTTCATACCCAAGGTTTCGGACCTCGTCTAGGTAGGCTGTCTCGACGAGCCGCTGAGCATCACTTGTAATCTTTGCTACGATCACTCGATCCTTCCCATATTTCTCTCGCAGGTCTCTGGCTGCTCTTTCTAGCAGATAGCTGCTGCAGATGAGTATCGGTTCATCTTCTTGGATTCTCATTCTCTCGATGGCACGTGAGACGATCTCCGAAGCCTCTCTGAGGTAGGTCCTTCTACTAAATTCTGGTGGTTGGAAGAACTTGACATCGATCACATCGTAACTGAATTCCCGGGTTTCGGAGCGGTAGACCCCTATGACAACGCCGCCAAGTAGGTCGCCAACGCCCGCGTCATCAAACTCTAGAGTCACGTCGATCTCGCTCGCTCAATGTCCTTGTTGATTGGATCGGTTCTAAGACAGGCTCGGACTACTAGAACTGTCTGATACAATGGTTCACGCACCAACAGTGTTGACCGCATGGTTCCGGGACAGAGTCCGTCCACTTGGGTTGGAGGTTTCCTTCTATTCGTCGTACGGTGCACATCGTCTGATGTCGCCAGATCCGGAAAGCAGAAGAAGGACAATTCGAATAGATGTTCTCGGCCGCGATGACTGACAGGCTAGATACAGGATCTTGATGACTGTAGAATCCGGGTCGCGAGCGGCCCATGCTTCTTCGCGATCGTAGCGGGCACTGCTGAGCTAGGCCACGAAGACATATTTTCAAGAAACGGGCTCAATGTGGGCCTCGCTGAGGGTGGGTTAAGATGTTTGTCGTGTTTGTCATCGGAATGGCGGGATCCGGAAAATCGCTTCTTGTAGGTGCCCTCTCGGATTACCTTCGTTCCTCCGAGCAGAATGTCGTGACACTCAACTTGGATCCGGGGGCCACCGCACTGCCGTACAACCCTGACGTCGATGTCCGACTCTACGTGGACATAGACGAACTAATGGAGAAATACAAGCTTGGTCCAAACGGTGCCTTGGTGATGGCATCGGACATCGCCGCAGATCACCTCGAAGAGATCCGTGGAGAACTCGAGGAAGAAGCACCCGACTTCGTACTGGCAGACACGCCGGGACAGATTGAGCTCTTCGCATTCAGGGAGAGTGGTCCGTTCTTCTCTAGGGCAATCAGCAGTGAACCGAAAGCTGTTGTGTATGTGTTGGACGCTCCCTTCTGCAAGAACCCCATGAACTTCGTCTCAAACCTCTTCTTAGCGGCAGCGGTCTACACACGTCTTCGTCAACCGCAAGTCTACGCACTCACGAAGGCTGACTTGGTGTCCGAGGAAGAGCTCGAAAGAATAGTGGCATGGGGAAGCGAGATCGAACAGCTTGAAGATGCCTTGGAGGCGACTTCGGGCGAGCCGAGTTCACTCATAGCTCGGGACTTGGCCATGGCAGTTCACGCAACAGGGCTTGTCTATGAGCCGACGCCTGTTTCAGCAAGATCAAGTCTCGGCCTAGTTGATTTGAATGCTTCGCTGACACGTGCGCTGACGGCGGGAGAAGAACTCAGACCCTAGAGTAGAGGAGTGACTTGGTAGAGGAACACGAGACGCGAGGGACGGCGATCAGCACTGACAATCGGTGCCTCTGAGCAAGAACTGTTCGTGCTTTGGCTCCTAGAAACAGAAGGAGGCATTGGAAGATATCGGCTTGCGAAGATGCTCGGTGAACCTGACGGGATTGTACGAGGCATGCTCTCCCGATTAAGGGGCAAGGGGCTTCTCGTCGTTCGGCCCCGTACAGGAACTCAAGCCAGCCGAAAGGGTCTACGAGAATTGGCTACTTTTATGAGAAGAAACCGACTGCGCCTTGCAAAGAGGTTCGATCAAGAAATCCTCGGCCTGGGTCCGGAGAATGTAATCTTTCAGATCTCCGGTTGTTCAGGACGCATAGGTCAAGGAGTAGAGCAGAGAGACGCAGCGATCAAAGCCGGCGCGAGGGGCGCAGTGACTATCCTGTATGATGGCAAGATGCTGAACTTCCCTGGAGTCACGGAACCAATCTCAAGACGCAGCCGCACAGCCTTTGGACATCTCAAGAGAGAGCTCAAGCTGAGAAGAGGGGATGCGGTTCTCATCTCCTTCGGGGATACTTGGTGGGACGCGGCCAGAGGCGGATTCGCGGCGATCAAGACACTCAAATAATCATGGTAGCGATGTATCGGTTCTGATAGTCCATTCGTATGTCATCCCGGGCGGCAGTTGTCTCGTAGCTGGCGGATATCGAGTCATATTCTGGGCGATCCCGTTCACATGACCAAGTCCAACTACTGCCACAACGACGCCGGGGGTCGACTCGAGTGTCTCTCGTAACCTGTTTGCCATGTACCTATTCCTCTCCGCTACAAGAATCCGCGACAAGGTAGGGTACTTGGCATCGAATTCTGTCAGTAGTTTCTGAAGATCTACACCCTTCAGCTGAGCGGTCTTTTGTCTGCCAACGATACTCAGGAGGGCCGTCAAGATGTCAATCCCTATTCTGGTCTTCTCGAGAAGAGGTATTCTCTTGACTTCCTCGAGAATCACTCCAATGGGTTTGTCGATCATCGCAACTTGCGCTCCTGATCTCTGACCCGCCTCTATGGCTTCGAGCATTTCGGTTCCGGGGAACACCTCGGTTAGGGATCCCGCAGATCTCTCAAGCAATGCAAGTAGCCAAGGCAATAGGCCTGAGCTTAGCGGAGAACCCACCTTGTCCCTGTCAGGATCCTTTAGCGCCCAGAGCCTCTCCTCATCAAGTTCAACGGCGACTACCGAGGGGTGCATCTCGGCAATGACCTTTCGAACACGTTCGATGCTAGATCTGTCTACGTGAGTCGTCCCGACAATTGTCAGTCTCCCGAAGGATGCGCTTGCCAACGCTGACACCTATCAGATCAAGTCACGGAATAGTCGATTGACCGCACTGCCAAACAGTCCCAATAATCGTATTAAAGCGGTCAGGTGGTACAAGCATTCAGAGGCCGGAATCTCTTGCGCATCCAAGAGGCGAAAGCGATAATCAAAAAGGCGCTAGCTGAAGGGCGCCACAGTCTCTTGGAACCCGAGGCCAAGACCGTCTGCATCGCATACGGGATACCGACACCGAGCTTCAGAGTGGCATCGAACCCTAGCCAAGCGGTTTCATTCGCCGAGGAGATCGGATACCCAGTCGTCTTGAAAATCGTTTCGCCAGACATAGTTCACAAGACCGATGTGGGGGGAGTCGCGGTTGGGTTATCATCTAGTGATGCTGTTGAATCCGCATACGGACAGATAACCACCTCCACCGCAGCAAGAAGACCTGACGCACGGGTTTCCGGTGTGCTAGTGCAGAAGATGGCCCCTGAATCGACACAAGTTATTGTTGGATCTGTCAACGATCCACAGTTTGGACCCACGATCCTGTTCGGTCTAGGAGGGGTCTTGGTTGAGATCCTCAGGGATGTTGTTTTCCGAATAGCTCCACTGGAAGATCGCGACGCACGAGAGATGGTACACGAAATCAAGGGGTATTCTATTCTCGCTGGGTATCGAGGATCTTCACCTGCGGATGAAGATGCGTTAGTCGACCTCATCTTGCGCACCTCTCGTCTGGTGATGGAGAATCGTGAGATCGATCAGATAGACCTGAACCCTGCGATTGTCTACGAGCATGGCGCCCTAGTGGTAGACGCGCGTGTGCTACTGCAAAGGTAGAGTCCCGACCAATTATCACACCCACCTGTCTTGAGAACTCTGCGTTCATATCATCAAGACCTCGAAGTTCGTGGGGCTCTATTTCGAGAAAGTCTTATGAGCAATCGTGCATCTTCGGACAGACCACGAAAGGTTCAGAGCGGCTTGCCAACGACGCCTGAAGCATTGTTCCAGCAGATCAATGCTCTCAGAGAATCAAATGTTCGCCTAGTTGAACAGCGTGAAACCCTCAATCGAAAGGCGAGGGAACTGCTTGACCAGCGAAACAAGCTGAACGAGGAGTTCAAGCGACTCATCGTCGACGTCAAGGACCTCAAGGCTAGGAGAGATGAGCTCAACCGCAAGGTGAAGGAACTCAAGGCTTCTAGAGATGTCGCACGCGATGTCGCTTCTACTGAGAGGGAGAAGCTTGAGAAGCTCAGAACGAGATCTGAGAAGATCTCAGAGCGCATGGAAGGTAACCCACGAAGGGCGATAGAGGAGTTCAACCGCCTAGAGTGGAAGTTGCAGACGACACCCCTCTCTCCCAAAGCTGAGAAGGAAATGATCAAACGCCTGAAAGAGCTTGAAGCTCAGGTTATGGTGGCCAAGAAGGCAGAGGACCTGAGGTATAAGATTGCAGGAAGTAGGGCGACTATTGGCGGTCGAAGGATTCAAGCTCAATCACTCCATGACCAGATGACCAAGGTCGTAGAAGAGAGTGAGGTCATCCACAAGAAGCTGGTCGAGGTAGCTGCGTCTGCGTCGTCCGTGAAGGCTGAGGCAGACAAGGCGCATGCCGATTTCGTGGAGGCGTTCAAAGGTGCGGACAACGCCCACAAGGAGTATGTCACGAACCTTGTCAAGATCCGTGAGTTGCGCCAGCAGATCGCCGAATCAGGACAGTTCACGAAGCTTCGAAAGGCGCAAGAAGTGCGCGAGAAGCTCGAGAAGTCTGGCGCCGAGAAGCTTGAGCACGGCAAGAGGCTGTCTCTTGAGGAGTTCAAGGCGCTGATGGAGAAAGGCGCCATCTAGTCCGCGGGCCTACACGCCTTATATCCGTCCTTCCTCTGTCGTGACATCAGGTCGCGCCGTCGCTTCGGCGGATGGATCTTGTCCAGTGTTAGGATAGGACTGATTGGGGGATCAGGGTTTGAGAACCTAGTCCGCGGGGGAGACACCAAACGGCTGGGAACCCCGTATGGGCCTTCTCCGAACATCACCGTCGCTGAAGTGAACGGGGTTGGCATTGCATTTCTACCCAGACATGGGGCCTCCCATGAGAATCCTCCCCACAAGGTGAATTACAGGGCCAACCTGTGGAGCTTGAAACAGCTTGGCGTTGAAAGGATCATCGCGACCAACGCGGTCGGCGCGATGAGAGAGAGCTACAAGCCAGGCGACTTGGCGATACCTCTTGACCTGGTGGATTTCACGAGACTGAGGGCCCAGACATTCTATGACGCTGAGCCTGTTGTTCATGTAGATGTAACCGACGTATACTGCCCAGAGATCCGCAAGACCCTGATTGAAGTCGCAGGCCGCTCCTCGCGGAAAGTGTGGAACGAAAGTGTCCTCGCATGTACAGATGGCCCACGATATGAGACACCAGCCGAAATCAGGATGATGAGGAACGCAGGATGCGACATTGTGGGGATGACTTCTGCACCTGAGGCGTTCCTCGCGCGTGAACTCGAGATGTGCTACGGGGGAGTATCCTTCGTGACTAACATGGCAGCCGGAATGCAGAAAGCCCTAAGCGCAATCGAGGTTACTGAGCTTGCGAAGAAAGTTCTTCCTGAAGTGGAGTCCCTGATCAGAGACGCGATAGTCAGGGTTCCCAAAGAGAGAGCTTGCAGGTGTGCCAAAGCGCTTTCGCAGGCCAAGGCGACGTGAACGACATGATCGAAGGCTTCCTGAGAACAATTGGCGCCTATGCTCTCTACGAGAGATGGCTTGACAAACAGGTGAGGAAACAGTTAATCCCTGAACACGTCGGCATCATCCTTGACGGTAACAGACGCTGGGCCCTTGCAACCCTAGGCAAGGAGTTCGAAGGGCACATGCGCGGAGCAAAGACAGGCGAGCATTTTCTGGAGTGGTGCCTCGACCTCAAGATCAAGACGATCACCGTGTACGCGTTCTCAATGGAGAACTTCAATCGACCAAAGAAGGAAGTCCAGATGATTCTCGGGATCATTGAGGACGAAGCGAGGCATCTATTGAAGGATCCGAGAATTCACCAGAACAAGATTAGGGTCAAGACCCTTGGACGAGTCGACCTCCTGCCAAAGGGCTTACAACAAGCTCTTCGGAAAATTGAAGACGCGACCGGATCGTATGATGAGCACTACCTGAACATTGCTGTTGCATATGGTGGGAGAGCTGAGATCATCGATGCGGCACGCAAGATCGCGGGTGATGTAGAGGATGGTTCAGTAGCGCCTAGAGAGATAGACGAGCACTTGTTCATGAAGTACCTCTACACAGCCCATCTGCCGAATCCATATCCCGACCTCATCATACGTACATCAGGAGAGGAGAGGCTGAGTGGCTTTCTGCTGTGGCAGTCGGCGTACAGTGAATTTTGCTTCCTCGATGTATATTGGCCAGAGTTCAGGCGGATAGATTTACTCAGAGCTGTCCGAACTTATCAGCAGCGCAGGAGAAGATACGGCCAGTGACGGTGCCGCTTCGAAGCAACTTATTCCGGCATGGAATTACCGAGCAGTCCACGTCATAGACTGGCGTCAAGCTTTATCTCACATCCGATACAGTTCGAGATTGAATGCCCTCACAGCATGATGCGAAAGTCTCGAAGGTCTTGCACGGCACGTCGGGATCGGTTCCATCTTGGTCTACATTCGTAGGATTGATCTTAGAGGTTTCAAGACCTTCGGGAAGAAGGTATCCCTCACCCTTGACCGTGGTCTAACAATAGTGACGGGGCCCAACGGTTCAGGTAAGAGCAACGTCATGGACGCCGTGAAGTTCGCACTCGGTGAATTGAGTGCAAAAGAGCTCAGAGGCGGGACGATAACTGACCTCATCCATAGAGGATCGCCGCACGCCACGGCAAGATCCGCATACGCTGGAATCCAATTCGACAACGAGGACCGACGTCTCCCGGTCGATGCTGATCTGGTTACGATCTCCAGAGAGTTCAGGAGGGGCGGTGAAGGTATCTACCGACTGAACGGAAGACGCGTCTCGAGGAAGCAACTCACGGATGTCCTTTCGTCCGCCGACATTCAAGTTTCGGGCCATAACATTGTTCAACAGCATGCAATCACCCGGCTTGCTGAGGTTACGCTTGAGGAACGACGGAAGATAGTCGAGGACATGATAGGGATAGCGGTCTATGATTCTAAGAAGGCGGAAGCAGAGCTTCAGCTTCAGCAGGCTGATCTGAACATCAAGGTTGCATCGGCCAGAACTGACGAGGTCCATAGCAGAGTTGAAGCCCTTGAGAGGGAAAGGAACGAGTTCCTGAGATCTCAGCAGCTCAAGAAGGAGATCGGTAGGCTTCAAGCACAGCTTGCTTCGAGCAAGATCGCCGAGATTCAAGTCAAGATCGCGGATCTACGAAATAAGGCAGACCAGAAGCAGCAAGCCATCGAGCAGATGCGAAACAAGAAAGATGAGGTCTCGAAAGAAAGGGAGAGAATCGAGGCAGAACGACGCAGCTATGAGGAGACAGTTGTCGACAAGGGCAGCGCCGACCTGTTCAGGCTCGAACGCATACTGGGCGATACAAACGCGAGAATCGCAGGCCTCAGGGCAGAGATAGAATCATCCCGCAGCACCATCGCTTCGCTTGAAGCACAAAGGGCAGAACTCGAAAGACGAATCTCGACTACGGAGAAGTCGATCGAGCGGTCTCAAATCGATCTTTCAAGGTCAAAGACCGAACTTCCTCAACTGACTCAAGCTCTTGATACCAAACGCAAAGAACACGAAGCACTCTCACGTGGCTTGACTGAGTTGAGAAACAGCCTCGGAGAGCATTCGCTTGAAGTTGGCACATTGGAAGAGCAGATCGCGGAACTCACAAAGCAATTGATCATGCTAGATGCCCAAGGGAAAGGAAGCGGCTCAAAGATCGCAGCTCTCGAAGGCCACATACAGACACTCAAGTCACGGCAGAAGGAGTTCGAGCACCTCCGCGCAAGCCTCGGCGCGAGAGTGGAAGAAGTCGGTAGGCTTCTCGAGGAAGAAAGGACCAGACTGACCACAATCGAGGCGAGTCTCGCTGAGTGTGCCGAGATTGAGGAGGAAAAGCAGGCAGAAGTAGCCCACGCTGCAGAGGTATCAAAGAAGGCACGCCTAACGCTGGCAGAGGTTGAAACCCAGAAAAGCGTAGCAGAAGCGCTTGCGTCAGATGAAAGTGCCCTGGAATTAATCGAACAGATGGGTCGCTCGGGCGCCATAGGCGGAGTATACGGGCGTCTCTGCGATCTGATACGTTTCGACGAAGAGTATAGAAAAGCCATTGAGGCGGCCGCATCGGGATGGTTGAAATCCATCGTCGTCAAGAATATCGACAGCGCGGTAGCGTGCATCGAGAGCCTCAAGAGAACCAAGCTCGGACGTGTCAAACTGATTCCAGTTGAAAGCCTTCACGGCCCAGAAAGACGTGAGCCTCCCCACGATATTGATGGAATGTTGGGTTCCATTACGAGTTTCATCAAGGCTTCAGGTCCGTTCGGGCCAGCAATCGATTTCGTGTTCGGGGACACTGTGATCACCGGAACCCAAAGGTCGGCTTTCATAGCCTCCCTCGAAGGCCACCGGGCAGTGTCCCTTGCAGGCGACCTGTACGAACCTGGAGGCGGCATGGAGATTGGCTACTACCGTGAACCCCTAGATGCGAGAAGGCTCGTGCCGAAGGGCACAACGCTGGCAGACGTAGCCTCCGCCGTGGTCTCGCTTGAAGGTCTCCTGGAGCGAGGTAGGAAGGACCTTGAGAGGCTAAGGCAGGAGATCCTGAACCTCACTGACAGCAAAGCCGCGAGCAAGCATCTGGTCGAAGCGATGGAGAGAGACGGTGAGACGATCAGACAAGACCTGGAACGAGCCTCAAAAGCCATCGAGAACTCAGACAAGCGGATCGGGGCACTTGAACTAGAGATTGAGAACGAAAACAGATCCCGCGAGTGCTCGACGGCAGCCAAAGAGGACCTGCAAGGTAAGCTAGACCTCCTCATGAAGGAGAAATCCTCGATTGGCTTGAAAGCCAGATCTGCTGAGCTGGTTGAGCTGGAAGGCAGACACGGAGTCCTGTATGACGAGTTGAACAAGCTCGTTCAGGAGAAGCTAGCACTCGAAGCGCGCGTCGCAACTCTGGAGTCCTCTATTGCTACGTTCAATCAGAACATCGAACAGACAAGAGCCCAAGTCGAGTCGCTCAACTGCCAGATAGCTGACTTGCAGTCCAAGATCCAAGCGACGGATTGCACATTGCGCGAGGAGCGAGAGGTTCTGAAACAGCTTCAGGATCAGAGACAAGAAATCGTGAATCAGCTCACCTCCGCAAAGACAAGAAGAGGCGAGTTCGAGCAGGCGTTCAAACGCTTGGAATCAGAGCTGATGGCCATCATCAACAAGCTTGAGCCACTGAACCGTGACATTGCAGAGATCAACTCAGACATCAAGGAGAAAGAGCTACGTGCGTCACTGCTCTGGTCAGAGATCAAGCAGCTAGGATACACTGAGCTCGTCGAGGTAGATCCGAAAGAACTGCCATCCTTCGAAGCATCCCTGACATCCCTCAGGCGCGAGCTTGAACACATCGGTGCGGTCAACGAACTTGCCGTCAGCCAATACGAGGACCAAAAGAACAACTACAAGCAATTGGCCACCAAGATCTACGATATGGAGAAGGAGCGTCACGCGATCATCCAGTTCATGAACGAACTCGACCAGAAGAAGCACGACATGTTCATGCGAGCATTCAACCAGATCAACAACGCCTTCGAAGAGACATTTGCCAAGATCACCGGATCCGGAAAGGGACGAATGGCACTCGAGTTCCCTGAGGAACCCTTCAAGGGAGGAGTAGATATGCTGCTCGAGTTCCCGGGCAAATCTGAGATGGCCATTAGCAGCGCGAGCGGTGGCGAGAAGTCCGTGGGCACGGTCTGCTTCTTACTCGCCCTTCAGGCAATACACCCCATGCCATTCTACATGTTCGACGAGATCGACGCCCACTTGGATGTGCTGAACTCGCAGAGGCTAGCGGAATTGCTTCTCGATCGGTCGAAAGGTTCCCAATTCATTGTCGTCTCACTCAAAGACACAGCGATCTCTAGGGCAAACAGAGTCTATGGGGTCTTCATACAGGACGGAGTGTCCCAAGTCGTCTCGATGCCGATGGCTCAGGTGACGGCGTAGTGGACATCTCTGAGAAGCCCTTCTGGTTGCGGCCGCCCTACATCATTCTCTTCGATCTACTGAGGTTGCACCGAATCAAGCCCTGGGACGTGAACATAACATACCTCTTGAATGCGTTTCTAGCCGAGATGAAGAAGCAAGGTTTCATAGACTTCTCCGCGTCAGGAACAGCTCTCCTATCGTCATCGATGATTCACCGAATGAAATCTGAACTCATACTCAAGATGGAGGAACCTCCTAAGCCACCTATTCCCAGACCGAATGAGGAGGTGCCGCCGCCTCTTCCATTTCCGATTCGGTTCGAATACACGTCGACGTCTATCGAGCAAGTGCTCTCGATGCTTGAAGCGGTTCTCAAACGGGAGAGCGTCGCACTCGCCGAGAGAAGGGGTCTGCTCAAGCCTCCAGAGATCCTTGAACAGATGGATGAGTTCCTAGCTAATATTGAGAAGAATATGGAGATCTTCTATACCGCTCTCTTGAGAGAGGCGGCTGACCGACCTACGATCTCGTTCTTGGAGCTGACGAGGGATTACTCCATCTTGGAGGCGGTCAGGGTTTTCATCATGCTCCTGTTCCTTGTCATGCAGAATCGCGTATGTCTGAGCCAGAGAGAGGACCGAGGCGACATAACCATCGGAATACCCGAGGTTAGCATTAGAATTGTCTGAGACGATGCAGGCACCTGACGAGACAAGAGCTCACGTCCGCGCCTTGACTCAAGTCTCGTTGATCGAAGCAGCGCTATATGTGACAGGTAAACCGCTCGACGTAGGGATACTGGGATCGATCCTCAACCTTCGCTCAGAGGAGAAGATACGAAAACTCGCGTTGGCGCTAAGGGAGAAATATGTGCAGAATTCTGGAGCCTTGGAAGTTCTTGAGCTCTCAGATGGCCGCTACGTCATGCAGCTCAAACCCGAATACTCAAAATCCGTCAAGCGTCTTGCAACAAGGCCCCTCCTCACCCCCGGTCCGCTGAAGACGCTCTCGTACATTGCTCTGCGACAACCCGTTGCACAGTCGCACGTTGTCAAGGTGAGGGGGAGCCTCGCCTACGGGCATGTGAGACAGTTGAGAGAGATGGGCCTAATTTCAGAAGAGCCGCTGGGAAGGTCAAAGGTCCTCCGCACAACGCCGAGTTTCTCTGACTACTTCAACCTGAGTCAGGATTCGAGACTGATGAGGAGGCAAATCCAGAAGATCTTCGAGGATCTCAAGGCAGTCCAAGGTGGCGGAACGGAATCGGGTGGGATCCAAGAAACGACTTCGAAACCTTTTCGAGGGGAAGACAGTTCCGCTTCGCCATCAGAGGCCTCGGCTCCGCCGAGCCAATAGATTCGCATCCATGTTCAGTCACTCAAGCTTATTCATAGGCAAGTGGAGTCCTGTTAGGGTGGAGTAGTTGGTCACTGTCAGAGAATTCATGAGCAGCCCCCCGTTGTCCTTGGACTCTGAGCTCTCTGTAGCCGATGCATGCAAGCTCATGGGAGAGAAACACATCGGTAGCATCCTGCTATCTCACAAAGGAGTCATCCACGCGATCTTTACAGAACGTGACTTGGTCTCGAAAGTGCTGCAAGAGACGAAGGACTTGGAGGTTTCCGTCGGCAGTTTCGCATCATCTCCCCTCGTTACAGTTACCCCGGCGACCGATGTGAAGGAGGCCGCCCGCATCATGACAGAGATGAAAGTGAGACGGCTAGTCGTCGTCGAGGATGGCAAACCAATCGGGCTGTTCACGGCAGCAGACCTGGCGAGAGCCGTGGGCAGACTTCCCCTAGAGATCTAAGCAATAGGAGCGAGTGCAAGTGTTCGATCAGAGTACAAGTTCAAGCGCGAAGTGCTTGGACTGCGGTCGTACACTTCAACCCGGCGATGAGGAGCGAAGATGGGCTAAATGCAGGTTCTGCGGCAAGCCAGTATGCTTCGACTGCATTCGTTACGTGGGAACCACGGTGCGAGGTGCTTACATGGACTATGTCCAGGTGATGCGAACATGCGATTCATGCTATGTCCGCCGAGGCTGATCAACCGAGCCGGCTTAGCCAACAACTCCAGTAATGTAAGGATGTCATCAAGGTCTAACCTCGCTGTCACGCGCATCCAGACTATGCAGTCAAAGACGATAGGATTGGCATGTGGTAGCGTACGAATCTGCAGTCACGGATCCGTACCTCGAACGCGTCTCAAGCTTTCTGTCCCGCGTATTGACCATGATCACCATGGGAAGGCCGATGAGGCTGTTCTGTATCCACCGGCAAGGTGGGAGCCTAGATCCGGCACAGCGTGGGTAGTACGGGATAGGTCATCGAGCAGAGATACTCAGTTACCAGAATTCTCTTGCTCTTTGCCCTGTCTCTTATGTCTCCTCAAGTGTTCCTCAAGAAGCTCACGATAAGTGTCACAAATCTTGCCGCAGACCTTGCATTCGAAGGACTCAATTACTAGCATGTTTCCGTCGGGGTCAAGGAAAGTAGCTGCTCGAGCTCCCCAACTTTGGTCTTTCGGTTCGCTCACGAATTTCACTCCTTTGTCTTTGAGATGTGCGTAGGCTTTGTCAACGTCGTCGACCAGGAGACAAATCTCGGGCTTTGGCCTTCGCTCGAGGCCGAGACCTACTCCTGCGATATCGAACTGGGCATAACCGGGCCATTCGCCTATCTTCTCAAGACCGAGTATTCCTTGGTAGAAGGACACAGCCGTTTTCACATCGGATACACAGATGGTGATGTGCGGTATCCTCCTAACATGACTGCTCGTCTTCAACGCGGCCTCGTTCCCTTTCGTTCGCAGTAGATATCGTGTCCAGAACCCTATCAGAGTTGCGGCCATTCACTTCTCACATGGGTGTAAGGTTCACTCGATCTAGAGCTCGGATTAGACCTGCAACATAGCAGGCGTCTTCAAGGTTCCAACGGAACGAACCGCCGAGTTCACCGCACTTGAAACAGTTCCGTGCATGCGAACATGTCATTAGAGTCATGAGGTCATACTTGTATGCAAGATACCAGACAAGTAGGAGACTGACCTGACAGTGAGGCGTATTCAAGGGAAAGCTTTGGTTACCGGCGGAGGCGGCTTCATCGGCTCCAGACTCGTTCAAGCATTGCTGAGGGAAGGATGGGAAGTAAGGGTTCTTGACATTCAATATGGGCGTCTGACGGGCATCACACATCCGAATCTGGAGTTTGTAGGTATCGGAAGCGACGAACTACGTGGAGGCATGGGCGACAGAGACGCTGTTGAGCAGGCCGTCAAGGGTGTAGCTGTGATCTATCACCTAGCTATCAATTGGGACGCGGTTACTTGGAGGCACACGCTACCTCTCGCAGACCTATTCGACGCAAACGTCAGAGGCACAATCAATCTGTTGGAAGCGGCCAAATCCCAAGGGGTCAAGCATTTCCTGTTCTCTAGCAGTTGTGCGGTCTATGGAAAGGCAATGTCTCTGGCTGTAGACGAGGAGACCGTGTGTAAGCCTGAACTTTGGGATGGAGCTCCCGGGCCTGCATACGGCATAGTGAAACTGACCACGGAGAAGCTCTGTCTGATGTACTATCACCACCACGGCCTACCTGTCACCGTGTTTCGGATCGAAGTCCTGTTCGACGATCAGGAATCGCAGATGTTGGGCAAGAATCACGTCGACAGAGTGATGAGAGGAGAGACGATTGAGGTTATCGAGGGCGACGGTCAAGCAAGCATTCACGTTGACGAGCTATGTCAGGCGTTCTTGCAAGCAACACTCAACAAAGATGCATATGGCCAAGTCCTCGACCTTTCAAATCCGACGACTTTCATCTCTGATCGCGAACTGTATGAGCTGCTCATCGAGCTAACGAACTCGAAGAGCAAGATCAAACTCCTCAGCGACCCGACTCTCATCAATCCAATGGTAGAATCGATAGAGAAGATTGAAAAGACGCTGGGTTGGACGCCCCAGAAGACCAAAGAGGATCTTAGGAGAGCAGTAACCCAAACTGTCCGATCAATTCTAGCTTCCCCTGAGAGATGACTGGCGACAGTCACAAGTCTGAGATGCAGATTTGAATTCAGTTCTTGGCAGACCTCTGACTAGCCCTCTCGGACTCTCAACATCCTTGTTTCATAGGCAATTCTTATATGCGGTCTTGAGAGCTGTGCAGGGTCTTGGCTCGGAGAGTATGACAACTTGCCCCAATGGCACGGTGACCTGCACAAACGCAAACGCTCGGGAGGACGAAGAAAGTTCTTCCGCGGAAAACGAGCGTTCGAGATGGGCAGCGATGCCGCAGAGACTGTCGTAGGCGAACGTCGCACGGTTCCGAAGAGAGGGCGAGGAGGCACGATCAAACTTGGTCTTCTCGCCACGAAATTTGTGAACGTCACTGACCCGTCAACGCGTAAGACTGAGAAGACCGAGATCACGGGTGTTGTCAAGAACCCAGCCAATATTGACTACCAGCGTCGAGGCGTGATCACCAAGGGCGCAATACTAGAGACGCCGCTAGGGCAGGCTCGCGTGACTTCAAGGCCTGGACAACACGGTGTAGTCAACGCAGTGCTCGTTCAGAAAGCGCAATGACATGCGACAGCTCATCTGAGTTTGCCTGATGATCGAATGGGAGCCGCTTGAGTGCAAATTGAGGCAGAGCGGAAAGATGGTCGTTTGGCCCGCCGCTCTCGACTCCACCAAATCCCGATCCCAAGGCAGGCGCATCCCGAAGTCGCAAGCGATTCAAGCTCCGAGAGTTGATGAACTAGACTTAGCGGCAAAGAGGCTCTCCTTCAACCCCGAGGTCTCCGCCAGTTCGGCGCCGCCATCTCGCTGGTGGGAGAAGACTGGTTATGTCGCAATCAAGCGTGGAGATAGGGCTCGATCCAAGACGCTGAAGGAGTTAGCAGCAGAGATCCAGAAGATCCGGCAGGCAAAACGGTGACCGTCCGCAAGTCACTCGGCTACTATGCTCCCCGTCATCGAGTCGGGGATCAACCCCGGTGCTCTCTGAGGCAAGGATGAAGCGAACTCCTTCGACTTCAGCGCGGTCAAGAACGCTTGTATGGCTGGCTTCACTAGTCGGTCCCTAGTCACCAAGAAGTCAAACGATTCGTCTCCTATCTTCACGAAATCGAGACCGTAGGCTTCGCCAACAGTCCTGATTCCTACGCCTACGTCCGCCCTTCTCTGGGCAACAGCCGCCGCCACGGCGGAGTGCGATTTCGCTTCGGACGTGTAGCCCTGAATCTTCTTGGAAAGCTCGCTGAGGTCGGTGTTTCTTGAAGCCGCTATCTTCGAAAGATGAAAATCGACTAGAATCCTCGTGCCGGATCCTCGATTTCTATTGATAACCATCAGGTCTCCCTCAAATAGGTTATCGAAGCCTTTCACGCCTTTTGGATTACCCGGGGGTAGGAGGAAGCCTTGCTCGCGCGAGTAGCCCTTTACCAAAACGGCCTTGCCTTTCAGCCCGAATCGATCGTAGAAGGGAAGATTGTACAGGCCGGTCGCTTCATCCAGCAGATGGATACCGGCGACATCAGCCTCACCACGCTTCACGGAGTGAAGTCCTCCAAGCGAGCCGACGTTGATTACCTTGGTCACAAGCCCAGGTAAGTCTTCGCGGGTAACTCCAATCAGCACGTCGATTCCAATACAGTGGCTCCCGATCACAACGAGATCAGCAGGGTTCAGGTTCGTTCCGAGCAGGCTCACCTTGACCAGCTCCCCTTCTTCGAGGAACTCCACCCTGTCAGGTATGTCGATGAACCCGTCAGAAAGTGAGAACGAGCTGATCGCCCCTGAACCACTCGTGGCAGGATAGGCAAGGTATTGCCCGCTAGCCGTTTGAGTCAAATGCACAGGGAGAAGTTCGCGTCTTCCCTTCGCTGACATGGCCCTTACTGCGAGTCTCGCGTCGATAACAACCACTGATCGCCGCGCAAGACCTGACATTGCACGAAGAACCGGAGCGACCAAAGCTTGGAATATCATCAGTGCCGATGTCGGGTACCCGGGCAGACCGATGAGTGGTTTGCTGTTGACGACACTGACAAGCGCGGGTTTCCCTGGCTTCACGGATATCCCGTGAACGAGAACACCTGGCTTTCCTAGGTGGTTGATGATGCGATAGACAAGATCTCCCGCACCAGCAGATGTGCTCCCCGAGGTGAGCACCATATCGGCTTCTCGAAGTGCCTGTCCAAGTCTCTCCTCCATGATCGCCGGGTCATCAGGTACGATGCCGAGGTTGATGGCTTCCCCTCCACATTCCTCGACGCTCGCAGCAATGGCACTCGCGTTGATGTCGTAGACCTTCCCGAATGTTAGTGGGGTCCCCGGCGGCAGAAGCTCGTTGCCTGTAGAGAGAATCGCGACACGAGGTTTCTTGAAAACCCTGACCTTCGCTGTTCCGAGTGCAGAAAGTACCCCAATCTCTCGAGGCGTGATCGTCTCGCCCTTGCGAAGGACGAGTTCTCCAGTCATGATGTCGGATCCGGCGGCTGTGATGTTCTCTCCCGGGACGACCGGGCGGAAAATCTCAACTGTCCTGCCCGTTCGACGAGTATGCTCGACCATCACGACTGCATCTGATGCACGCGGGACAGGCGCTCCCGTTGAAATCTCTACAGCATCGCCCCTCTTGACGAGGATCGTGACAGCATGTCCCGCTTCACATCGCCCAACAATCCTGAGCCCTCTTGGATTGTCATCGTCGGTGCCGAATGTGTCCTCGGCGATGACCGCGTAGCCGTCCATTGCGGCGCGATCGAAACTTGGAACATCAATCTGTGCTATCACATCCTCAGCGAGCGTACGCCCGAGCGCGTCGGAGGACGAGACTTCATCGACGGAGAGGGGTTGAGGTTTGAAGTGCTTGTAGAGTTCTGCGTGGGCTTCTTCGATCGTGACGAGTGTTCTGAAGATTTTACGATCTTCCAGAGCTTTCACCTCGTTCAACAGGCCTGAAGAGCTGAACCTCAACTTCGGCTCCTTCGTCAAAGCCTTCAATGTTCTCTGGAACGACCACAATTCCGTTGGCTCTGGTGAGAGTTGTCAAGATGCCAGAACCGGGAGTGCGAAGGGGCTCTGCGATGAGCTTTCCCTCCTCATCCCTGACAAGTACTCTGACGAAAGTTCGGAATCCTGGCACTCCGACGATGCGCTTCGTACTTCTCGCCTTGACCTTCGGCTGAGGATCTGGTTCCGTTCCCAACATCCTCAGAATCAACGGCTGAACAAACGTGGAGAATGCGAACATGGCAGAGACAGGCAACCCAGGCAGTGAGACCACAGGCTTCCCCTCGACCACTGCTAGACCGGTGGGCAGAGAAGGACGCATAGCAATGCCGTGAACGAGCATCCCCGGTCTTCCGAGAGCGTTGATGATGTCTGGTACTAGGTCGCCCTTGCCCACGGATGTTCCCGCAGTTACCAAGACAGTGTCCGCCGATCTAAGTCCCTGTCTGAGCTTCCGAGAGATCTCTTCCGCGTCGTCTTTCGCGATGCCAAGGTCAACAGGGGTACCGCCGCATTCTTCAACCATCGCCATTAGCATGGGACGGTTGATGTCCGCTATCTTGCCAGCCACAACCGGATAGGTGTCAGACAGCTCGTTCCCTGTTGAGAGGACGCCAACCTTCGGTCTTCTTACGACCTCAACGGCCCGCCGACCCAGAGCAACGAGTAGGCCCAACTCGGGCGGCTTGAGTTTCCTTCCCCTCTCCAGCACCACTGAGCCCTTTCTCACGTCCTCGCCTACCTGTGAGACGTTTTCCCCTGGGGCGACTGGCGCATAGATCTCCACATCACCCGAATCGAGCCGTTTCGCGTTCTCAAGCATGACAACGGCGTCTGCGCCTTGTGGAACTGGTGCTCCAGTCGCGATCGAGACCGTCTGTCCCTTGTGAAGAACGACCCTTGGTGGTTCTCCGATCCTGCTCTCTCCGACGATCCTCAGGAGGCTTGGGTTTGTCTGTGAGGCACCGAAGGTGTCTTCTGCGATCACTGCATATCCATCCATGGCGGACTTTGCAAATGACGGAACGCTTTGGTCCGCCGCTACGTCTTCGGCGAGTATTCTGTTCAGGCCCTTGGCAACTGGGACTGATTCCGGTGGCATCAAAGTAGTTGGAAGTGCCTCGTAGAAGATTCGCCTTGCCTCGTCGATTCTAGTTGCTTCCTTGAAGCCTCGTTCTCGCGCTTTCGACAAGAAGGACCTTCCCAGAACTGAGTTCTCTTCGCTCTGTTCTCATGGATTATTAAAGCATAGAGCGACAGACGTCAGAGGATAATTCAAGTCGTCGGCAGAGATGATGAATTCGTTCTGTCCGTGCCTTGATGAACTCTTAAATAAGCGACGCGAGGCTCGGTGAAACCGGTGCCGCCGAGACGAGCCGCCGTTTATGATCATTCGAATGGTCATGGACGAAAGCTCAGTGGTAGAGCAGCGGATTCGGTCACAAGAGACTGAAGCTGAAGCTGTTAGCCACATTGGCAGCGACCCGTTGGTCGAAGCGCCCAAAGCGCGACTAGAGGTTCGAGTCCTTCCGGCGGCGCCATGCATTACTCTCACGCGACTGAAGTCGCTTACGAATCGACTTGCACTTCCTCACCGTTCAACACCAGCTACCGTATGAGTGGAGGCGGGTTACGGATTGTGTTGTAGGCGGGGCATCCTCCTTCGACCGCTCTCAGCCATTCAAGAATATGCTCCGGCGGTTCGGGTGATTGAACGCGGATTTCGTACCTGATCTCCTGCATCATTGGCGAAATTCCGGGAAAGCCATACACTCCACGTTCGTTGACGAGACCTCGAACCGATATCTCGACGCTGTCTAGACGGAGACCCATCAATGCTGCGTGTGCGGCTCCGATCGAGAGCTGGCAGAACGCGAATCCGGCCAAGAAGTATTCGAGCGGTGCAGGACCATCTCCGTGACCACCACGTTCATCTGGTTCATCGCTGACGAAAGTGAACGAGCCCGCTTTGGCTTCTGACTTGAAACGCTGAACTAGCCGGACATGAACGCGGTTCGGATTGAGCCCATAGTGAGCGTCGGTCTTCAGCCGCTGAATCATGCTGTCCACTTCACCCTTCGTCGGGAGCTCCATCTCGCATCAATCGAGAGACTCAGTTGCGTGACGGATAATAGACTTATGAAAGAATACTCGTCTTCGATCAGACCTAGTCGGACCACAACGTTGTGAATGAATCGTCCGGCCTTCTCGCGATACTGACAGTGTTCACCAAGACCCTGAAAGAGCAACTGCTCCTTGATCTTGGCGACGCGTGCATACCCAGGAATTGCGACGAGTGGAATCGGCGAGAGGAGACTCGGCCAGAGGATGAACAATCCGAAGAACATGAGAAAATGCGCAAGATAGGATGGGTGCCTCACATAGCAAAGGACCCAACGTTACAAGTCTATGAGATTCAGTGGTGCCAGTGCGAGCGCGCTGTTCTAACTACCCACATCTGTCATGGAAGTATACGTCTGCAGGATAGAGATA
>CAZLHM010000011.1:0-14250 GCA_964559555.1 uncultured Candidatus Bathyarchaeia archaeon
TCATACTCGTCTTCGTCTCGTCCCTAGTATCAATCATCCCAACCGTTGCATGGGTCACAGGATCGAACGAGGCGATGAACGCAATACTACAGGTTTCGTCTGAACTCGGCGCGAATCCGCTCGGCGGAACAGTCGTTCGTGACTTCGGAGAGTACGGCAACTCGCGGCTGGTGTGGGAACTTGGCTTGGGCTTCTACCCATTCGTTGCCGGTGGTGCAATCATGGTCGCCGGTGCGATCCTAGTCGGACGAGCAACTCCTTACACATGGCCCTCTACTTCACGAGTCACGGTTGAGACAAAATTCTGCATCGATTGCGGCGAGAGCATCCCTGCCACCTCCACGTTCTGTGGAAGTTGCGGCGCCAGGCAACCACAAGAAGAAACATAGAACTCCGGATTTCTTTGGCGCTAGGGGGCTGTTGGGAATGCTACGACTTGCTCTCAGCACGCGACAACTCAGTCGTGGTCCTTTTTGTGTCTACTTCAGTTCTTGGCGATGCATGTGATTTGACATCTAGAATCAAGAGGGATTCTGAGAGAACTCTGGCCTCAAAGCTCGGGTTGATAGGCAAGCTTACACACGCGTCCGTCAGAACGTGGCGAGTCTTTGCGAGTGCACTCTTCCTTGCTTCGTCCTCAAGGAACAGAGGGGAGGATGTTCCTACAGCACAAAAGGATGCCATGACTTGAAGATAGACCAGCATGAGAAAACGGGTTCATCGTGATTTCCGGAGAGCCCAACCCTCAAGCTGAAGAGGCACATCCACTGTGTAGCGAGCTCAAGCAAGAGGATCTGTGAGATGGACCACTTCGATGTTGTCAAGGCTAGACACTCAATTCGTGCGTTTCAGAATAGGCCAATCGAAGGCGAGAAGATCGCAAGAATCATCGAGAGTGTCAATCTCGCTCCATCTGCAGGCGACCTCCAAGCATATGAGATTGTCATTGTTAGGGACCCGCGACGCAAGAAAGAGCTCGACAAGGCTGCTTGGGGCCAGAGATTTGTTGCTGAGGCACCTGTTTGTCTTGTCTTTCTTGTGTATCCTGAACGTTCCTCAAGAAAGTACGGGGATAGAGGCTCCGAACTCTACTGCATACAGGACGCCACCATCGCTGCGACCTATGCAATGTTGGCCGCCACTTCACTGGGGTTGGCATCGACGTGGGTTGGAGCCTTTGATGAGGAAGCTTGTGCGAGAGCCATTGATGCACCTCCAACCAAGCGACCGATCGTGATCTTGCCAATTGGCTACGCTGCTGAGACTCCGGATGTCACGCCAAGGAGACCTATCAGCGATATCGTCTGCAGTGAGACTTCCGGGAGACCGTACGAGTTCTCCTTGATAGATGAGAGCTTCAAGAGACCGATTTGGAGACCTAGACCCTAAACCTCTCTGAAGAGGAATGGGTGAAGGCACCTCATCTTCTCTTCCCATTCTCCTGGATAGAGTAGATGTTCCGTCGCAGCCACGCTACTAAGTAAGCTGTTTCCGTCCTGCGGCGTGAAGCTGAAGCCCACAATCTCTCCAGGATTCCTGACACTCAGAGTGGGAAGGGCGATGGTAGTCTGGTTCAGGATTCGCCCGTAGTGTCCATGGTCGCGTCCGAACGAGAACACGAGCCCTGTCTGGTCCTTGTACGTCACGGCGATCAACGGATTTGCCTTGATCCGTGCAAGAACTTCCTCTTGTGTCACGGCCCCATACAGTTCCAGCGAGAACCACATCGAGTGCATGTACTGCGTAGGGATCTTGATGCTGCTCGAGAAAATGTTGAGCTCGCACCCGATCGTCTGGAATAATGCGTGTGCGTCGCGGGCGTGATGCGTTCCGAATCGCCCGTACGCGTGCTTGTCAACTTGTGGGCTTGCAGTGAACCCCTTCTCTTCACTGAGGTCGGACGCTCGACGCATACAGACGAATCGACCCTCTCTAAGGCGCGACATCCCTCCCTCGAACGCAAGTGTCTTGATGATCGCTGCGATGTTGTGAGTGTTGCATGACGCGACTTGCACAAACCTGTGGCGCTCGGAGAAGACGGAGTCGTTTATTCCATGAGCATAGATCGTTCCGAACCCGAATTCCGAACCTTGTGCGATGAATCCCACCGGGTTTTTGACCTTCTCGTAGAACTTTTTCTTGTTGTCGAGCCCTGTGCCTGATGGCGTACAGTCGATCACCACCGATGCGCGACGTATTCCTTCCTCGTACTCATACGTTGGTTCCATCTCGAGCTCTTGGAATTTCTTCCACTTGTCCTTCTCCGCGCACAGTTTCGCGTCTCTCTTGGTGAGATCCCAGACTTTCGTCCGGTCGGCAAGGAGAGGAGTCTTCTTCGAGAATGTGATCTCCTCGATACCTAGTTCTTTTCGAAAGTCAGCCAGTAGGCCGATCAACGGTTCGCCTATGGTCCCGGTTCCGATCACATGTACAATGTTCAAGACTCGGGTTCCGAACTCTCTGTTCAGCGGGCGACAGGAGATAAGATTGCCTCCTTACTGGTTTGGCCCAAAGCCCTGTCTTCTAGAAGAACGCGCCGTCGAACCATGGATGATTCGTCTATGGCCTTGCATTCACGCCAGACGCTTCATCTCAGGTTCTATTATCCTCGCAACCAGAACATTAGCAGCGGTCATGACATTCAAGAACGTATCCTTGCTTAGAGCTCTCAGGACCTCGTCTGTTGTCCGCAGCATTGCTTTGGAGGATTCCTGTGGCAAATAGTTGAGTGATTCTTCGACCTCGTCGAGCTTGAGGTGAGATCTCTCCGATCCTGAAGCCAAGACCGCGGCGGCAGCGATGTCCTTGAGTCTACCCGTCAGATAGAGCACTCTCGCCTCAGCTGCGAGGTGGGCGAGATACCACATCTGCTGGTCTTGGTCAGAAGGCCTCATCACAAACCTCGCGTACGCGGCCTGGTCTTCAACATAGCCACTCGCGAACAGCAACCTCGTGACTTCCATGTCTTTGACAGCCAAAGCAAGAAGGTAGAGAAGATCGGTGAGGTGAGCTGCAAGTGTTGGGAATTCGTTGGCTGCATTCATGAGGGCTCTTGGCGTGGGGAAGACGTAGTATTCGAGGGCACCATGTAGGATTGAGTGACCGGCCTCGTGGTGGAGAGCCCCTTCCCAGACAAGCGGGATGACCGTCTCACGGCGCTCCAGAGAGATCGAGATCCTCGGAACGCCCGTCCACGCATCATGAATCGAGATGAACGCATCATCAAACTCGGCTGAAGCAACCGCAGCTCTTTTGCGCTCGGACGCTACGTGGCTGCGCCAGAGTCCATCGTTCTCGAAGATCTCGATCTCGACGAGCTCCAGACGCTCCGGCTGCAGTCGGTTGTAGCATTCCTCGAACAGACGCCGTATGCTGGCTACTTCTTCGTCAGTAATATGGCCGTGTGTTTCTACGTGAAGCGCCGGCATATCTTTCATGTATGCTCGGCTGCACCTAAAGCCTAGCCGTTGTTGTTAGGAATAGCCTGCGGGCACATCCTCAAGCACGTGCTCAAGCGTGGCCATTCCGGGAATTGCTGTGTGTATCTTTGGGTTGGAGAGAACGAATTCGAGAAGCTCCTCGACGGTGTACTTGCCAACAAGCCTTCCCGCGCCGAGCGGCTTCTTGCATATTACGCCTACATCGAGCGATGCGGCCAGATCAATCAGGTCAGCGATCGGTCCGTCGTGGAATTCAGTATTGTAGCTTAGTTGTACTGTGTCGAATTCCTGGGTTCTCAAGGCTTCCGCGCAGACGGCGACCTGAGCGTCTGAATCGATGTTGCCTCCGGGGAAATCGTTTGGCCCGTGCGCACCAGTTATGCCTATGAAGTCTACGAGCCCCCTCTGTTGGAGTTGCTTGACGGCTCTGAGCGCGCCATTGACTGGGTCAAGGATCTGTTGGAGATCGCTCATTGTCGCGACTGCGTGCATCTGGAGGATGTCGATCTTTCGAACCTTGAGCCGGCGAAGGCTTTCGAGTATCTCCCTCCGAGCCGCTTCAGCCGTTCTCTGTCGGGTCTTGGTTGCGATGTAAACATGTCGACGCATTGAACTGAGCGCGTCGCCGATTATTGTCTCGCTCATCCCGTTGCCATATCTGTGGGCCGTGTCGATATAGTTCACACCCATCTTGATGGCGGCCTTCACGACGCGGGCTTGCTTCGCCTTCCAGAGCGGACCGCCGCCAAACCCAATCACGGAAACCATCAACTCTGTTCGTCCGAGCCTGCGAGTCTGGATTGATGGCAAGCTCTGTTGCGGTAGCCATGAGTGCACGATGTAGGGAGATGCTAGCGCTAGTGCGCCTGCTGTGGTTGCGCATCCGGCTGCTTTCAGGAAACGCCTTCTATCCAACTCTGAACCCCGACCAGCTTGCGAGTAACTTTTGGACAGGAGACTAGAAGCTCTCTGCTGAATGAGGTGGCGATCTTGGATTTGAATATCTGGCTTGTGAATGTATCATCGACACTGCCTGCGGATGGTTCTCTCCCTTGTCAGAGCAATCGGTCGCCGAGACGACCCTAATCGTTATCACATGGCAGAGACAATGCCAGCTCGATTGGGCCGGTAGTTCAGCTGGTTAGAGGGCTCCTGCTCGACTCCAACGTCGGCCTTACACGCCGAAGGTCACCGGTTCAAATCCGGTCCGGCCCACTACATCCTCCGCGCCATGAGACCGGCATTATCCGAGTTCAGATTTACACGGGTGCACCAAGCGTCACGCACTAGACGGAGGTTCGATTCTCAATTCTTGAACCAAGGAATCCTGCACCACGCACAGAATCCTCATTTCTTTGGACTTCTGCTCCTCCTTCGGAACCATTATCCGCTAGGATTTCGCCAAAGGTGCTGCTAGGTGCTCGCAAGTGGTCAAGATAACATATCAGCCGTGGGAGGAGATCGTCGTTCATGAGGTTGTGGAGTACCCGTTGGCTGCGCTGCTGGAGATGCAGAGCATAGGGGTCCCACCGGGCTCGCTGGGTCGAAGCCTCATGTGGGCGAACGGAGTCGCGTTCGCATATGCCGCGATGGCTGGAAACGAACAGGTCATCGAGGAGCAACTGAGAGGGAAGATGCACTGGGCGAGTCTCATCTACGCAATGATGCCAACATACGAGGGCGCGGTTCTCTTGCAGGAGATGAATGTCCGAGTGCCAATCGTGGATGTCAGCGGAAATCCAACGCTCTATGCCGTTGCGAGATGGCTCAGGGAGCAGGTGCACTAGCGATTCGACGAAGCCTAGTCATTGCGTGCTAGAGGATTAGGGAGAGTAGCCTCTTGAGGGCTAGACCTCGCTCTCTCCTGTGGTAGGCACCGATCTCAAAGATCTCTTCGAGTTCCATGTCTTTCCTCACGTTGGATTGGATACACTGATGTTCCGCCATATGAACGTTACTGTCCGCGCCGATCTATTGACCCTCCCATTCTGTCCAGTGAGATGGAGCCGCCACCGCACTTCCGTCATATGTCCGCATCATAGCCATCCGACAGCGTGGCCGGGAGAACTTGCCGGGTCGGTGTTGGAAAGGCTACGGGATCGAGCGCAAGTTTCCCATGACTGCAATGCGATGGGGAGGTGAGCTCTAAGTTTACACAAAGGCTCTTGTCTAGAGGAACCGATGGGAAATCACGTCATTCAGAGTTGGGCCTATGATGCGAATCGAGGAGTCTTGGTTCAAGGATAGCGAAGGGCGACGAATTCTTCTCCGTGGAGTCAACTTGGGCGGAAGCAGCAAGATCCCCAAGAGACCGGATGGAGCGACACATAGAACGGAGGGTTTCTTCGAACACCGCAATGTCTCCTTTGTAGGCAGACCATTTCCGCTGAACGAAGCCGATGAACACTTCACCAGGTTGCGAAACTGGGGATTGACCTTCGTTCGGTTCCTAGTAACATGGGAAGCAATAGAACACGCCGGCCCATGCAGATACGACAAAGATTACCTTGACTACGTAGCCTCCGTGGTTGAGAAAGCAGGACAACACGACATCCGACTCTACATCGATCCACACCAAGATGTGTGGAGCCGCTTCTCGGGTGGAGACGGTGCCCCCGGTTGGACTCTCGAGGCGGTTGGCTTCGACCTCACGAAATTCAAAGAGACAGGCGCAGCGGTCACGCATCAGACCTATGGTGATCCGTACCCGTGGCTGATCTGGCCAACGAACGCGAATAGACTTGCAACCGCGACCATGTTTACGCTCTTCTTCGGTGGCAATGACTTCGCTCCTGAGACAAGGATAGACGGAGAGCCGGTACGGGAGTATCTTCAGCAACACTACATCGCTGCCATCCAGCAATTGGCCCATCGTCTCCGGAATAGTCCGCATGTGATCGGCTATGATACGCTTAACGAACCGCTCCGGGGTTGGATCGGTGTCAAGAACCTGACCGAATCAAAGGTGTTGTTGCGGAAAGGGCCGGTTCCGACCCCATGGCAGGCGATCCTTCTGGGAGCCGGATTTCCTCAGGAAGTCGAACTCTGGGAGACGGGCCTGAAGCTGCGCCGTCTTGGTCGACAGTGGATGAACCCCGACCGTGTCCGCGCTTGGCGCGAAGGTTGCGACTGCGTCTGGAAGCGTAATGGCGTCTGGGACGTTGACCGTGACGGAACACCTCGCCTGCTTCGGCCTCATCATTTCGCACACGTGGATGGTCGCGAGGTGAAGTTCTCGCAGGATTACTATCGCCCGTTTGCGAATCGATTTGCGAAGGCAATCCGTGAAGTTCATCCTGAGGCCGCGATCTTCGTAGAGTCAACAGTCGAGAAGGATTTCCTTGAATGGGGTGTCGGCGATGCTGAGCGCATCGTCTACGCTCCACATTGGTATGATGTTGTCACGCTAGCCTTCAAGAAGTTCAATCGATGGATAGCGTTCGACAGCTGGACCGGGAAAATCGTCTGGTGGCCATCATCCATCCGTCGCTCCTTCGCGAATCAAATCGCGTTGTATAAACAGCAAGCTCGCGATCATCTTGGCCGCGCGCCTGTTCATCTAGGAGAGATGGGTATTCCAATGGACATCGACGAGGCACGCGCTTATCGAACCGAGGACTTCTCCGTTCAGGAGAGGACTGTGGATCGCTGCATGCGCGCCGTCGAAGACAACATCATGAACGTGACCATCTGGAACTACACGCCCGACAATAACAATGCCCGCGGCGACCAATGGAATGGAGAGGATTTCTCTATCTTCAGCCGCGATCAACAGAAAGACCCAGCGGACCCGTATTCCGGTGGTCGAGCTCTCCGAGCGCTAGTGAGACCATACCCTAAAGCCACGGCTGGCGGGCCTACACAACTATCGTTTGAAATGAAGCATCGCACTTTCAGATACGAGTTCAAGCATGACCCGCACGTGAGGTCTCCAACAGAAATCTTTGTGCCGCGATTTCAGTATCCCAAAGGCTACAGGGCTAAAGTATCAGACGGAAGATGGGAGAGCGACTTCGATCGCCAGTTGCTTCGTTACTGGCACACACCGGATCGAGAATCGCATGTCATCCATATCTCTCCGAATTGACTTACAGTGTGGTTTACCGTGAGATCGTGATAGGGCTAGATGAGCGAGGTAGCGATAGCACACTCATCCCAGAAGGAGATTCGGCAAGATGAAGCCCGACTGTCGTAGATAGTCGCATGTGCGCACGGAGATCAGGAGTGAAATTCCCTAAACGACCGCCTTTTCTCCTCTCGATGACTCGTGCAACTTCCGTGGCCATAGCTCGAATAGTGTGAGCGACCCTTCGGGCTGAACTTGGAGCTCTTCTCAACCATATTTGGCTCAAAGTTGGCAGGCGCACACATTCCAAGCCCAGCGTCCCTTTCCATCCACCTAGCTTCACTCAGACTTGGCTTCAGTTATCATGTAGAAGCCAAGTGCGCCAAGCACAATGGCCGGGAACAGTTGCGGAGTGAGGCCGAATATCTGTTCCCAAGGTGGAGGACAATAGCAGGAAGTCGGTTCTGGTCGCGAATTCTCTACCGGTACGGGACAGACGCAGCCGTACCACATCAACGCTGTCACGATATTCCAGAGGTAGTTCAGAAGAAAGAACCCTGCAATTGCGATGACGGTGATGCCTCCCCAGTACAGCAAATCTCGCTTTGCGCGTTCATACGAATCCAACATTGATGCCCAGACAATCGAGTGTGCGTTGAGAGGTTAAGCCTAGGCTTTGGAACGATCTGTTCGACGAAGTTGAATGACTCCGGGTCTCGTGTCTATCGGGACCAAGGTCCATAAAGTACCCCGCACACAATGAGATATTC
Source organism: uncultured Candidatus Bathyarchaeia archaeon (assembly GCA_964559555.1). Lineage (GTDB taxonomy): Archaea > Thermoproteota > Bathyarchaeia > 40CM-2-53-6 > 40CM-2-53-6 > CAVPLU01. Next base: position 8,277 of record CAZLHM010000011.1, read on the forward strand.
CCCCGCAATGAGATATTCCGATTCGAGTTGGTTTGTGGAAATATGGCCTACAATCTCTCCTGTCCTGAGACGGGACAAGGGCATTCCAATGTCCACTCTCAGGAATCCCACTGTCAGTGAGACAACGGAGAAGGGAGCTCTGTCCCGGTCTCATTTTTTGTGCATGCACAAATGTTGTCTCAAACGAAAGCGCCCTCACAATGTCACGCACAGCGGCTGAGCTGTGATATGGTGCGCCTCACTGCTTGACGAGCCTCATTGCCGAAGCAATGTCTTCTGCTATCATTCTGCGTTTGCTCTTCTCGATGAAGAAGCTTGGGCCTGCCTGCAGGTACGAAGGAAACACCCTCTTGCCTCGGAAGAAATATTCTCCCTCTCGGATCTTGTATGTAGAACCGGCAGGGATCACCCTCTCTTCGCCAGCTGTCTTTGCGATATGGTTGACGGATTTGATTGCTACATCTCCCATCAGCATGAGCACTCTCAATTGTGGGAATAGAGCAAGCTCCTTCGCCAAGATGAACGAGCACTCTCTGATCGTGCTCAGCTCTATGCCGTATCCAGTCTTGCCACATTTGACGGCGGTTGTGAAATAGACGCCTAGTTTGATCAGATCCCTTGTTGATGTCACACTTACGCCGGCGTCTTTGAATGCTTGGACTGTGGTTTGCTGGAACAGAGGCTTTCCACTCGCGTAGTAGCAATCAGCGGGACTTGCTGGAGCAGCTTCTGAGATCATTGCGATTGAGATTCTCTCAGGGTCAAGATCAATGCTCGGGACAAGATAGCGGTCGTGATTGATATCAGTACAAGGGAATTCCTTGCATGCAATGCATTCACTGATTCGCATTGTCCGACCGAATGAATATGGCGACCGTCCTTCTTTCTTAAGAGTGACGATAGCGCTGTGAGAAGCATTTGACCACGCGATCACCATATTTGCGTGGGACTCGTTAGCGATAGGTAATCGGTGCGCATTACGGCGCGCCTTTGATCCTAAGGCGACTCAGTATGTCCTCCGCTTCTCGAACCATTCCCTCGATGACCTCGGCGACTGGTTTGATCCCATGGATCACGCCGATGTCTTGACCGCATGGGATCACGCCAGCGTCCAAGTCGCCTTCTTCGTACATGCGTTTCGTCTCTGTACCAGAGACGATCGATAGTATCTCACTCAGCTCTGCCTGATGTGATTCCAGCTCGGCGACTTTGAGCGCGGCTGCGTTCTTCCAAGCGCGGAGAGTGTTTCGCAGTGATCCTAAGATTGCCATCGTGTCCGCTTCCGTGGCAGAGACCAACGCCTGCTTGAGGCTGTCGTGAATTGGGCATTCTACGGTCAAGAGCAGTCTTGTGCCGATGGTAACACCAGCGGCGCCCAACGCGAGGGCCGCCAGCAGTCCCTTTCCATCCGCAATGCCTCCAGCTGCGAGGATGGGGATGTCGAGTACCTCTACTGCACGCGGTACTAGCGTGAAGGTCGTTAGTCCGAGCTCTCCAATGTGCCCGCCTCCCTCGCTTCCGAAGACAGTGATTGCGTCTACGCCGGCTTTCCGTGCACTAAGCGCGTGCCTGACGCTGACGCACTTGTGCATAGTCTTCACACCGCCCGTCTTCACTCGTGCGAGCAAATCCCCAGGTGGACGATGACCACTCGTCTCCACTATCGGAACATGTTCGTCCAAGATGATGTCCACATACAGCTCGTTATCGATCGGGCGCAACGCCGGAAACAGACTGAGGTTGACACCGAATGGCTTCGTCGTTAGAGCCTTCACGCGCCGCACGGCTTGACGAAACTCGTCCTGCGTCTCGTACATGGCAGACGCTATCATGCCTAACGCACCTGCATTCGAGACGGCCGCCACAAACTCCGGCTTCGAGACATGCATCATGGCACCCCCAACAATCGGATGCTCGATTCCAAACATCTCAGTGATACGAGTCTTGAACATCGAATTCGCTTCCCAATCACACGCTCACTCGTTTTGACGATGAAGGCGGTATCGGATGTGAGGATTTCACACTTTCTGCTGAGTAAATCTTTAGAGGCTGATCGATGACGTTGGCGCTTGAGGGTTAGAGGAAAACGATGGCCTCGCAAGAGAACGGCACAAGTCAAAGTAAGCTCTGTTCCTTTCCACTCTGCGGCGAAGCGGCCGATTGGTTCACGAAGTTCTTCGGCGAAATCGAATATTACTGCGATAGACACAAGCCAGTGATTCCACAGAGCCTTCTCAAGAGAGTCGTCGCTCACTGAAGCGAGGAAATGAGGGATCGGGGCGCCTTGCACTGCTCCCAGTAGAAGCGCTGTGAGAGTGTCCCTCTGTTATGTCTGAGGAGAACGTGCTGGTTCCTCGGTTGTTTGTGCCGGCTTGAGCTTCTTCTTGATGGGTGCCCCCTTCACCTTCTGCGCGACCGGAGTGACCGGCGAGACCGGCTTCATTGCTCCCGCTCTTTTGACCCTAGCGGGCGCTTGTGGAACCACCTCATGCCCGCGTAGTCTAGTGACAGCGATGACCGTCAGTGCAATTGCGACCAGCAGCACTGCGCCAACGACCGCCGCAATCGTCAAGTAAAGGATTGTGCTGTCGGTTCTCCAGACAGCCCTGACTGTAACCGGCGAATCCATTCTGACCGTCACGATCGAGGATGTTGATACGAGATCGCCAATCCATCTCTCGAAGACCTGTTTGACACCGTAGCTTGTCTCGACCTCCGTTGTGACTGAGAATGTTGCGGAGCTTCCTGCATCATACCAGCGTCCTCCCTGGACGACACCATATTCCGACACGGCAGTGAGCAGGTACTGCGTCTTGTAGTGAGCGACAACGATGTGCGGCGTCTCCATCACGACTTGGACCGGGCCGCCTAACACCGGAACGTTGTCAATCGTCCAATGTCGGAAGACATACCGACTTCCTTCGGTGCCCGGAATCATTGAGGGTAATGCAGGAATCCCCACAGACTCGGCGGAGGAGTACCATCCTTCTCCAACTGTCGCCGTGAGGCCTGGCGGGTCAACTGTGACCTTCAGGTAGCTTTGGAGTTCATAGTTTGCGACGACCGCCTTCGCCGAGTCCATTATGACTGTTCCGCTTGGAGCTGTCCCCGAGAAGTCACCGCTCCAGTGTGAGAAGACGTACCGTTGATCCTGACCCAAAGGGATGATGAGCGAGGTCAACCTGAAGGATGCGGCTGCTCCCTGATTGTATGTTCCCGCGCCAATTACCGATACAACGCCAGATGGGTTGGTCTCTACTTTGAGTTCAAATGTCTTGGGAGTCTCAACCGTCGGCGCGGGATAGTAGGACGGATAGTACCACCAGTAGTATGGATAGCACCACGGATACTCCCACCAATAGCAATAGTACCATGGATACGGAACACCACTGCCGCCTGACTGCTGAACCACGCCGCTACCGGAGGGGTCGTTTGCAGTCGCGACGTTCGGATGTATGGTCAGCACAGTCAGGAGTAGAACAAGAATTGCGATAGACGAAGCTAAGAACCGTCTATTCAAGGACTCTCAACCACCAAGAAAAAAGCCGTGGACAGTATTTCTGCATTATGCAGCTTCCATGCAGTGGCTCAGCGGGCAAAGCATTCCTGCTGCGCAAGAACGGACACGTCATAACTTTGGTGCCGAAGCCACCGTTTTACATTCTGAGATTCCATTCCTCGGTGCCATACTTCTCCTTGACCATGGCTGAGGCTGCCTTCAGTTCGCGGTCAGTCGCTGGCTGCAGAACGAGTGTCGCATTGAAGGTTTCTGTGAATGCTTTGCGCAAGGCCGCCCTTGCGGTTTCGATGGAAACCTCTCCACCCAACTCGTTCTGAATGGAGGTGACGGGGAACCGCTTGCTCTGAACGAATCTGGGAGGTGCCGCGGGCTCCTGACGCGTCAGAACCTTCCATACAGTTGGTAGGTCTGTGCTGACGAGGATAGAGCCGTGGTAGAAGACCGAGCCCCAACGAATAGCTCCTGCTCCGCCGGAGATCTTCCTTCCATCAACTACGAACGTGTTGATCGGGACTTGGGATGATTCTATACCGAGAATGCGGAGGCATTGGCCGGCGCAACCTAGGGCGTCTCTGATTGTCTTTTGCTGGAATTCGAGATCCGAAGGATACGGCCTTGGGACGCATATTGAGTAGTTGAGATTTCCCAGATCGTGGTAGACAGCGCCGCCTCCTGTGAAGCGCCTGACGACTTCGACGCCTAACTCTCGACAGGCGTCGAGCTGCAACTCAAGCTTGACAGACTGGTTCTCGCCAATCACCGCAGCTTTGCGGTTTCTCCATAGACGGAGTGTCTGAGGTGAAACCCGTTCTCCAATCTGCCTCGCCAAAGCCTCTTCAAGTGCAAGGTTGGCAGAAGCATCCGGGAACTCTAATTCGAGCAGGCGCCAAGTTACGATCTTGTCGCTATGCAAAACTGAATCGCAGCTTGTCCACTTTCTGTGGTACGAACGCGTAGAGTCGAACGTCGCTGAGATATCGACCGATCTTCGCGATGATTCCGGGCGCATCGGTTCCGAGCTTGCATACAAGCGAGTGTGACGTCCAAGCTAGTTGTTCAACATCGGCTACGTCCCTCTCGACTTTCGAGAGACGCACAGCCTCTTGTAGCTTCTCTTGGAACCCACCCACCGCGATTATTCTGTGAAGTCTCTGACGCCTCCACTCGTCAAATCGAGACACCTGATCATCAGAAACCCACGCTTCGATGCGTCCTCGATCGGGATCAATGCATGTGACCCTGACGAATACGGGGACTCCTTCTTGGAGACAATATGTCTGGGCAACCTTGTCGACTGGAACGGCGCGACCATCACAGAGCTGGGCGCTCAAAGCTTCTCTCGTTATCTCAGATCGGAGGTCTTTCGAGGTCGGCCCGAGCTCTATCCTGATGCTCTGCTGCGCGGAATCAATCTTCGATACGTAGGCCCTGAAGTTGTCATTGACCTCGATGTCTGATAAGCGCGAGGGCGCGAGTCCGACTTTTCTCTTTACGAGCTCGGTAAAGACCTCGGTGTCGGGCCCTTCGACTGCAATTCTTACGAACCCATTTGCGGGAATCGCTTCAAGCTCGATCGCGATCTCTAGGCCGGAGGAGAGCGTTCGGAGTCTCGCCTCGATAAGCCGACGCACATTCTCTCGATTCAGCTGAGTGACCCTTTCAGCTAGCACTAGGTCGTTGCCCATAGTCTTCAAACCCGCAAGGCAGGACCAAAGATAGACGGGGACTCCTCTCACTGCTTCAGTTCGTCTTCTATCTGCTTGATCCGTCTCTCCAAGAACTCAACAACGGGAGCGTTGTCTGCGCTATCGAGTTGCCCGCCGCATTTGGAGCATCTAAATGATGACTCCATCGCTTCCTCGAATGTCACTCGCACGTCGCCGCACTTCTTGCAGACGAAGAAACTGTGGTTTGTCTCATAGTCGAGCTTCTGCTTGAGCTTCTCAAGCACTCGCCGCTTCCTGCCGCGAATAAACGCGTCCAGTTGATCTGTCTGGAGTTTCCAGTAGAAGATGAACCACCCTGTCTTCTCGTCTCGGACTCGGGTGGCGGAGACCAAACCATGGTCGTACAGTTTGTAGAGGATCTTCCTGACTGTGTTCAGTCTAACAGTGGACTCGTTTGCGAGTTTCTCGTCTGTGGCTTCGCTGACCTTCTTCAGAATGTTTACGATTGTGACGGCCTCTTCACCGCCGAAGAGACGCGCGACCTTGATGAGCTCCTCATCCAAGACCGCCAAATCAAAGCATTCTCCGAGTCCCGTACGTACTCTTAGGCGGTTTTGCCTTTAATTCTATTCTGAAACGTAGGAGACTTATCAGCCTCGAAGTCCGACCCTAGCCCGGGCGGAGAGTAGTCCTTGCCTGAGCGACTCGTTATCCTTCGACTGGGGCATAGAATTCCCCGAGACCTCAGGGTTACCACACACGTTTGTCTGACAGCAAGAGCCTTCGG
>CAZLHM010000011.1:14350-52991 GCA_964559555.1 uncultured Candidatus Bathyarchaeia archaeon
TTCCCCGAGACCTCAGGGTTACCACACACGTTTGTCTGACAGCAAGAGCCTTCGGTGCAGACGCGTTGATCTTGGCCGATGTGGTTGACAAGACCCTTGACCGAACGGTGCGAGAGGTCTCCGAGAGGTTCGGGGGAAGTTTCCCGATTCGAATGGGTCAACCGTGGAGACACGTGATGAAAGACTGGAAATCAAAGGGCGGAGAGATCGTTCACCTCACCGCGTACGGGCTACCTCTTCCCCAGGCGATAGGAGAAATCAAGGCATCGTCCAGTCCGAAACTTGTCGTAATCGGCGCATCGAAGGTACCGGGTGAAGTCTACGAACTTGCCACATGGAACGTATCCATAACGAACCAGCCCATAAGTGAGGTGAGCGCTCTTGCAATCTTCCTCGACAGATACCTAGACGGCGGAGAGTTCTCGGTGGAGTTCGAGGACGCAAAGGTCAAGATCGTGCCCTCAGTAAGAGGAAAGCAGGTCATCGAATTGACCAAACGGAGCGACTGACCCGAGGAGCTACACTTCTAGTTCGCTTACTCCCAATCCATCCTTCTTGCGGACCCTCGCTACGTCGGCAAGCGTGATTTCCTTCGTTGGGCTCGACATGGTCTTAGGAATGGAGGGTTCGATCCTAGGTACAAGTAATTTGACGCGAAGAACATGTTCAAGCGTCTTGGCCAGTCGCATATCTGGAACCATCTTGCCAGCCTCTATCTTCTGGATGATTGAGAGACGCTCCTTCACTTTGATTGCGAGATCCTCCTGGGTGAAGTCGTGCTTGCGACGGGCTTTCTGTATGATCTGCGAATAGTTGTCAGCTACATCGAGTTCCTGAACCTCCCTCGGAACTCGCCTATCAGCTGGGAGAGATGGCGTCGGTCGCGGCCTCACATGAGGAACCGGTCTTGGTGCAGTGATCGAAGAAACTGCGGGAGCAGGTTTCGGTTCTTGGTAGGGCGTTCCTAGCCTTACACATCTTGGGCACGTCGTCATTACTGCGCCCTCTACGACGACGCGGTTTGGTGCCCCATGGATCTGGCGCCCGCAGATGTCACAGTTCAAAATGCGCCCCGACCGCGCAGAGAGAACCGCGCCCACGCTTAAATGGTTTGGTTGCATCAGTCAAGCCGTGCGACGTTGCAGAAGGCGACTCGGTGGGATCTCAGGAAACTCAGAGGCATCGCAAATTATCAATTCGGACATGAACTGGGCAACTTCCTCATCAAAGCCCCCATAGAGATCACCAGATCTGGAAAGACAAACAAGATCCGCCTCATCTTCCGCGACGGCAAGCACATCGCCACTCTTCGAGCAAGAGACGGTTTTCTGGCTCTCACACCTCATGGCGCCGGCATCATCCTGAAGTCGATGAAAAACCCACCGAGAGTCGTTGTCGTTCTGAGGGATGTTGGCGAGTTCATCAAAGCCGGCAGGAACGTCTTCGCGAAACATGTTGTGTCAGTGGATTCGACGATCAAACCTCAAGACGAGGTCATCGTCGTCGACGAGAACCGAGATCTCCTTGCCGTAGGACGAGCCATTCTGGCAGGATTCGAGATGACTCAATTCAAGAGAGGAATAGCTGTCAAGACCAGGCGAGGCGTCGGCGCAGCCACAATAGACTTATCCCCTGATTCGTGATCACGAGCTCCCGATGGTCGACGAGAGCATGGCGTACAAGGCCTACAAGGCAGTGAAGGGTGTCCCCCAGGGCAGAGACGCCAAACGAATGATGCAGAAGATGGGGATGAAGATGGATGAGATCGACGGCGTCACCGAGGTCCTGATACGTACATCCACACGCGAGATCGTGATCGAAGAACCCGTTGTCACGTCGATAGTTGCCCAAGGGCAGAGAATGTATCAGATAACTGGTGGCATCTCACACGAGAGAAGCCCGTTGGCAGAGACAGAGAAAGAGAGACTGAAGACAGCACCTGAAATTCCCGAAGAAGACATCAGACTTGTAGCCGAGCAGACGGCCAAATCGCTCGACGAAGCCAAAGCCGCACTACAGGCGAGTGGAGGAAACCTAGCAGAAGCGATCGTTAGTCTGCAGAAACAGAAGATGCCCCCCTGAGCAGACTGTTTCACGGGTCATCGAAGCTCACAGCTGTAGACTATGACGAGTCCGTCGAATCAGTGATTGCGATGGATCATACTCGATACCTAATTGTCGGCGGAGGACTGGCGGGCGGATCGGCCATAGAGGCGATCCGTGTCCGAGATGGAGAAGGACGCATTGTACTCGTCTCTGAGGAACGGCATCTCCCCTACGATCGCGTGCCTCTGTCGAAGGATTATCTGACGGGGGAGTTGCGACGCGAGAACCTCTTCCTCCAAGGGAGCGAGTTCTACCAAGAACAACGTGTGGAGACTTTGCTCGGCCGTCGCGCGCAAAGGCTGAAACTTCAAGCACGAACCGCCGTCTTGGACGATTCACGTGAACTACAATTCGAGCGTCTCCTCTTGGCCACAGGTGGTCGGCCCCGCCGCCTAAGAATCCCAGGGAACGACCTGCCTGGGATCTACTATCTTCGGACGCTAGATGATTCCGATGCGATTCAGGCAGCCATGTCGAACTCTCGCCGAGCCGTAATAGTGGGAGGGGGATTCATCGGATGCGAGATCGCTGCCGCCTGCGCTAAGAAAGGAATAGGCACAACCATCTTAGAGGTTGGGCCAAGCCTCCTGAACGCTGCCCTCGATCCTGAAACCGCACAGTGGATGACCCAGTACTTAGTCAACCAAGGAGTGCACTTCGTCGGAAACGAGACCGCGGCTCGTTTCATCGACGAGAAGAGTCAAGTTGCAGGCGTCGAGACCACACTAGGTAGGCGAATACCGGGCAATTTTGTAGTAGTGGGCATAGGGATAGAGCCAAACGTCGAGCTTGCTCAAGAGGCCGGCCTTCGAATCGACAATGGAATCGTGGTCAATGAGCAACTTGAGACGGACGAAGTAGGAGTCTTCGCCGCCGGTGATGCGGCGCGCTTCTACAGTCCTCTGTTCGAGAAACACCTACGCGTCGAGCATTATGATGTAGCCATGAAGCATGGCGAAATCGCAGGAGCCAACATGGCCGGCGCCGATGAGAAGTTCGCCGATTTGCCGCACTTCTTCTCGTCCTTATTCAAAGTGCGAACCGAAGTCTGGGGAGATCCCATTCAACGAGACAAAATCGTTCGACGAGGGTCACTGGCCCTATCAGAGAAAGGTGGGTTCGCACAGTTCTACTTGAATCAGGGACGCATCCAAGCATACCTCTCTGTGAATCGTCCTCATGAAGAACAACAGACTGCAGAGAAACTCGTCCTTGGACGAAGAACGATTGAAGACGTCTCACTTCTCAGTGATGAGTCCATGGATCTTAGCACACTACTCAAGTAAGGTTTTGGAGAGGGACACGTCTGTGACGAGACTTCTATGTTACGATGAACTAAGTGGAAAGTCTTAAGTCTGAAGGCACCCGGACACCTATGGCGGTTGTTACCATGACCTTCCGGATTCATGAAGCTCTAGTATTCTGTGTCCTCATTACCTTGTCAGTACTATTGGTTCATGCACCTGAGGCAGCTGCAGTAGTCAAGATCTCGATTCCCATTTCGATTATGGGTTTGCCGCCTGAGTTGGTCACGAGAGTGGCCGTCGATGGAATACAACAGGGAACCATACCTGGCGGTGGCACCAAGAGCTTTCAAGTAGACAAGAGCAAGCCACACACTTTTCAGGTGGACGCTGAAATCAAGGGACTCTGTGCGTCCTACGAAGGAAAGGGTGTCTGCACCAGGTACATGAACCCGAACAACGTCTGGAACCTAGACGTCGTCTCAACACAGAATTGTCAGACGGTTCCCGTCTGCTACCAAGTATATGTGTGTGATTGGTGGGGTTGCTGGTGGGACTACCGTTGCACGTATGAACAACGGTGCTGGACAACCACTGAGTTGAGTGAAAAGGGACACACGTTCGAGTACTTTGCAGAACATCAAGTATCGATTAGCGACGTGCACGGACAGAACGTCGACAACTGGATCAAAGATGGAGCAGACTTGAACATCTCGGCGGACGAGTTCGTGATGATTAGGGACGAAAGCAACATCAAGGAACGAGACGTCTTTCAGGCTTGGATTGTGAACGGGGCTCCGACAGAGAGCAGAACGCTTGCTCTCAAGATAGACAGACCATACTTCATCAGAGCCGAATATCGAACCGAGATTCAATACAGGGTTAGGGTATCGTCCGAGTTCGGCCACCCTACTTTGGACAATCCTGACGGATGGTACATGAAAGGTCAGGAAGCAACAGTCTCAGTTGAGAAAGAACTTCCCTTGGAGGGACTCATGGGCGCTTTGGGCGGAAGGAGAATGTTCGTCGCGTGGCACAGCCCACAGGGAATCGAATCCAGAGAACCAGCGTTTGGCTTCGCCGTGACAGAACCAACGAGTCTTCAGACGGAATGGAGGAAGGATGAGTCTCAGCCTATGACCATCATAGCCGCCCTTGCGATAATCGCTATCGCAGTCCTGGTAATCTTTGGACTCTACATGAAAGGAGCGCTCTTCAGAGCAAGACCCGCGAAAGCGGAGCTAACCGAGCTGGACAATGCAAGGATTGAGCTGGAGAAAGCAAAGCTTGAGATAGAGAGGCTCAGACAGGAACTGGAACAGGCGAAAGGCTACCCCGCTGAATAGTCTGCACCAGCCCGTTGCCAGAATCACGAGTTCGCCGACGAACATTGATACAAGTAAGCAGTCGATGATGCTATTCCCGTTTCCACCCTCCAATGATTCAAGCTATTCGTAAGAAAACCGAGGAAACGCGGTCCGGAACTGCTGCCTATTGTGAGCGAAGTCAATCCGCAGATTAGGGGCAAGTGGCATCTAGCCGATCTTGGTTTGTTTCTCCATTCGGCGCTTTATCCTCTTCAGCCTAAAGAAGTCCTCACGCTCCCGTTCTTCTAGATGCATCTGAATATACCTGATCGAGTTTAGAACGCGTGGAATGATCACATAGTCCAGCGAGTTCACGCGTCTCTTTGTCGAGGCTATGGCCTGCGCGAGCTTTCTCGTCGCCGCTTCTGCACTCGACAGTTCAGCAATTGCTTTCAGCGCTTCTGTCATCTTCATGGTCGCCTCGTCCAGTTTCGCTGAGGTTGCGAGTAGGTTGTATGGCGGGGTCTTCAATGGCGAGACCTTGACCTGAAGGTAGGGAAGCGTAACCCCGATCACGTTCCTTACTCTGGCATCCGCATCGTACCGATCCTCCACTCCGACCGAAAGCTGTTCGAGGTTCGCAAGGCCGTGAACCATCTGCGCTTCAACAAAGAGAGTGTACGCCTCCTCTAGAAGAGCGTGAGAACGCTCACGGAGAGCCGATATTTGGCGTACGAACTCGAAGAACTCTATCATCAGGGCGTCCAGCTTCTCTCTCAGTAGGTCTCTTCCTCGTTCTGCGATGTCTCGCCTCTTCCTGAGAGTGAGCAGTTCCATCCGTGTCGGGTGGATGCCTGAGATGACCTCGGACATTATGCGTTGACCTTGTTCTTGTGAGTGGGATGATACCTCGCGATTGTTGATGGGTCAATGCGTTTCAGCTCGACCTCGGGTAGCATAGATAAGAGGTCCCATCCAAGATCCAAGGTCTGCTCGATGTCGCGGTTTTCGTATTCGCCTTGGTTGATGAACCGTCTCTCGAATGTGTCGGCCAAGTTCAGGTAGAGCTTGTCTCGGGTTGAGAGCGCCTCTTCCCCGACGACCGCGACGAGATCCCTGAACGCACGTCCTTCAGCGTACGAGTAGTAGAGTTGGTCTGAGACCTCCCTGTGATCCTCGCGTGTTCGCTTCTTCCCTATTCCTTCCCTCATCAAACGCGAAAGCGATGGAGAGACATCGATCGGAGGATAGATGCCACGTCTGTGGAGACCTCGATCAACGATCAGCTGCCCCTCGGTTATATAGCCTGTCAAGTCCGCGATTGGGTGAGTAATGTCGTCGTGCGGCATGGTCAAGATCGGCATCTGCGTGATGGAGCCCTTGCCAGTGTGCGTCCTACCCGCTCGCTCGTAGATCGTGGATAGATCCGTATACAAGTAGCCAGGATAGCCCCGTCTTCCAGGCACCTCTTCTCGAGCCGCAGAGATCTCACGGAGTGCCTCGGCGTAATTTGTCATGTCAGCAAGTATGACTAGAACATGCATGCCGAGTTGGAATGCGAAGAACTCAGCCGCCGTGAGCGCGACTCTAGGCGTGATTATTCTCTCAATTGCAGGGTCGTCGGCGAGGTTGACGAACATTGTCACGTGTTCAAATGCGCCTTGTTTCTCGAAGTCCTCTCGGAAGAAACGTGCCTCGTCGGCTGTGATGCCGATCGCGGCGAAGACCGTCGAGAATGTTTCCCCGGTTCCCCTGACTTTAGCTTGTCTGGCTACTTGCGCTGCCACTGCGTTGTGCGGGAGTCCCGCCCCGGAGAAGAGGGGGAGCTTCTGACCTCTCACCAGCGTGTTCATGCCATCGATGGCGGATATACCAGTCTGGATGAACTCTCTCGGAAAGGTTCTCGCGTATGGGTTGATTGGTGCACCGTGTACATCCCAGTGGTCCTCCGGAATGATTGGTGGGCCACCATCGATTGGTGCGCCGCTTCCATCGAAGACTCTTCCGAGCATGTCGGACGAGACCGCGAGCTTGATCGTCTCTCCAGCAAACCGGACGGCCGTTCCTTCCACATCAAGACCCGATGTACCTTCAAAGACCTGAACAACCGCCATCTTGTCGCTTACCTCGAGGACCTGTCCTCTACGCTCGGACCCGTCAGGAGCTACGATCCTCACGAGCTCTCCGAAACCAACCCCCTTGACAGCTTCCACGAACAGGAGAGGACCAGAGATCCGCGTGACTGTCTTGTATTCTCTAAGAACCAGACTCAAGCTTGCGGCCCCTCCGGGCTGAGGAACTCGGCAGTCAGCTGCTTGAACTGTTCCCCGATTCTTTCGTCGATCCCTTTCGATACTTCTGCGAACTTCTCAGAGGGCTCGATCTTGCACCTAGCGATCTCTTGCCTGACAGGAGCGTCGAGTATCCGCTGGAGGGGGACGCCTTGCTCGATAGCCTTCGCCATCCTCTCGTGGAACTTCAAGATCAGACGCATCATGTCGGTTGTCTTCTCAGGCGAGCAGTAACTATCCACTGGGTGCAACGCGCTTTGCATGAGGAAGTCCTCTTTGATCATTCGTGCTGCTTCGAGCGTTGCCCTCTGACTCTCTGACAGCGCGTCTGGACCGACGAGCATTACGATCTCTCTCAGCTCCTCGTCTCTCTGTAGAAGCGCCATGGCTTCTCGCCGCAGGCCCTTCCAAGGCTGCTTCGTCTTCTCGTCGTACCACTGCTCCACGGAATCAAGATAGAGAGAGTAGCTCGTCAGCCAGTCAATGGCGGGGAAGTGACGCCTCTCCGCGAGCGATTTGCTCAAAGCCCAGAAGACCTTTGTGATCCGAAGCGTGTCCTGCGTCACGGGTTCTGAGAAATCCCCACCTGAGGGTGACACAGCTCCTACGGCGGATATCGAACCGACTCTAGGCTCGCTAGCTAGCACCTCCACTCTGCCTGCTCGCTCGTAGAATTCGGCGAGCTTCGAAGCCAAATAGGCGGGGTATCCTTCCTCGCCGGGCATCTCCTCCAGCCTACCTGAGATCTCTCTCAGAGCTTCTGCCCATCGTGACGTGGAATCCGCCATCAATGCGACATCGTATCCCATGTCTCTGAAGTACTCGGCCATCGTAATTCCCGTATAGACACTCGCCTCACGTGCAGCAATTGGCATGTTCGAAGTATTCGCGACTAGTATCGTCCTAGTCATGAGTGGTTGTCCGCTTCTGGGGTCCTTCAGTTCCGGAAACGTTTCAAGGACCTCGGTCATCTCGTTGCCGCGCTCACCGCATCCGACGTACACTATGATGTCAGCGTCCGCCCACTTCGCAAGCTGTTGCTGCATGACCGTCTTTCCGGTACCGAACCCTCCGGGGATTGCTGCGGTTCCTCCTTTCGCTATGGGAAAGAGGAAGTCCATTATTCTCTGACCGGTCACAAGCGGAATTACAGAGGGAAGCTTGGACTTGATCGGTCGCCCCTTTCTTACCGGCCATGTATGCATGAGTTGAACCTTCAACAGTGCGTGCGAAGTTTCGATTTCAGCGATGTCGTCTGTGACTCGGTAGTCGCTCTCTTTTGCGATTGTCTTTATTGTGCCTGAGACATCTGGCGGCACGAGTATGCGCTGAGTCACTAGAACCGTTTCTTGGACATCGCCTAGGATGTCTCCGCCCACAACCTTCTGACCTGACTTGACCTGAGGCACGAAATGCCACGTCTTCTTCCGGTCGAGCGCGGGAGACGTGACGCCGCGCGTGATGAATGTACCGGCAACCTCCCTCAAGGTCGGGAGCGGTCGTTGTATTCCGTCATAGATCTGGTTGATCATACCGGGGCCTAGCTCGACAGAGAGAGGCTTGCCGGTCCTTTCTACGTGCTCACCTGGCTTGATCCCTACGGTCTCCTCGTAGACTTGGACCGTTGCTCTCTCTCCTTCGACTCTGATGATCTCTCCTATGAGGCCCAATTGGCCGACCTTGACTAGCTCGTACATCTGAGCGCCAAGCATCTGACGAGCTACAACGACCGGGCCTGTAATCCTCTCAATGACTCCTAGCTTGTACAACTGCATCGACCGAACCGAACGGCTTGTCCGAGTGAAGCATTGTTGGTACAACCCGAATAGCAATTAAGCATTTCCAGAACGGGATTCGCAATGCTAAGAACCCACGTGTCACTCAAATCCTGCCGGACGCGTTGAACGGTTCGAGTACTTCGTTTCGACTCTCTTGCTTATACTTCCGCTCTTCGAGTTGCTCCTCGACCGAGCAATGATATCGCTAGATGAAATCAAGCGTAACAGTGTAGAACTTGCCGAGTGCGCTGCGAGGATCGAACAGATACTCGCAATGATCTCCCCTGCGGAGTACTGAACTGGTTCAAACCAGAAACCGACCGTTCTCCATTATCTTAGTGTCGTCGGCCCAGAACGTCGCATCCCTCAAAACGGCATCAACATGCGTTGTCGATTTCCAGTCGGCTCCTGTCTCGTCAGGGTATGGATCCCCAAAGGCGACGTGAATCGTTGGGAACTTCTCGTCTTGGAGCAGGTTACCAATAAGTTCCGTTAGAAAGGTGTTTGTGCCAACTGCAAACTCTCCGAGCCTATCACTGTTCTCATCAGTCTGGAGGTATTTCACCAACTCTTTTCGCAGTACCTCGTTCGAGCATCTGACATTGTTCAAGGCTACTCGTGAGTCTCGAACAGCTATCTCCACAGGTGATCGCTCAAGGACTCCATATTTGTCGCTGAACCAGTCACCCAGCTCTTCGCCGATGAGTGTTCCGTTGGCTTTCCATGCGGCTGTGCACAACTCGCCGTCGGGTAGGTTACCCCACTTGCCCTTTGTTCTGAATAGGCCATCGGATACCTTCCACCTCCACTCGGGGTGGAATTCTACTCTCAAGTCGGAGCCCGCTGGACTTGTCACGCGAGCGGTCTTGGCGCTTCTCACAGCCTCGTGCACTCGATTCGTGAGTTCGGATATCTTCTCGTAGTCTGCGCACATTCCCTCCTGCATCAGTCGCTCACTTACGGATGGCATGTGGCCATGACGCGCATATGTCTTGGCGAGTTTGATCAAAGGCATCCTCATGCCAAGCTCGCCGTCGATGCTTCTTGCTGCGTAGAAAGTCACGTTTGCCCATGGAATCATATCCTCCAGACGCTTCGGGAGCGACGTGAGTGGACGCTGACCAAAATCCTCTAGAAAAACGAGCTTCACGTTGTTCGGCGACGCCTTCTCCGCAGCCTTCTTCAGCGCCTCACCTATTCTGCGCGTGAAGGAGTCTGTGACTATCAGTACGTGCTCGCCTAGAGCAACCTTCATGCAAACCTCGACTGCTACTTGTGCTCCTTCATCCACTGTCCCCAAGATGTAACGCCGCCTTCAGTGACCTACGTTTGGTATTAACGCTTGACGGCAACGCGAGAGCCATCCATGCACAGTTATATTCTCACGACGACTGAGCCTGCGGAGACCTGAGGATCGCTCAGACTTGATTCCCACAAGATTCCTCGAAGATCTAATGCATCTGAAGATCGTTCCAAGAAGCGGCTGGATCTCCTACAGGATCAGCAAGCATGATGTTGAGCCAGTTTCCTCACACTCCTACTCAGTGGCCACAATCGCGTTGACGATTTCTGAAATCATGCGTTTGAGGAATCAAGACGTCAGCGTCGAGAAAGTTGTCAGGATGGCTCTCCTACACGATCTTCCTGAGTCACTCACCTTTGACATCAGCAAGGCATACTTGCGCTATCTGGGCAGAAGTGGTTCAAAGCTGAAGACAAACCTAGAATGGAAAGCCTTCAAGCAGATCCTGAAAGGTCTCGACAATAGGAGACTCGCACGGATATTTCTGGCCGCCCTTGAGGAGTACTCCGCCTCAAGGTCGGTTGAGGCAAGGGTAGTGCATTGCGCTGACGCTCTTGATCTCCTGCTTCAAGTGGTAGAGTATGAGAGGATGGGATACTCGAAGGCTACACTTGATCCTATCTGGAACGAGACAAGATCCAAGATCACCTGTTGCGGCATTTCGCTTGCGAGTGAATGGTCAAGAGAGCTTGAGCGAGTAAGAGAAAAGCAAGGAAGACGCCGGCGACGAGAATGCTGAGGGATCTTTCGCTAGATGATCCTAATGTGCTCACTTGAGACCTGAACTATACCAATCTCAGGCTCGAATGCCCAGATTCCGAACTCGTTTACCTCCGGATCAACCACTAGGGCGACGACGAACGGCGAAAACTGCAACAGTTTGCCATGTGTCTGTAGATCGGTTTCTGACATGAATATGCCATAGCCGGGGTGAGAGTGATACCATCCCATGATCCTGCCCTGGATCCTGCCCTTTATCACATCGTCTGCGACACGAGCCAATTTGTCGGCTGGTAGGATGCATGATGTGTCGGAGTCACTGTCTCCTCCTGGAACCATGTCATTGATCCACAGTTCATCGTCGAGAAGAGACCCAATGAGCAGCCCGATCCGTTCGTAAGGGCGCCGCACATCTCGTTCGATCCTATCCAAAACGGTGCTTGTGATGTTGATATCGAACAAGCTGCTCGCCATCGCGGAATGCCCTGCATTACCTGAACGTGGTGAGATAAGTCTTGACGCCGTTCCATTCACGTGACTAGCCCTAACGATTCCGCACCGAAAGTTAGAACACACTGTTCGAATCCTTGAATTCATATCACGCCTTAGCATAACGCCGCGATCGTACAAGCTAAGATGGAGGTGAACTGAATGAGCGTAAGTCAAGAGAAACGGCTCTATGGACTTGTCCTGATCCTCGTCGTGGCAATGGCCATCGTCTCAGGCCTCGTGATCTACACATCATACTCACGCCCAGCCATTACGCCCCCTCCGGGGCCGGAGGCAAAGACAATCTCGGTAGGTGGAACCGGAACAATCTCAATGAACCCTGACATCGGGTGGTTCACGGCAACCGTTAGCACACAAGCCCAGACCGCCGCCCAAGCGGAAGAAGAGAACAGCAACGCCATGACAAAGGTAATCCAAGCACTGAAGGCTGCTGGCATTGCAGAAGACGACATACAGACCGTTGAGTTCTCGCTCAACCCCATCTATCAAGAAGCGAAAGAGCCCGGAAAGATGCCGATACTCGTGGGCTACTCGGTGAGACATATGATCAGGGTGACTGTCAACGATCTCTTAGCGATTGGCAGGATAATTGATCTGGCAATCTCGAATGGCGCCAATGAGGTCGGAGGAGTCTACTTCGGCCTCTCCAAAGCTAAGGCTGATCAGGCACAAGCACAGGCGCTAGATCTAGCAGTAAAGGACGCAAACAACAAGGCCAACACGATCGCATCCTCGATGGGTGTCACTCTCGTTGGTCCAACCTCGGTGAGCCTAGGCTACTACTACGAACCGGTCCGCGTCGAGTACAGTGCCTTACCTAAGGAAGTCCCCGTCATGCCAGGGCAGCTGCAATACACTGTCAGCGTCCAGATCACCTACGCTTTCAAGTAGCAGCAAACAACCTCACCTGTCTTGATTTCCCGCATATTTCTCATAGGTTTCTTTCATGCCTCAGAGGGCAATCTTCATAATGCATCGGCGACTAGATCAGCGTGAGGCGTGACCAATGCCAATGGCTTTTGTTTTCATGAACATCGACGCTGGAGGAGAACAAGAAGTTCTGAAAGCTCTTCGGAGCATCGAGAACGTAAAAGAGGCGTACTTGGTCTACGGCGTGTACGATCTAGTTGCAAAGATCGAAGCTGAAACAATGGACAAGCTGAAGGAACTCGTGACTTGGAAAGTCCGCAGGCTGGATAAAGTACGCTCCACGCTAACAACCATAGTAACAGAATCGTCCTGAGAAGTGAACGTTCTACTATAGGACTGACTCGGAAAAGCCGCTGCTGAAGAACTCATTTGTCTCGGCAACATTGATGTCTGTTTATGTCATATTCCCCTTTCTGAGCTGTTCTGTTTCATCCCGATGAAATCTAGGCAATTCCACCAGTACCTTTGAGTATGCTCTCCAAACAGGAGAGTTCGACTCTTCACGCCGCCACGCATTGCCGAAATGGTGCGAGATGGCGTTCGAGAGTCCTGTTCAGAGAATCGAGTCGGTTTGGTTTCCGCGCGCGTGAGGGGTCGTCTAGGGGTAAACTTGAATCCTCGCCAATGTGGGGGTCCATCCACGTCCAATATCAGAGAACAAAGGAGACCGACTTGTGAGATATTCAGGATGCCACACAAAGATCATGCCTTGAAAGGGTACTTGGGCACCGCCTGTTTCTTCCGAACCGTCGAGACTGGTTGACCCTGCCAGTACGGTGAAGGACCTTGTCTCCGATGCCCCTGGATCGTAACCTGTCTTCTCGGCCGTCGCATACCAGCTATGCGTATCCAATGTTGGGCAATACTTGTACTTCGCTTTGCCATCTCTGTCTGTTGTCTTAGTGAATACCAACGCACTGTCAACGTAGAACTCCACCGTCGCCCCCTTGACGGCGGCACCAGAACTCGTCACCTTGACCACGAGCCTGACGTTGCACGAGACAGAGACGCCATCCGAAGGACGTACGAGGGAAACCGACAGTTCTGGTACGGCTTGATTGACGCTCACAACGAATGCGGTTCCTGTCCAAGATTGGATCGACACAGAGAAACCGTACTCGGTGTTGGCGTAAGTTTGGCCGACTTGCCAAACCGCGTCACCATCCCAGACAGATTGGGTAGCGGGATTGGCATCGACAAGACGGACTATTCCGCGCCCGCTTCCTCTATTCTCGTTGATCATCGTGATCAATACGCCGTGGTCAGGCGCACTTGCCGGAAGATTGAAATCGTACCCAACTTCTTGTCGCGTCTCGACGAGAAAATAGATGCTTGATGATGTCAGGATCTTCAGAGCCTGGTACCCGACCGTGGAGTACTCTATACGCTCGACCGTTTCGGTCAGCGTACCGCTCACGAAGGTCCTGATTCTCTCGGGCGGAATCCAACCTAGGTAGATCTTCGACCACGACGATAGATGTTGTGCGTTATCCACACTCATTAGATCCCATCCATCGATGAAGTGATACGGGTCAGAGTAACGATAGTCATAGAGGTCTGGCAGCCCGAGATCGTGGCCAAACTCGTGAGCGAACACACTCATTTCGTAGGTCTCCCGCTGGAATGTCGCGGTGTTTACGGTCACCAGGTCATCGGTGGGAATTGCGAGGCCGCTGGCGCGTGCACCCCAAACCCAGTTTCCCGCAAACACCATGATGTAATGGTCATACGCAGCGAAGTTGACATAGGGATCAACTAGGGCAACTGTGTCAGCAGCGAGTTTCCTGTATTCCGACCACGTTGAACCCCAACCGTGCACATCGTAGTATGTGGTTGGGTGAGAAAGCTTGTACCACTGACTGGTCGTGTCACCGGTAACCTGTATCTGGTTGAATGATACCTCAACATAGTACGCGTTGACCGCGTCCCCAGTATTGCCGAAGACCAACTGCCGGAAGTACTCGACGGTGTGGCCGGCCGTGTTGTCGGAGAACTCGGCGAGTATCACAATAGCGGACTGCGGGCCTGAGACACTGGCTGCTGCTTGCTGGATCTCTAGAGCTGACCAATCGGTCACCTGTAAGGTTCGCTCTGCGTTCTGGGTCGCTAGGTAGCCGGCGAGTTGGAGGGACATTCCGTCGTAGCGGTAGAGGTCTTCTGTGTCTGACGTAAGCAGTAATTCGATCGGCCCTTGGTCATCTATGAGGTAGTACCTAGCTGTCTGGCTGTAGAGTATCGCCAATTCGCCTACGATTCTACTGTAGGTGCCGTTTGGTGAGGAACCCTTGCTGAAGCCTACAGTGGACGCATATGCGATCCGGCCGGATGCTGGCTGGAGGGCGAAAGCGAACGTAATCAAGCACACGGCAAGAACGCAGACAGACTTCGTTTTGCAGGCGGGCATCCTGTAGACCCTCTGACGGATTGGCAGGTGGGTACTATATCCTTTCCTGATTATTCTCACAGCTGAATGTTCCACGTGCAATGGCTCAGAGTCAATGTCCCAAGGAAGCTGCCACATTCTCCAAATCATGAATGAACTTGAAACGTCTTGTAAGCCGATTCCAGTAGATTTCCAGTTTCCTTTCTAGGGAATCGATTGGAATTCTTACGACGACCGTTCCAAGAACGAGTCCGTTGACCGCTCCTGCAACAGTGTCCAAGGGATAGTGGTTACCCGTGTAGATTCTCGCAAATGCGATCAATCCGCCTAGAGCGAACAGCCCTAAAGTCCATCGGCGGTAGAACCTGCTCAGTATAACCGCCGATGTGAAGCTTCTCTCCGTATGTCCCGAGGGGAAACTTCCGCTCGGTTCGGCGTCTATGGTTCTGATGTCGGGCATAGCCTCGTATGGCCTCGGTCTCGCGAAAACAACCTTAAGAAGTGAAGCCAGAAGTGCATCAGCAATGATGCCTACAAGAAGGTAAGTCGCTACGCGTCGTTGTTTCCTTAGCCAAAGGAATCCCGCTATCAACAACCAAAACGGCACACTACCCATTTCGTTGATGAACTCGAATGTCAAATCCATGGTTGAGTTGGAATAGTTCACGATCGTCCTGAGCAGCTCGGTGTCCATTACGATTGACGCAGGCAGCGTGAGAAGCAGTACAGAGTAGAAGCAACCCAAGAGAACTACGGACGCAAGAAGATCCAGATTTCGCCTTATTGCTACGAGCCTCCGTGACCTCATGATCGTTCTGACCTCAATCTACTACGAAGCCCAGAACACGACAGACATGGCCAAGCCCGATGAAATCGGCACCGTCAGGTTGTCGTCTACAGGTAAGGGCAAGGCTTCAAAAAATGCGCCTACTATCGCGCCAGTCAACGCTGTAAGTGGGGGCGCGAAAACTGCGGCTCCCACGAATCCGGCGAGCAATCCGGAGAGCATGCCCTCCAAGCTCTTTCTTGTGTTGAAAAGCAGAGGCCGACGGCCAAATCGACTGCCAACAAGGCTTGAAGTTCCGTCTCCGAGAGTCAGAACAGCGATGGCTGCGAAACTGAACGGTTGAGAGAACAGGACTAGGGGAATGAGAACGCCCAAGGCGAAATAGATCGGAGTCAGAACGTAGCTGCGAAGTTCCTCAGGTTTCGCTGCACGTCTTGTGAACCAACCGATCACCGGGAATGATCTACCTTTCATTCTAAGGATCTCTGAGGCCACAAACAGGATTGTGACGGCTACGATGAGCGGAATCACAGAATTCTGGCCGAGCTTCATGACCAGAAAGGGCACCACGAAGCCGAGCATGTGGATGAGCTTTCTCAGCAGATGATCCGAAGCGCGTTCTCTCTCAGACTGTATAGCGAACTGACTTCACCCCTGCCTCCTCCGAGCCTCCGAGTCACCTTGGACCTATCTCTGTGGCGTAACGATACATCTCGACAATCGAAGCCGGGTACATGCCCTTGAAGAGGCTGTTACAGCTGGAGAACATGTAACCTCCACCATCCGCCCCTTCCTCCATACAACGTGATACGTCTGCTCTCACAACATCGAGATCCCGACCACAGAGGACTCTAACGTCCACGTTCCCAACTAGGACAAGCTCGCTGCCAAACCTCTGCTTCACTCTGCGGAGGTTGATTCCTGCAGCGGGTTCCAGCCCGTGAACGCCGACGAAACCTGCCTCAATGGCCATTGGCAGTAACGATTCGATGGCGCCATCGCTATGCCAAATGATAGGCGCCTTCACCTCTTCGACGATGCGACGATGGTATGGCAGTATGTACTTGCGCCACATTTCGGCGGAGATCATGGGTGCATCTCTTTGCCCCGCATCGTCGCCGAGAACAATCACGTCGACCCCCACGCTCGTTGCCTTTTGGCACATCGCGATACACCAGTTCGTGCGCGCCTGCAGCAGTCTCTCGACAAAAGTGGGTCTTCCAATGAGGGCTTTGAAGAATGATTCAAACCCCATGGCCATGTAGCCCATGGTCAAAGGACCAATGTGCGAACCATAGATGAAGCAGTGATCGGGGTAGCGTCTTTTCGCGCGGCTGATCTTGTCGGTGGGGAAGAACTCCTCCACGTAACCCAGATTTGGCGTGTAGTGATCAAGATCCGCCTCACTGCCGATCACGCCTTCTGCATAGATGCCGCCCTTCCAGACTTGGCCAAACTCGTCCAACCCGTTTCTCCAATAGTTGCTGGTTGTCGGTATTTGGGTTGGGATCATGATGCAATCCAGTCCCAGCCCAACGTGTGCGCCCTGGAGATCCTGATAGCCCAGCTCAGCCACGACATCGTCATTGATCCAGACCTCAAAGAGGGGGACCCTGTCCGGTTCTTCGTGGCGGAGAACAGCAAGAACACGTTCTCTGGGCTCCATGGTTGAACGTTCCCCCTTGAGGAAACGTGGTTTCAAGTTTCCCAATCGTCGTCTTGGAGATAAGCTTCATTGCCGAGCTCAGTCGAGCAACAGCTTCACACAAGATTAACAGGAACACTGTCAAGGGAATCCTCTCTAGACTCGAAGAGAAGTACGAGGGCAGATTGAAGTCTCTGCTACTAGGTGACGCGTTTCAGGAATGCCATTTTTCAAGAACGATGAGATCGACCCAAAAGGGGCAACGAGTAGATGACGACGTTGGAGACAGCTTGAGGAGATCGGATTAGAACACAGACGCTCGATGCAAGATGAAACTACATCAAGATTGCACATCTGAGGCTCCGACTTATATACATCTGAAATGGCGACCCATTCCATGAACGAATCTACTCCAAATAGCCGGAAGCCGATAGCACCGTACATCGCGATCGGCATATCCACAGTTGTGTATGGAATAAGTAGACGTTCTCATATCAAGGAGAACCTACGGACAATCGAAGACACTATCCATTCTGCAGTGCAGATCGCAAACATCAACATGCCGGTGAAGATCGTTGCACTCGCTGAGGGTGCCCTAACCGGATTCACAGACGAAGTATTCGACGTCCCCCACGTGACTGCTGCACGAGAGATGTTCATTGAGATACCAGGTGAGGAGACCGACATGCTGGGAAGGCTGGCAAAGCTCTACAAGACGTATCTGATCGGCCAATGCAAAGCCCGCTGGCCCGAGGTCATTGAGGACAGGTACTTCAACAGCATGTTCATCGTCAACCCTCAAGGTAAGGTCGTGCACAAGGCAGCGAAGAACCACATATGGTGTCGGGAACGATCCTGCACACCTCATGATGTCTACGATCGATGGATCGAGCTGTTCGGAAATGGACTGGACGCATTCTACCCCGTCCTAAGGACCGATGACATCGGAAACATAGGCACCATCAACTGCAGTGACGGGGAATACCCAGAAGCCGTCCGCGCGCTCGCATTCAACGGAGCCGAAGTGGTATACCGTCCCAGTGAAGCTATGCCCTTGGCAGGAAGTGGCTACCCAGGCGGAGGCGGCTGGCTGATTCAAAATCGCGGTCACGCTCAATTCAATTCTGTCTACATGATCTGCCCAAACACAGGCCCCATATACGTCCATCCACACGTCAAACATCCAACTGACATGCAAGGTGGCAACTCTCACATCGTTGACTACATGGGAAACGTGATCTCTTACTCACCCAGTGGCTTCAACACGATGGTAGCAGCCATCTTGGACGTGGAAGCGTTGCGCCAGTTCAGGGTAATGAACCTGAACAGCAATTGGCTCAAGGACCTTCGCACAGAGCTCTTTAGAAAGATGTACGATCTCCCAATTCATCCCAAGAACTTGTGGCTTCATGATCTGCCATGGAAACATGAACGCGTAGACCAGATATATCGTGACAACATCAGACGGTTGCTGGAAAGGGGAACATATACCCCTCCTGCACATGAGTTCCCCGGTGCTCATTACCAACCTTCGGCGACCTCTCCAGAGGAGCAAGAATGGGGGAACGTCAAGAAGCTCTGGGAAGGTTGGTCGAATGAGTAATAGAAGGAATTCTGCTGCGTCAAGATTCGAAACTGACTATCAGGCTTCGCGAGAGGCTCTGCACCGAGGACTTGAGACTGACACTACTCTTCGCGGACGGATCTGTGGTGGGACGCTCCCTCGCCGCCGCTAGTCACCAATTCCCTAGATGATTTCAGTTTCCTTGACTATCCTGCCGTCTCTTATCTCAAGGATTCTGTCAGCTAGACTCGCCATCTGATGATCATGAGTGACCATGACGACTGTTGAAAGTTCCTTCTTTGCCAAGTCCCTTAGAATCGTCATGACCTGCATTCCGCTCTTCGAGTCCAAGTCACCGGTAGGCTCGTCAGCCAAAACGAGGGGAGGTCTCTTAGATAACGCTCGCGCGACTGCAACTCTCTGTTGCTCTCCGCCGCTGAGTTCGTCTGGTCTATGATGCGCCCTGTCGCCCAAGCCAACAATTTCCAAGAGCTCTCGCACTCTCGCATTTCTCTTCTCTCTGCCCACGCCGGCGATGAGCATCGGGAGTTCCACATTCTCGAAAGCGGTAAGGACCGGGATCAGATTGTAGAACTGGAAAATGTAGCCTATCGAGTCGCGACGTATCTCTCCGAGTTTGTTCTCCGACATTCTGGAGATCTCCTTACCTGCGATTATGACTTTGCCCGAAGTCGGTTTATCAAGCGCACCGATCATGTTCAGGATCGTAGACTTGCCTGAGCCTGACGGACCCATGATGGCGACGATATCGCCCCGAACCGCCTTCATGTTGACGCCTCGGAGGGCCTGCACTTGTATCTCACCAAGCCGATAGGTCTTGGTCACTTCAATGAGCTCGACTACTGCCTCCGTCCGCATTGCTATCCCCTATAGCGTAGGACCTCAATCAAGTTCACGCGCGTAGCCTTGTAGGATGGATATGTCACGCCGACGATCGCGGTGGCAATTGCCAACACAAGGGCGAATTGTATTCGTTCCCAAGGCACGATGAATGGAACTCCAAGTCCAGCCCCCGACATGAAGAGTAGAGCGCTCTTCAAGAAGATGAGCCCCGCGACGACCCCCACCACATAACCGACCAACCCCAGAAAAATCGCCTCCGCCAAGACGAGCAGGAAGATTCTTGCGTTGCTCATTCCTTGTGATCTCAACATGCCGATCTCTCTACGACGTTCGTTGACGTTCATGAGCATAGTTGCCGCTATGCCGCCAGTCGCAGACAATACTGCCATGTAGACGATGACATCGAACACAACAAAGAACCGTCCCATATTGTCGTTGACTTCTGCCATTAGATCGTTGATAGTTATCATCTCAAGATCGTAGGTTTCTCCGTATCTTTCCCGAATCTCGTCTTTGACTACCAGCGGGTCCGCATCTTCCCGAAGCTTGACGTAGAAAATGTTTGCACGAGGAACGTCATTTGAAGGCACGAAGTATGTGCTCGCGGTCCTCAGCGAAACGAATCCAGCCTGCGACATGGAAATCCCCCCCATCTGAGCCCACGAGAGACCAAACCCTCTCAGGATCCCAATAACCGTCAACTTGACGGAGCCTGTCGGAGTCCTGACCGAGATCTGCTGTCCAACGTTCACCTTCAAGCTGTCTGCAATCGGTTCAACCAGAAGAATCGCGTACAGATTGTTCTTCAGCTGCATGTACACATCTCGCGGAGTATCGCTTGAGAACTCGAACTTGTTGAATACCGCGGGAAACGTGTCAGGATCGATCGAAACGATTCCAACCTCTATCCTTCCGGATTTCGTTGCAGTTACTCCGATCGATGTTGTGGCTTGAATCCTGCTAGGGTCCACTTGCACAATACTCTTCGAGAAGGTAGTTGGGAGTGAGGATTGTGAGAATACCATTATGTCAGCTCCGAAATACGTCGTGATTGTGTCGGTCATTGCACTCTGCATCCCGACACGCATTCCGCCCATCATGACGATGAAAGCAACGCACATTGCAATAATTGCGTAGGTGATGGCGGCCCGCCTCAGGTTCCTTCCGAGATTCCTCGAGAGCAGCTTCCCCACAGCCCTGAACGGCGAAAGAACCGCCTCAATTGCGGGTTCGGCCAGTCTCAGAATTCCGGACATTAGCATTACCAGACCGATAACGACGAGTACAATGTCCAGCATCATGGCGTCGATTCCTGTTGTGGATACATAAGCGCCAAAAGCAGCTAGAGGGATTCCCGTGATCACGAGTTTCAGTGCAGTGCGCTGCTTCCCTGGCGGGCGAACCCCTGGCTTGAGAGCGTTGAGTATTCCGGTTCTCGCCGCTGAGACGGAAGGCAAGAAGCCCCCAACGATTGTTGATAGGAATCCGGTGGCTGCTCCCGAGAGCATGTACTCTGGTCTTATTACGAGGATTGCGTTCGATTCAACACCGAACATTGCGACAACAGATGTAAACGAGTATAAGATGCGGGCAAGTCCGATTCCCGCAAATACTCCGACAGTGCCGCCGATCAACGCGTAGAAGATCGTTTCAGAGAAGAACAACCAGAATACGTCGCGTCTTCGTGCGCCGATGGCTCGTAAGACGCCCACCTCGTACGTCCTCTCGCCCAAGTTCATGTACATCGTATTGAGGACTAGTCCGATGGAGACAAGCACGGCGACCGTGGATATCATAGTAAGCCCTTGCCTCCACCCGGCCAAGTTCCCCTCCCAAGTCTCGATCGTCTGCTCTTTGATCGCTCTGGCTCTATAGCTCTCACCCAGGTTACGTTCCAACAACTCGCGGACTTCAGCTACCCTTGCTTGGTCGAGCACGTGAACGATCCCATATGTGACTCTTCCAACGTAACCTAGCTTCTGCTGTGCGAAGTTGAGGTCAACGTAAACACTATAGCCTGACTCCATCTGAGTCTTCACGATTCCAACAACATGAAGCGAAAGTGTGGATCCTCGCGCCATCTCGATGGTTATGTAGTCACCGACCTTGACTCCGAGATCTTCACTCATTTTTTGTCCAATGGTCGCGTCGTTACGGCGAAGAGTTCCAGTACCTTCGAAGGTGTATCCGCGATATTCGAAGTCCTTGAGCTGATTAATGCCTATGACAGAGACCGCTTTCGCTTGGCCCTCCCGACGGATAAGGCCACCCTCACCTAGTCTGCCGGCCGATTGAACATAGCTGAGTCCGGCTGTGGATGATTCCACCTTTCTCTGTTCAAATGGGGCGCCTGATACGGTTGTGACTACGATGTCTATCTTGCCGCCCACGGCCTCTATGTAGTTCTTGAACTCGACGAATGAACTCTCGGCCGCTATGTTCACTCCGACTAGGAGTGCAACTCCAATGACTATGCCAAGAATCGTCAAGGAATTCCTAAGCTTTCTTCGCGGAATGTTGCGCAGTGCAATCTTCGCGAAGGACAATCCCGACACTCCCTAACAGTTTCTCTCGGATGGTATTCTCCCAATTCACTCTAGGCTATGCTACTATCAGCCAGAGGAATCCTTGACTTGTACTGATAAGGCGTTCTTTCCTTCCAACCAAGTCGAGCGATCAAGTTGTATCAGCAAATTCAAAGGCATGATACTGGGATACTTGGTGAGTTGCGTCACGAGGCAATGTCTTGACTCTCAGAACAGATTCACGATTCATTGGTTCGCCGACCTTGTGGATGTGCACTGTGCTTGTGATCATCTATGTCACTACAGCCATTTTGGGCGGCAGCATCATCGAACCTGACTTGAATGTAGTCTATCCGTTGTTGCAGGTGAACGCAGCAGTCTGGAACGGCGCCGTGTGGATGCTGTTCACATCGATGTTCCTGCACGCGGATATACTCCATGTCGGGGGAAACGTCTTCTTCCTTCTCCTCTTCGGTACAGCGCTAGAAGAACAAGTCTCAGTGGGACGCTGGATGGTCACGTACCTCACGAGTGGGCTTGTGGGCAACATCACGTTTCTGTTGCTTGGTGGAGACGCGATTGGCCTCGGTGCCTCTGGAGCGATCTGGGGGTTGCTTGCCGCGGCTGGAGGAATGCGAGGACTGATCGGCATGATCTTCTACGGAGGGCTGAACATCTTCGCTGGCGGAGGATTCCTCGCGCACGCCGGAGGACTTCTTGCCGGGCTGGCGCTCAGGTTCTCATGGCTGAGAAGGACGCGGTGACTCGAGTCAGTAGATACGTCCGAAGTGCTCTGCGCTGAAAAACGTATGCTCAATCTATATAGATGTGGAGTGAGCACTCGACGCCCTCGAAGCACCACTTCTTCGGTCGTTTTGCTCTTCAGTTTCGACCTTCGTGTCAGGCTCTCGGAGTAGAGAAAGTATGTACCACTCTGGCCCTACTGCGTCGGACGTATGTAAAAAGGGGAGAGTAGTAAGGGGCCCTATATGTAGACCCAATAAAAGATACTATGCACGAGCAAGACAGGTCCTTCGCCAATGTACATTGCACCACCAGAGCCACTCGTTGGCCACGAAATCACATCTCCTGCAGCGAACAGTCCCACCGTCGATAGGACCAAGCAGCCTGGTCCCACGAAGCCGGCGAAACGACCTCTTACGCCTCCCCAGATGCTCAAGCTTAGAGACGTGGACATCGTCGTAATCCAAGACAGATGCAAGGGATGCTCGTTCTGCATAGAGTTCTGTCCAAGAGACATCCTCGAGCCAGATGCCAAGCTCAACGTCAGAGGAGTTCACGCGCCACGAGTCAAAGACTCCGCCCTGTGTGTCGGGTGTGGCGTATGTGAAGAACTCTGTCCAGATTTCGCCATCTTCCTAGTGGACAAGAGGGAGAAACGCTGAGGAGAGACGTCCTAACAGGCGCATACTTCGCACTCGGAGATGTCGCCTGCGCCGAGGGCGCGTTAGCCGCAGGTTGCAGATTCTTCGCTGGTTACCCGATCACGCCGGCGACCGAGGTTGCTGAGCACATGTCGAGGAGACTGCCCGAGGTTGGAGGCGTCTTCCTTCAGATGGAAGATGAGATCGCCTCAATGGCAGCGGTGATCGGTGCGTCCTATGCCGGCATCAAGTCGATGACAGCGACATCAGGCCCAGGTTTCAGTCTGATGCAGGAGAACATAGGGCTCGCCGTAATGACCGAGACTCCTTGCGTCGTGGTGGATGTGATGCGAGCGGGACCGAGTACAGGTCAACCCACGAAGACAAGTCAGCAAGATGTCATGCAGGCGAAGTGGGGATCACATGGAGACTACGAAGTGATTGCGCTCACACCCTCGTCTGTCCAAGAGATGTTCGATCTGACGATTGAGGCATTCAACCTCTCAGAAACATACAGATGCCCAGTCTTCATAATGACGGACGAGATCGTCGGTCACCTGATGGAACGACTGAACATTCCGGAGCCTGAGAAGATACAGCTGGTTGAAAGAAAACGTCCCACTTCACCGCCGTCCGAATACTTGCCGTTCCGAGCCGGGGAAGACCTTGTCCCTGAAATGGCTACTTTCGGTGAAGGCTACAGGTTCTATGCCACGGGGCTCACACATGATGAGACTGGGCATCCACAGACGGATAGCCCGGACGAGCATGCGAAGCTCGTACAGAGACTCTGCGACAAGATCCGCAAGAACGCCGGAAAGATAGTGAAGGTCGAACGTGTCTTCTTGGATGATGCCGACGTGTGCGTCATCGCGTATGGCAGTGTTGCGAGGTCCGCGCTCTCAGCTGTTGTCGAAGGACGCGAGAGAGGCGCCAAGATCGGCCTCCTAAGGCTTGTCACACTTTGGCCTTTTCCAGAAGAGGCAGTCGAGCAAGTAGCTGAGCAGGTCGATCGAATCGTCGTACCTGAGATGAACTATGGACAGCTTGTTCGCGAAGTAGAGAGATGCGCGGGTCGCAAGAAGGTAACATTCTTGCCGAAACTCGGAGATGCATTGCATACGCCCGGTGAGATCATGGCCCATGTGCTGCACTAGATCATGCGAGTGACCTATCGTGTCGACGGCCTACCATCCGCTTGAAGATTACACGAGAAGGGGCATGATACCCCACATATGGTGTAACGGTTGCGGCGACGGAGTCATACTCGGTGAGTTCCTGAGAGCTCTCGACGAAATGAAATACGACATGAACAAGCTCGTCGTCGTATCTGGAATCGGCTGCATTGGAAGAATATCCGGATACACCCACACGGATTCATTTCACACAACGCACGGTCGCCCGTTGGCTCTTGCTGTAGGACTGAAGGCGGCAAGGCCAGACCTGAAACCTATCGTGATCAGCGGAGACGGCGATCTATTCGCGATAGGCGGAAATCACTTCATCCACGCAGCCAGAAGAAACCTCGATACAACTGTAATCTGTTCTAACAACTTCAACTACGGCATGACCGGTGGTCAATCCGGCCCGACAACTCCCATTGATGCATACACAACGACCACCAGATACGGCAACATCGAGCATCCCTTCAACCTAGTTCATCTTGCTGCCGCTTCCGGAGCGATCTACGTCGCACGCTGGACGGCCATCCACGTCAAACGAATAAGGGAATCTATCAAGAAAGCCGTCAACAAGAAAGGCTTCAGCTTCATCGAAGTCATAACTCCATGCCCAGAGGAATACGGACGGAGGAACAAGATTCCTGATCCAATTGAGAACATGAAATGGCTCAGAGAAGTCAGTGTAGTCAGGTCCTTCATCGACCCGATCGAAGCCGTTGTTCAGCCTGACAAGATCGTTGTAGGGGAATTTGTCGACATCGAAAAGCCCGAATTCAGTGATCTCCTGTGGGAGAAGACGCGCTCAATCCAAGCAATGCTCGAGAAAGAGGGAAAGGTCACGAATGTCACGATTTGAGATCAGAATCGCTGGGATGGGAGGTCAGGGGATAGTCACAGCTGCGGTGATGATCGGAAGAGCTGCCTCAATATTCGGCGGCAAGAACGTGACACTGACTCAGTCCTACGGTCCCGAGTCTAGAGGGGGAGCCTCCAAGGCTGAAGTCATTGTTTCTGACGAACCGATAGACTACCCAAAGATCAGGAAACCGAACCTCGTGGCGATCATGTCTCAGGAGGCCTACCGGAAGAATATCACCGACCTGAACCATGACGCAATCCTCATAGTGGACCCTGACATGATCCAAGAGAACCAGTCCAACCACATCTCAAGGATCTACCGCGTGCCGGCAACGCGAATGGCCGAGCAGTTGGGTAGACGAATAGTTGCCAACACGGTGATGGTTGGCGCAATAGTTGGCCTAACGAACATAATGGACATTCCATCCGTTGAGAAGGCAATCTCGAAGTACACGCCACGGGGAACTGAGGAATTGAATCTCAGGGCCTTCAAGAGTGGTTACGAGTTCGTGGGCAAGCTACTTCGGGAACAGACCGTCACTGCGTAGCAAGCGTGATAAGCTGGCGACACGTTCACGAACCCGAGTAGATCTTGGACCGAGATGTAGGTCCCGCCAAGATTGGCGTCTACGTTTGCCACTGTGGTCTGAACATAGCCGGCACGCTGGACTGCGAAACCCTCACCAAGCATGTGTCGGACCTTCCAGACGTTCAAGTCGCCCGCGACTACAGGTATATGTGCGCTGACCCCGGCCAAGCTCTCATAAAGAAGGACATCAAGGAGCTCGGACTCAACCGGATTGTTGTTGCAGCATGTTCACCGCGTATGCATGAACCCACCTTCAGGAAATGCGTTTCCGACGCAGGATTGAACCCTTACCTCTTTGAGATGGCGAACATTCGAGAGCATTGCTCGTGGTGTCACCCCCACGCCAAAGACCTTGCGAATGAGAAAGCGAAAGATCTCATCGCTTCGGCACTCGCGAAAGCGCGACATCTCAGGCCTCTCGAAGAGATCGAGGTCGCCGTAGAACAGCGTGCACTCGTGATCGGTGGCGGTGTCTCTGGAATACAGGCGGCGCTTGATCTCTCAGATATCGGGTTTGAAGTCTACCTCGTTGAGAGGGAACCGAGCATAGGCGGAAGGATGGCACAGCTTGACAAGACGTTCCCGACGTTGGATTGTTCAATCTGCATTCTGGGCCCATTGATGGTGGAGGTTTCACGCCGTCCCAACGTCAAGCTTCTTGCATACTCGGAGGTCGAGCGGGTTGATGGATACGTAGGTAACTTCAAGGTCACACTTCTTCGACGACCGCAGTACGTGGACCCGAGCAAATGCAATGCTTGCGGCGAGTGTGCGATAGTATGCCCCGTCGAGGTGCCCAGCGAGTTCGAGGCTGGACTTGGGTGGCGCAAGGCGATCTACACACCGTTCCCTCAAGCGGTACCGCCCTCGTATGTGCTAGACGATAGGAACTGTCTGGGTGTAGTTCCCCTAGCCTGCTCAAAATGCAAAGAGGCCTGTGACAAATCTGGAGCCCAAGCCATCAACTATGACGCGCGCCCCGACATTGTCGAGTTCAAAGTTGGCACAATCATCGTCGCAACAGGCTACGACCTCTTAGACGCAGCGGAAGTCAAGGAGTACGGATATGGCACCTACCCCAATGTGATGACCTGTCTTGAACTCGAGAGGATGATCAACGCTGCCGGTCCGACCGGAGGCAAAGTGATTCGTCCTTCCGACGGGACCACACCGAAACATGTAGCTTTCATTCAGTGCGTGGGCTCAAGGGACGAGAGATGGAGAAGCTACTGCTCTGGTTTCTGTTGCATGTACACGATCAAGAATGCGATTCTCCTGAAGGATCACTACCCAGACATCCAGATTCACATCTTCTATGTGGACATGCGAACGACCTTCAAGGGATACGAGGAGTTCTATCGTAGAGCGCGAGAGCTGGGAGTCAAGTTCATTCGGGGCAAACCGGCAGAAGTTATGGAGGACCCTGCGACCGGCAATCTTGTGGTGTGTTCTGAGAACCAGCTGACCGGCAAAGCGATGAGTCTAGAAACTGACCTTGTTGTGCTGTCGCAGTCGGCTGTACCTCGAGTTGGGACCGACAAGCTGACTAGGGCGTTGAACATCACGACCGACACGTCTGGCTTCCTTCTGGAGGCCCATCCGAAACTCAAACCCATAGACACAACCACCAGCGGAATCTTCATCTGCGGTTCCGCCCAAGGACCGAAGGACATACCGTTCAGCGTGGCGCAGGGAAGCGCTGCAGCGGCTAGAGCAGCACGAATTCTTTCCAAGGACAAGTGGCCGATAGAACCTATCGTTGCGTCGGTTTCTAGAGAGCTCTGCATTCGCGGCCGAGATCTCAAGGCTGGATGCCAGATCTGCACCACGAGATGCCCATTTCAAGCAATCACCATCTCTGAGGGACAGACTGCGATGGTGAACCCGGCCAAATGCCAAGGCTGCGGGACCTGCGTCGCCGAGTGCCCACACAATGCCATAACGCAAATGCATTTCACAGACGAGCAGATCGCGTCGCAGATCCGAGAACTTCTCAGACACGAGCCTGAGAAGAAGATCCTAGCATTCCTCTGCAACTGGTGCAGCTACGCGGGCGCGGATCTTGCTGGAACAAGTAGGTTCGAGTATCCGGCGAACGTGAGGACTGTGAGAGTCATGTGCTCCGGACGCGTGGACAGGGACTTCGTGATGACAGCGTTCATGATGGGCGCGGGCATGGTGCTCGTCTCGGGATGCAGACTAACAGACATAGGAAATGACTGCCACTACATCTCCGGAAACGTATGGGCAAAGAAGCGCGTTGAATCTCTCAAACGTGTTCTCGAAGGGATGGGCATAAGCGGAGAAAGACTGAGGCTCGAGTGGATCTCTGCTGCGGAAGGGCAGAAGTTCGCTGAACTCATCCGTGACATGGACAAGAGACTCGAGGCACTCGGAAGCGACAGGATTCGAGAAGAGAATACTAGGGCGAAACCTAACCTCGAAAGGATGCTCCGACACACGATGGCACGTCAGCAAGTGGTGCCTGCAAAGGTCGAGTGAGAAGGCAGTAATATTGAGCAGCATAGGAACTCTGACCAAGCTCATAGAGGACGAGAACTATCGCAAGAAGCTGACGATGTGCTATCAGTGTGGCATGTGCACAGGAGGCTGCCCCGTCGCCCACGTGAACTCGGAGTATAACCCCAGACGCATAGTCGAGTCAGTGATTCTGGGACAACACGCAGAGATCCTCCGCTCAGAACTCATCTGGCTTTGCACGTCTTGCCACTCTTGCTTGGAGAGGTGCCCGCAGAGAATCGAGGTTTCCGAACTACTCGTCGAGCTGAGAAACCTCGCAGCCAAGACGGACAATGTGCCAAGACCGCTCTTGGAACGCGCAAAGAGGATCGCTGAGACCGGGCAGTCGACCCCGACCTCAAAGGCTAGCATGACATGGAGGGAGAAACTGCACTTGCCTCCGATGGCACCTGTGAACATCGAGGAAATCCAAGCAATCCTGCAACACGCTGATTTCCCTTGTTGGGTGGACCGAGCGAGGAGCCAGACATATGGGGCAAGGAAATAGCTACGCTTGGTTCCCCGGCTGCTGGGTCTCCAACCGGATGCCCTACATCGAAGCCGCAGATAGGAAAGTGCTCGGCGCGTTCGGCATCGAGCTGTTCGAGATGAAAGGTGCGAGCTGCTGCCCTGAGCCATATGCAGTTCTGGGACTCGGAAGAGAAGCTTGGCTTGGTCTGGCGTCTCGAAACCTCTCGATCGCGGAGGAGATGAAACGCGACATTCTCACGCCTTGTCCTGGATGCTATAACACGCTAAAGACCGTCAGCACTGGCTTGAGAAGTGATGTATCTCAGCGAGAGAGAGCCAAGGATCTACTTTCGAAGATCGGACGCGAACTAAGGGTAGAAGTGAATGTGGAACACACGCTCAATCTACTGCACAAACAGGTGGGACTCGAAAAGATCGCCACTTCGATCAAGCATCCTCTATTAGGCCTGAAGGTGGCGATCCACTATGGGTGTCACCTTCTGAGGCCTAGCAGAGTCACTGGCATAGATGATCCAGAGAACCCCCGAATGCTCGACGAACTCGTGAACATAACGGGCGCCGAGAGTGTGCCATACTTGAGGAAGTCCTTGTGCTGCGGAGGCCCCCTGAGCTCCGTAGATGAGGACGGATCATACGCGATAGCGCGAGAGAAGCTACTGAACGTAAAGCGGGCTGGCGCTGACTGTCTGGTTGTCGCATGTCCAGCGTGTATGATACAGTTCGATTCAAACCAACGTTCGATCGGAGAAGCCTTCAAGGAGTCGTATGAGATCCCGGTGTTCTATCACACGGAGCTGCTGTGTTTGGCAATGGGAATACCTCCGAAGGAGATAGGGTTCTCTCATAGCGTGAAGACTGATGCAGTTCTAGAGAAGCTTGGCACTCGCGCCCCGCGGAATCGCTGACAGAGCGAAGAATTGATCCGACACTGATACATGACCAAGATGTTGGCACACGCAAAGTCTGGCATGTTCCTCTTAGCGCTCTGAGGGAGGCTGCTCCGAATGATCCTTGTCGACACTGACTGGCAGTACCATGGCCTCAAAGTTGTGCGGATTGAAAATGAGTTCATTCGGGTCGATGTGCTTCCCGAACTTGGAGGGAAGATCTACAACTTCGTTCACCGTCCGTCCGATCGAAATCTGCTCTGGCACAACCCGCATATTCCTCCCGCACGACAACACTTCGGCGCGAGCTTCGACAACGTGTGGTCAGGCGGATGGGACGAGATAATACCGAACGATCCACCGACGCCGACAAGCGACAGTGAGGTATTGCCTGATCACGGTGAGGTATGGTCACAACCGACTGAATGGAAGATCATTAGAAAGAATGACTCGGGCGCGACCGTTCGATTTGTCAACTACGGTCGCGTACTCCCCACAGTATTCGAGAAGACCATCTCCCTAGAATCCAACCAATCCTTCTTGACCGTGAGATACAGCTACGTCAACCGAGGACCTAGACCGATTGACTTCCTGTGGACGATCCACCCGGCACTGAGGGTCTCGACAGGAACGTGGCTTGATGTTCCCGCTAGTCACGGGATCGTTGACCCGTGGCGCACAGACCGGTTCGAGGCGGGAAGCGAATACGAGTGGCCGTACGCAGTCGACCGTGAGAAGCAGAAGGTGGATCTACGCAAGGTGCCTCCTCCAGACTCCAATGTCGCCGACTTCCACTATCTCCCAGACATATCGGAAGGCTGGTATGCGGTGACAGACGCCGAAGCGAGGGTCGGGTTTGGTCTCGTCTTTCCGACGAGGGTTTTTCCTCATCTGTGGCTGTTCCGAGCATTGGGCGGTTGGCGTGGGCTGCACACATTGATCCTTGAGGCGTCGACTGGTTATCCGAATGATCTCTCCGTCGCTCGGAAGACGCATCATTGTGGACACCTAGAGCCAGGCGGGAAGATAGAGGCAGAAGTGAGAGCCGTTGTCTACAGCGGGCTTAGGTCAGTCGAACGGATCGAGCCCGATGGGAGCGTCATTCCGCGAGAATGACCTGCTTGGTCTCCAAGACCATGACCAGAATGAGTGTGAGAGAGAAGAAACAAGTAATATTACGCGACTCTGGCTTGAACAGATCCTCTCCGCAAAGGCGAAGAACCACAGGATCATCCAGGACAGTCATTCATGTTGCTTGGAACTGCGTTCAACGTCAGCGCAATCGTGATTGGAACACTGGTTGGGCTCGCGATAAGACGGAGACTGCCTGAGAGAATGAATTCGATCGCGGTTCAGGCGCTTGGGCTTGTGACGGCTCTCATCGGCGTCAAGATGATGATAACGACGGAGAATCTTCTGATCGTCCTTGTCAGTATGGTGATCGGAGGAGTTGTCGGAGAACTTCTCGGCGTCGAGGCACGACTTGAGGGGTTTGGAGCCAAGGTCGAAGCGAAGTTCAGTAAGGAAGGTGGAACATTCGCGAAAGCATTCGTCACATCGAGTCTACTGTATTGCGTGGGCCCCATGGCGATCATAGGCTCACTCCAAGACGGACTGACAGGAGATTTCACGATCCTACTCACGAAGTCGGGACTCGATGGAGTGGCTTCGATCGCGTTCGCCTCCACGCTCGGGGTCGGGGTTCTGTTCTCTGCAGTACCTGTCGCTCTGTATCAGGGAGCTATCACGATCGGAGCGTCGATGCTCGAACCATATCTTACTTCAAGAATGATCAATGAGATGACTGCAATAGGTGGACTCCTGATAGTGGGTATCGCGCTGAACATCCTTCAAGTCGCAAGGATCAAAGTCGGCAACCTACTACCAGCCATTCTCGTCATAGCCATGCTGTCATCCTTGCCATAACAGCATCTGAGGCTTGATGTGGAACTGTAAACAACAAATGGTCAAGTTGTAGCGCAACTGTAACATATACGAGAGCATTTCTTGAAAGTCCGCATTCTAGCACATGCACGAGGCGACTCAAAAGGGTGGATTCAAATCCAAACGGCCACACTAATGATGGTCTCTCTAGATTCCTGTTTCTTGATCAATGTATCTTGGATAGGAGAGCTTGTTCTCATAGAACTTGTAGGCAGCGAGTTGATTCCCGTTCTGAATGCTCGAGCCTTCTGCATTGAACTATAGTGCTCCCTCCACCGGGATCCGATTTTCTAGCTGATCTCTCCGCTAAGGTACGCTCGTGTCTTCTGCTCGGCAGGGTTCGTGAAAACCTGCTCCGCGGGTCCTTGTTCGACCAACTCACCAAGGTATAGGAAGATTACATAGTCAGCGATTCTCCGGGCTTGGCGCAGTATATGACTCACGAAGACAACCGTGTAGTCTTTCTTCAGGGCAGCAAGCTGTTGCTCTATATGGCGCGCGGAAATTGGGTCGAGCGCAGAAGTGGGCTCGTCGCATAGCAGGACCTCAGGTTCGACCGCTAGCGCTCTAGCCAAGCACAACCTCTGCTGTTGTCCTGCGGAGAGCCGGGACGCTGGTGCCCTGAGTCTACTACTGACCTCGTCCCACAGGCCTGCTGCCCGGAGACACTGCTCAACAATCTGACCCAGTCTATTTCCGTCACTTACTCCGTGGATTCTGGGGCCGTAGCTTACGTTGTCGTAGATGGACATTGGGAGAGGGTTAGGTCTCTGAGCTATGAGCCCCATCCTCTTTCTGATGTCAGTCACGTCGACACTTCTGTCGAATATGTTGACACCGTCGACCAATACTTGTCCTGAGACTTCAACTCCGTCGTGCAGCTCCAGCAGCCTACAGAGGCTTCTCAGAAGGGTCGTCTTTCCGCATCCAGAGGGTCCGATTATGGCGGTTATTCGCTTCTCCGGGATTTCTGCAACTATGTCCTTTAGAACGTGGTGCTCTTCGTAGTAGACGTTGAGCTTCTCAATCCTTATGTGAGGTTTGAGAATCAATCCAGTCACTACCTTATCAAGTGCTTCGCAAACGTCCTCGTCAGAAGTCTAGAGGAAATACTCAACGCGAGCACTATGAGCAGGAGGATGGCTGCAGAAGCGTATGCTCTCTGTTGAACCTCAGGAAACGGAACCCCGAGCTGGAAGAAGACCGCCAAGGGAAGCGAGGCGACCGGATCGAAGAGAGAGCGAGGAATGCTGTCAGTATATCCAGCAGTGAAGAGTATGGACGCGGCGTCTCCGATGGCTCTACCAAGTGCCAGTAAGACCGCTGTCGCGATTCCCGGCAAGGCTTGTCGAGCTATCACATTCAAAGTCGTCTCCACCTTGGTCGCACCCAACGCATACGACGCTTCCTTCACGTGAAAGGGAACCATGTTGATCACTTCGTCAATGGCTCTAGTCATGATCGGAATCTCCAGCAGCGTCAACGCCAGTATCCCTCCCAGTAGTGATGCTCTCATGCCCACATAGACCATGATCGTGAAGCCGAACGCGCCGAATATTATCGACGGAACGCTCCACAAGACATCCAAAGATTGCCGCGTGAAGCTCGCGAGTCTCGATCGACCAGCGTACTCGTGCAGATACACGGCGACCGGAAAACCAACGAGAAAGGCCAGGAGAGTAGCACCGGCCGTGAGATATAGCGAGCCAACTATGGCGTTCAGTATTCCGCCTTCCTTCCCAAGATAGTATCCTCCCTTGGGAAGTTGAGTGAGCATCGAGATGCTCAGTGCGGGCATGCCCTTGAACAGGACGATTATGAGAACAGCCAGTAGGGTTGCCACAACGCCGACAGAGGAGACTATCATCAATGTCTTGAATAGAGTCTCTTCGAGTCTTCGCTTATCCAATCGAATAACTCCTTCTGATCCTTGCCAAGACAACCGCTGCAACGAGACTGAATGCTAGAACGACAAGTAGCAGCAAGAACGCTGCGAGCATCAGTGCGGAATCATACATTGGTATGGACATCATCTCGCCGTAGTTGTTGGCTATGAGAGCAGGTATCGGGTAGGCGGGGTCAAAGAGTGAAGATGGAATCTTGGCGACGTTTCCGGCAACCATGAGCACCGCCATTGTTTCCCCGAACGCTCGGCCGAAACCTAGAGTGACTGCCACTATCATCCCGGGAAGGCCCTGACGTAGCACGACATGTCTAACCGTCTGCCATTTTGTGGCTCCAAGAGCAAAAGATGCCTCTCGAACGTCTTGTGGCACGGCTCTGATGACTTCCTCGGAGATGGCAACTATTATCGGCAGCACCATTATGGCGAGTACCGTGCCTCCTGCGAGGACCGTATATCCGGTGGTCGTCACTCCGACCCGAGGTGCCAAGTAGTCTCGAATGAACGGCACCACAATCAAGACTCCCCACAGTCCATACACGACCGACGGTATCGCGGCAAGCAAATCTATCATAGGTTTCACGACCGCTCGAACCTTGCCCACAGAATACTCCGACAGATAGACGGCCGTGAGGAGACCCGGCGGTGCGGATAGAATCATGGCCAAGAGCGTTACCCATATTGTGCCCATGATGAATGGATAGAATCCGAACTTGCCTTCCCAAGGATGCCACGACGAGGAAAAAAGCAGGTCACTCAATGGTTGGGTAGTCAAGATCGGAATCGATCTCTGAAGAAGCCCTAGCGCAATTGCCAGAGTGATTAGGGTCAGCACAACAGTAGCCGATAACATTAGCTTGCCTGCAAGGACTTCCGTGAGCCTTCTAGTGTTCATGTCATTCTTCCAGCTTCTTCAGCTGGTCATCGATCAGATAGCTCGGCAGTGGCACGTATCCACCTTCCTCGACGAACTTCTGACCTTCTGTGAGGATCCATTTCACAAACTCCTTGGTTATGCCAGTGAACCTGTCCTTCGTGACAAGGTGAAGATTCCTCGCGGGCGGCGACGGGTAGACTCCTTGCGCGATTGCGGTAAGTATTCTGTCCTTTGTGCTGTAGAAATCCTCGTCTGGATCGATTCGTCCGTTCTCTCCGACGTCGATTGGAATTATCCCTATTCCTTCAATTTGTTGCCTTGTCTTCATGTCGTACGCGTAGCCTATGTTGTTGTAGCCTATTCCTAGGCGATCTTTTCCAACTGCCTCCAAGACTCCGGGGTCACCGTAGACACCAGTGCCTTGCAGGTCTTCCTGTTTTTTCCCGAGGTACTTTGCCCAAGTCTCTGCGGCGCCACAAGCATCTGACCTTGTGTAGATGTGGATTTCGTCGGTCACGTCGGTTCTTCCGACAGCGTCTCCCCAAGTGGTCACATTGCCAGCGATGAAGATGTTGTAGAACATCTGCCTCGTGAACCCTTTTGCAAGAAGGTCATTCAAGACCGGGTTGTCCTTGTTCACAGTCGCAACCACCGCGTCCTTGGTGACCGCGACGTAGAATGCGCCTCTCTCTAGTTCGTCCTGGTAAATGTCTCTTGACACCATTCCTATGTCTACTAGACCGGCGAGGGCGTCAGCCATTCCTTTGCCTGCGCCGCCGGCGGACACCTCGATCCTAATGTTTGGATGTATCTTCTGATACTCTTCAGCCCACTTGACCATCATTGGATAGAGCGCCCATGCTCCTGACACTCTTATGGTCTCTTGCGGTTCGCTCGAAATGCCTTGATATGCGAACGCACCGATTGCCGAGAGAATGATCACCGCGGCAAGGATTGCGGTCACTCGTGTGAGGCGGACCACCAATACTCCACCAACAGTCCGCCAATACCAATATAAACCACTATTCAAGACTAGCGGCAATACAATGTGCATAGACATGGAACATGTGTTGATAATCGAGGAGTCTGGCGTCACAGCCAAAGGGTATCGTCATCGAACCACGATACCCCGTCGAGTCTTTCGGTTCCTCAAACTGAAAGACAAGGACGTGCTTCGTTGGATTGTCACAAAAGATGGGACAGTCACTGTGAGAAGAGTCACGTAGCAGAACAGATCTCCAGTCATCACGGAAAGTCGCTGTGCTAGGTTCCCGGTGCCCCTTGGAACTACAGGTCTCGTCGTCTTCTCTTCCAGCAACGCCAAGCAGTTCCAACTGCGAGCGCGGGCGGCAGGATGTAGATCGCAGTGGACATGACGGCAGCGACCGCAAAGGCGGCTACGGAGGCAAGGTCACCTCCACCGAGCGCTGTGAACACCGCGTCCGTGACATGTATCGTCCCAACCAGTGGAAGAAGCAGGACTCGGAAGATCGCCTGCAGCGTCGGGTTGGGAGCTATGGCTTGAGCGATCGGTGGAGACCAGAGGTAGTAGAAGCTATTCCACCAATCAACGACAACCCTGCCCGTCGGCGTAGACCCGATTTGATGGTCACGCACATATCGCATGTACGCAACCTCAACGCTCGACCCAGACCCATAAGCCGCAGTCGCGATGAAGCAGTCGCCAGGGAGGAGGCAATTCCTAGTAAACTCTACGATCTTACCGTCTTCGCATTTCTTTCCGGATTCGCATTTAGGAGAACCCGGATACAGTTGTATACCGCACCATACCTTACAGATCTCGCCTTCACCACTGCAGCCGTCGGGAGTGCAACCCTCTCCACTTTTTACATAACAAAGCTTGCCCTCAACGAGTTGGCAGTCCTTCCACACTCCGCAATAATTCCCAATCTCTGCCTCGCAATACTCAGAACAACCATGCACACCCACTTTCTCGCAGGGTTCGCAGGTTTCAGGCTGTGCAGTTGGGGTAGGGCAGTCTTCCGTTTCCGGGATCCATAGCCCGTTCTGGCATGTCCTAGACACCTTCGGGGTTCCGTCGGGGCACTTTTCCACAACCTCGACCTTGCCTTCAGGATAACACAAAGGACAGACCTTTGCCTCCGGAACCCACACACCATTCTTGCATACGTTCTGTAGTGCCACATTGGCTCCGTCGGGGCACATCTGCAGAACCTGCGTCGAGCCTTCGGGAGAGCATTGAGGACAGGAATACTTGGATAGAACCCACACTCCGTTCTGGCATACGTTCTCTTCCATCACGTTGACGTTGTCGGGGCACATCTTCAGAACCTGCGTCGAGCCTTCCGGAGAGCATCTAGGACAGGCTTGGTATTCTACGACCCAGCTGCCAAACACACAGATCTGGCGGATCCTCCAAGTCTTAGCGTCCGAGCAGTACTCGAGAACCTGCGAGGCGCCTTCAGGACAGCTCGGCTGCCCGTAGACGCATTGCCCGTTCACGCAACGGTAACCTGAACCATATGCCTGCTGGCACTCCCAATCGCTAGTGCATCCTGATCTGACGCATTGCCCGTTCACGCAGACATATCCAGGCCCGTACATCTTCTCGCAGTCCTTGTCCTTCATGCATCCGCTACTCGGACGCACGTAGGTGGAGGCTTGGGAACCCCAACCCCATCCGACTGGAGAGAACACATCTCGCTCCGCATAGGCGACATCCGTCCCAACCGAGACCAGAAGAATGACTAGGATCACAGCAGCGAACAGCGCAGGACTCACGCGGGCAGAAAACAACGATGTCTCCGCTGAGAATGCGAAATCGTGGCGAGAGAATAAAAAGCTTGGCACAGTGACCTATCGAGCGCCTTCCGAAGAACGAATCCTAGTCAGGCCTTGCGGCCTCGAGTAATAAGCGACCAATTGATCCCCATGCGAGTGACGGGATAGGTTGCATTGGCGCTGGGGTTTTGAACCCTGTTGGGTATGGAAACCTCCCGACGCAGATTCGTCTGTACAAACATCGGTTCGGACCCCAGCGGATCTCAGTGACTAGAAGATCAGTGAATATGCTCACTGTGCAATGAGCACCTTGTTCAGCTCCAGAATCGTGAGCACTGATCCCAGCGAAAGGTACTGCAAGATTCGTCTCATCTTTGATCTAGAAACGCTATGTGATGAGGAAGCCGTCCGAGTCGAGACAGGTTCCTCGAGAGGTATCTTTTCCTTTGGCGCATCCACACGGTTCC
Source organism: uncultured Candidatus Bathyarchaeia archaeon (assembly GCA_964559555.1). Lineage (GTDB taxonomy): Archaea > Thermoproteota > Bathyarchaeia > 40CM-2-53-6 > 40CM-2-53-6 > CAVPLU01. Next base: position 52,174 of record CAZLHM010000011.1, read on the forward strand.
GGACTTGTCCTCCAAGAGCTGCGTCAACGGAAATGTGTTCGTTGATTGTAACCCGTACCAGTTTCGTACCATCGGAGCGTTGTGTTACCATTTGAGTAACCGGTTCGGACGCACTCACGCTTGGAGCTTGTGAACTCACAATCGGAGTTGATCTTTGAGAAAGAGGTCTCTCTACGTAGGGGTGAGCTGCCCACAATCCAATTGTGAGCAGAGGCGTAACCAGCACTAGCAACTGAAAGAGATTCAGTAGGATCTCTTTCGTTCTCGTCTTCAAACTGGAGATTTCACGCCGTCTTCGTTTCCAATGCGCTAGAATCGATTGTTCATTGCCTGCAGCGTTCACGAGGGGTATGACTTGGACTGGACAAGTTGTCCGCCGACTGTGATCAAAATGTTGTTTGCATTTACCGTCTTAGTGAAGTAGTGAGTCTTGAGGTGGTAGAACTCCTCAAACTTCTTTGGGATTGTCAGATGCACCCCGTTAAGATCCCGCTTGACTCGCACCTTTGAGGTGAATCTCGCAATCTTCCTCCACTGCTGAAGCGGTTCACCAGCGATGCCAATAGTATGGTGATCAAGCGCGTAGACATGTGCCTTGTTAATCCAAGTTGGATTGCTTGTCTGTAGCACCCCGCTTGGCACAGTAACCGTCGTGCTCGGCCTGAATTCGGAGGGGTATACAAGAGTTAGTCTCCTACCATTTCGTTCGTCGGAGACAAGAAACAGTTTGCCTGCATTGACGAGACGTCTTACAGAGCCGTCCACCTTCCCGATGTTCCAGCGTGTCCTTCGCTTGAGCCAGTATAGAGAGACCCCTG
>CAZLHM010000012.1:0-9348 GCA_964559555.1 uncultured Candidatus Bathyarchaeia archaeon
ATCACGCCGCTCGGTCGCAGAATCCTCCGTGAACAGGTCTTTGCTCTACACGAGTCGCTGCATACCGCGCTCGGAATTGAACGGGGGTCTAGCTGATGGATGGAGTTCCTGCTAGGATCTCGATCAAGCAACTTGAGACGAGCCTAGCTTCGCTGAGAGGTGTAGAGGTCGTCCTTGGAAAGGTCATCCAAGACGACTGGGACGAGAAGATCGGACCAACACCGTATCCGTCTGTCACGACGCTGAGGAACTGGGACCACCAGCTTCTCAAGAGATACGAACCCTTCTACTCTCCGTTCTGTGACATGTGTTGTCTTTGCACGTATGGCAAGTGCGATCTCACTGCAGGTAAGAGAGGCGCGTGTGGCATAGACATCCGCACACAACAGGGCAAGATCGTTCTCCTTGCCTGCGTCATCGGTGCCTCAACACATGCAACGCATGCGAGACACATTCTCGACTACCTCATCAAGAAGCGAGGCAGGGACTGTCCGATCAATCTCGGTGGGGAAGTCGATCTCGAAGCCCCGATCATTAGAACGGTCGCGGGAGTGCGTCCCAAGACACTTGGCGATATGGAAGAAGTGCTGGAATATGTGACTTCCCAGATAGCTCAGCTTCTCTCAGCGACGGCGACCGGTCAAGAAAGTAGCTATCTCGACTATGAATCAAAGGCCCTTCACGCTGGAATGCTCGACAACGTTGCCTTGGAGATATCTGATGTCGCACAGATTTCTGGGCTGAACTTTCCGAGGGGAGATCCCAACTCTCCGTTGATTGATTTCGGCATGGGTGTCGTTGACAAGTCGAAGCCGGTTATCCTTTGTCTCGGACACAATGTGGCCCCAGGAGCCGAGACGATCGACTATCTTGAGAAAGAAGGCTTCTATGGTCAGGTCGAGGTCGCGGGTATCTGCTGCACAGCCCACGATCTGGCTCGGTACAAGTCCGGCGCCAAGATTGTCGGTCCACTCTCGAAGCAGCTGATGTTCGTGAAGTCAGGCGTCGCGGACGTGATGATCGTCGATCAAGAATGTGTACGATCCGATGTTGTCCAAGAGGCTGAAAAGGTTGGCACACGTGTTATCACGACTATAGACCAAATTTGCGCCGGTCTTCCCGATATGACTTCAACTCCCGTGGAAGCAATCGTCGAAAGACTGGCAAGCGGGAAAGAGCCAGGCATTCTTGTTCGCGACCCAGTAAAGGTGGCTCAGGTAGCAGTCAAGACTGCGATCTCCATCGCGCCTGCACGGCGCAAGCAAGCTCTCCACAGAGACGACGAGGTGTTGGCGACCGCCGCCAAGTGTACTCTATGTCATGAATGTAGAAGGGCTTGCCCCAATGACCTCGAAATAGATCTTGCGGTGAATGAAGCTCGCAACGGATCCCTGCAACAGCTTGGTCTCCTGTACGACTACTGTATGAACTGCGGCAGGTGTGTCAGTGCCTGTGCGCGCAACATTCCGATACTGGATCTTCTTGAACTTGCTACCCGCGAGACCATAAAGAACGAACGCTCGAAGCTGAGAGCTGGGCGTGGTCCGATTCTTGACACAGAGATCCGCAATGTTGGACGCCCAATTGTGATGGGGGAGATCCCAGGAGTCATAGCTTTTGTCGGATGCTCCAACTATCCAGCCGGAGCCAAGGAACTCGCTGAGATGGCTGACGAGTTTGCCCGACGCAGATACATCGTGGTTGCCTCTGGATGCTCCGCCATGGATATGGCTCGCTACAGAGACGAGAACGGACAGTCGCTATACGAGAAATACCCTGGAGACTTCGACGCTGGCTGCATACTGAACGTCGGATCCTGTGTCGCAAACGCGCATATAATCGGCGCAGCTGTCAAGATCGCGAATATCTTCGCAAGAAGACCATTGAGGGCGAACTTCGAGGAGATCGCCGACTACATTCTGAACAGAGTGGGTGCGGTGGCAATTGCTTGGGGAGCTCAACACCAGAAGGCAGCCTCGATCGGAACTGGCGTAAACAGGCTCGGGGTCCCTGTCATACTAGGCCCTCACGGCGCCAAGTATCGGCGGGCGTACTTGGGACGATCAGACATGAACGAACGGTGGATGGCCCACGACGTTAGAACAGGTCGCGATCTCTATGTGGGACCAGCACCAGAGCATCTGATGTATGTCGCTGAAACCAAGGAGGAGGCGATGGTCGCCGCCGCCAGGCTCGTCATGCGGCCCAGCGACACGAGCAAAGGCCGACTGATCAAACTCTCCAACTACATAGACCTTCACCGAAAGCTGTTCGGAACCATACCTGACGACTTCCACCTGTTCGTGAGAACCGAGACAGATCTTCCCTTGGGGATGAAGGGAGAGCTGCTCGCAATGATGAAAGAGAAGGGCTGGATCCCGAAGGACATACCAGAACTCGGTTCCACGATCGTGGATCGACTAGTGCCAAAGAGGGAGTGATCCAAGATGACGACGGCGACTCCATGGCAGACTGCCAACATAGTAGGACCAAAGAATGCCCTGTTGCTAAACCCCGAGCACTGTGGGCGCCTACTGAAGGCTGCAAAGAGGCCCCTCATTGTAGTCGGGGCTAACGCAACCAAGGCTTCGGTCGGGTTACCAAACCTCGCTGAGTATATCGCTCGCATGGCAGAAGCAATCGACGCTCAGGTTGCTGTGTCTCCGACAATTCAATCCCAATTCAAGCGTCTGGGTAGCAGGATGGTCTCTGGTTTAGGGCTCGAGGATCTCACCAACCGTCTTCAAGACAGACAGTGGAGGGGTTTCGATGGAAAGGGTGGCTACGACTTCGTGATCCTGATTGGCGGAGTCTACTATTTTGAGTCTCAGATGTTGGCTACGCTGAAGAACTTTGCGCCACACATCAAGACCGTGTCACTTGACCGATTCTACCAGCCGAACGCGAGTTTCTCATTCCCGAGCATGAATGTGGACAAGTGGAAAGAAGGACTAGACACGATCGTTCAGGGATTTGGAGGTAAGAAGTGAGATGTCAGAGAGAAAGTGTGACCCGGCCGAGCTTCACTCAGATGTACAGCTTGACTTGGACCAGACCAAGTTCCCGATGGACATCGGTGAGATGTACGAAGGCGAGCGAATTCGAAGGCCCGATCTCTACGCTGAGTTCGGTGGTGTCGATATCCCTAAGAAATTCGAACTCGTCCTCGTCAAACCACTAACCGAAGTACAAGACGGCAAGGTCGAGGTGATCGGTCCAGACCTACCGGACCTCAAAGTGGGAGGTGCCTACCCATTGGGAATTCTCATCGAAGTGGCAGGTAGCAAACTCGACAGAGACATCGAAGGCGTATTGGAAAGACGCGTTCACTATTTCACGAATTACATTGAGGGAGTGATGCATGTCAACCAGCGAACCGACGTGTGGGTACGAGTTTCCAAGCGTTCCTACGAAAGGGGAATGAATTCGCTCAAGTGGGTCGGGCGAGCGCTGATACTACTCTTCAAACGAAGTCTGCCAATCGTCGAGAAAATTCAGGTAACGTTCCTAACCGATCCCACAAAGTTGGAAGAGCATCTTCAGGAAGCAGTGAAAGTCTATAATGCCAGAGATGAGAGAGCTCGAGGACTGACAGAGGAACAAGTGGAAGACTTCTACAGCTGCGTTCTCTGCCAATCATTTGCGCCATCGCACGTATGCATTATCACTCCGAACAGAATGGGCGGATGTGGCTCGATCAGTTGGTTCGACGCGCGCGCATCATCGAACGTAGACCCAAAGGGACCTAACTTCCCTGTGAAGAAAGGGGAATGCCTCGACGCGATCAAAGGCGTCTACACAGGTGTGAACAAGATTGTCCAAGACAGATCACTCGGCGCCATTCAACAGATCTCACTCCACAGCATATTCGATCATCCTCACACGTCCTGCGGCTGCTTCGAATCAATCGCGTTCTATGTCCCGGAAGCCGATGGGGTCGCGATCGTTCACAGAGATTTCAAGGGTCCAACCGTAAACGGACTGGCGTTCTCAGCGATGGCAGGCCACACCAGCGGCGGAACACAGAATGAGGGCTTCCTCGGAATGGCGATCGAATATCTTCGTTCTACGAAGTTCATCCAAGCCGATGGGGGCTGGAAGCGCGTCGTGTGGATGCCTCAACAGATCAAGGACAGAGTCGCGGAGTCAATTCCCAGCGAGATGCGGGATCTTATCGCGACGGAGAACGAGGCGAAGACAACGAGTGAACTGAAGGAGTTCCTGAAGTCAAAGAGCCATCCTGTCATCGAAAAGTGGAAGGAGCTGGAGAAAGCGGGGCCTGAAGTCGAGGCTGAGGTTCCACCTGAAACTCTCCCAACTCTGATCCCAGCGGGAATTGAGATTCCAGCGGTCGGCGGAGGATTCAGGATCATTCTGAAGAACGCGAAGATCACCGCAGAGCGAGTCATCATAAGACGAGAAGAATCAAAGAGGTGACCCTTCATGGTCGAGCACAAACGTGACGACCTGACTAAGGCGCTCCTCGAACTGGCAGAGAAGCTCGGCCAGATCGAACTCGAAAACGTGGAAGTTGCGGTCGAGGAGCTGACCTTCCACCTACAACCTGCTATCGCAGCTGCGACTCGAGGAAGAGCAGCACTCCTTCCGCCGGTGGAGAAGGTGCCAGACACCCTTCTTGAGGCCGAGTTCTCAAAGCCAGAAGAGGTCTATGCTGGTCAAGTAGCTGAGGTTGTCCTCGGCGCAACAAGAGCCGAAGGAGGTACGCGTTCCACTGAGGTAAGAATTGGCGGCGCGAAGGTCCCACCTTTCTACAGCTTCGAAGGGATGAACCCAAACCGGCCCGCCGTGGCGATGGACGTATTCGACATGCCTTTGACGCTTCCGAAGATGGTTCGACAGCACTACGAGGACGTGATGGACGATCCTGCAGCGTGGGCAAAGAAGTCAGCACGAGAGTTCAACGCCGACGTAATCTCCTTCAATCTGATCAGCACAGACCCTGGGTTGAAGAACACAACGCCGGAGGACGCAGCTGAACTGGTACGTGACGTACTCAAGGCAGTTGACTTGCCAGTCATAGTTGGGGGTTCAGGCAACAAGCAAAAGGATCCTATCGTGCTTGAGAAGGCGGCGGAAGTCGCACATGGTGAGCGAATTCTTCTCAATTCAGTATCAACTGACACTGACTACAAGAGAGTAGTCAATGCTGCGCTCAAGCATGGACACTCCGTTGTCGCTTTCACGCCGATGGACATCAACAACCAGAAGAAGCTCAATCGACTCCTCTTGGATGTTGGTTTGCCGAGAGATCGGCTGGTGATCGATCCCACGACAGGTGCTCTCGGCTACGGGATCGAGTATTCGGTCAGCCTTCTTGAGCGCATAAGACTCGCTGCCCTCAAGGGAGACCCGGAGCTTCAGATGCCCATCCTATCGGCGGCAAGCAATGCATGGGGAGCCAGAGAGGCCTGGATGAAGTCAGAGGAGTTAGGGCCAAGGGAGTACCGCGGGCCACTCTGGGAATCTGTGACTGCCCTTACCATGCTGATGTCCGGCGCCGACCTGTTCATGGTCAGCCACCCGGCTACTGTTAGGGTTCTCAAGAACGTCTCGGACGGTCTCTTCGGCGTCGGTGAGACCGACCAGAACATTGAGAACTGGATAACCGCGATCGAGTGATTGGAGAGATGACCGAGAAAGCCACCCTACTAACCGTCTACAGGCTCCTTCCCCAGACAAACTGCGGTGAATGCGGCGAGGTCAACTGCATGACCTTCGCCTCAAGCCTCCTCGAAAGAAAGAAGACGGTCAAGGACTGCCCACCTTTGGTGAAGGATGTCAAATACAGAGTTCAAGCAGTCAAACTCGCCGAGCATATTGCGCCTCCAGTTAGGGAGGTTGTGCTCGGAACCGGCGATAGGGTTGTCAAGATAGGCGGAAAGCAGGTCATGTATCGGCATGACCTGACGTACCACAACCCCACGGCCATCGCAGTTGACGTCAGCGACAGACTTGGCGACCAAGAGATCGTCGACCGGGTAAACCGGGCGGAGAGGTTTCAATTTGCGCACATAGGCGAAGTTCTCAGACTTGATGCAATTGCCGTCCGAGCCGCGTCGGGTGATCCGCAGAGATTCGCGCAAGTCGCGAGTCTTGTCGCCAAGGCAACATCTTTGCCTTTGGTTCTGTGCTCATTGGATCCTGGCGCGCTCAGATTGGCGGTGGAGCAGAAAGGAGTCTATGAAAGGCGCCCAATGCTCTACGCTGCAACCGATGAGAACTGGAAAGATGTCGCTGCACTCGCGAAGCAATACTCATGTCCTGTAGTCGCTTTCTCGCCAAACGATTTGGCCGGATTGAAAGCACTTGCAAAGACGCTCAAGACGATGGGCAACGAGGAAATCGTCTTAGATCCAGGTTTCTGGACCAGCGGAAAGCTACTGAAGAGCTCTATTGAGAATCTCGAAATGCTGAGGAGATCGGCGATCCACAGGGGCGACAAAGATCTCGCCTACCCGATCATAGCTGTTCCAGCAGTGGCTTGGATAGGCGAATCAACGGAGCCAACGACCTCGGCATACAAGGAATCCTATCTCGCAAGCTTGCTGCTCACGCGATTCGCGGATATGGTCATCATGCACTCGCTCGACTTCTGGGCTCTCCTACCTGTCGTCACACTCAGACAAGGAATCTACACCGACCCAAGAAAACCAGTCGCAGTTGAAACCGGTCTCAAGGCCTTCGGCAACCCCAACGAAAGTTCTCCGGTCCTGCTGACCACGAACTTCGCGCTTACCTACTACACTGTCGCGAACGATGTTGAGGCAGCAGGGGTCACTTGTCACCTGCTCGTCTTGAACACCGAGGGGTTGGCTGTGGAGTCCTCCCTTGCCGGAGGACAGTTCAACGCAGCGGGGGTCAGGGACCTAGTGAAGTCTACCGATGTGGAGAGCAAGACAAAGCATCGCAAACTCGTCATCCCCGGGATGGCTGCTCGTCTCAAAGGAGAGATAGAAGACCTAACGAAATGGGAAGTTGTAGTAGGTCCTAGAGACTCATCAGAGATCAAGGGGTACCTTGACAAGTACTGGAGCGCGAAGGTGCAATAGTTCCAGTTCGTCAGATCTTGAAGGCAGACTAGATGCGGTTCCACATAGAGGTGAAGCATCCCGAACGGTGCATCGGATGCTACAGCTGCGTCTACGCCTGCTCACGTCATCTATTCGACACTGTCGACCCGACACGAGTCGCTGTCTTCGTCCGAGTCAACAAGTCTCTCGAGAATCCCTTCAGCGTCACGGCGTGCAGGTTCTGTACGAAACCTGAGTGCGCACTCGCCTGCCCGCAAGGAGCGCTTGAGGTTCTGCCGGAGGGCGGCGTTACACTTACGCCCTCCAAGTGTGAGGGATGCAAGAACTACGACTGCATAATAGCTTGCAAGCTTGCAGCTCTCATTCTCGACCGAAGAACGAAAGTCCCGGTAATCTGCGACCGCTGTGGTGACTGTGCAAAATTCTGTCCACACGATGTCTTCAGGTACGAGGAGATGAAGACTTGAGCTCCAAGCTCAAACGAGTACTCCACGTCGACCTGACGAAGAAGGAGAGCAAGGCTGCCGATCGTCCTGAGTTGTTTGATACCTACCTCGGAGGAGCAAGTGTCGCTGCAAAGCTGCTCGAAGAGGAGTGCCCTCCCAAGGTCGACCCTTTCTCGCCAGAAGCTCCCATCATATTCGCGATAGGTCCGTTCATCGCTCTACTGCCTTCCATGACCAAGACCGTCTCGATGTTCAAATCGCCCCTAACAGGCAATCTGGGGGAGTCGCACTGTGGAGGACACCTCGGGACGGCTCTTCGACTGGCGGGAATCGGAGCTCTCGTCTTCAAAGGAGCCGCTGACGACCCCACCGTAGTATTGATCGAGGATTCAGATGTACGTATTGAACTCGCCTCATCCCTTTGGGGCATGTCACCACTGCATGTGGAGAAGACCCTCAGGCATACCGATCAAGACGGAATCGAAAGCGTGACGAGCATAGGAATCGCCGGAGAGAACGGAGTCTATTACAGCGGACTCATCACGGACCGCTATCATCACTTCGGTCGACTCGGTCTCGGCGCCATTATGGGTGCGAAGAGGCTGAAGGCGATCAGGGTGCATGGAACTGGAGACATCGCCATACAGCGTCCGACGGAGTTCAAGTCATTCTTCGAGGAGATTCACCATCGGGTTGTCCAGACTGAAGAGATGCGAAAGTATCACGACCTTGGTACTCCGCTTAACGTGATGATGCTGAATGAAATGCGCTCTCTCCCGACAAAGAACTTCACAAGATCGACATTTGAGAAGGCGGAGGGGATCTCAGGCGAACATTTTCTGGAGACCCTCTTGGAGAGAAAGATTACGTGTCCTGGATGTCCTGTCGCATGCATACACTTGGGCGGTCTCAGAAGGGCGTTCAGCCCAGAACACGAACTCGGTCGAAAAGAGGTCTTCGAGGAAGTTGAACTCGTTCCGTACAACTATGAGCCGATATTCGCGCTCGGCAGTAATCTCGAGGTTGGAGATGCTCCCTCAGTCCTTAGCCTAATCGGGCAATGTGAACGGCTCGGAATGGATGCGATCATGACAGGATCAGTGCTTGCATGGCTCACGGAAGCCTACGAGAAAGATCTCGTCTCCCGCGAAGAACTTGACGGCCTTGAACCAAGATGGGGAGATGCCCGAACCTACTTGCAGATTATCGAGCGCATTGCCTACGTGAAGAATTCGTTGTTCAAGAGGCTCGCGCTTGGCACATGGGCGGCCGCCCAGAAGTACGGAGGAGAGGACTTCGCCGTCTCCTTGGGAAAGAACAGCCCTGCAGGCTACGCGACCGGATACGGTTTTGTGATTGGAACTCTCGTGGGGGCAAGACATTCACACCTTAGCAACATGGGATACAGCATCGATCAAAAAGCCACGACATCCACGATGTCACTCGAACAGATAGTAGAAAACATCGCCCAACAGGAGGACTGGCTTTACGTCTTGTACTCGCTCGTCGGCTGCTACTTTGCAAGAGGAGTCTATGACGAGGAAACAGTCCTCAAGGCGCTTGACCTCATCGGACTTCCGAAGACCGCCGGCGAGTTGAGACAGCTTGGAAACGAAACATTTCAGAGACTATACAAGTTCAAGGTGACGGAGGGCTTCGGTCTTCTTCGTGAGGAGATTCCGAAGCGTCTGACCGAGATCGAGACGCCTTTTGGCAAGCTCGACCCAAATAGGCTTCGTGAGATGCTTCAACACTACGTGAAGATTCGCGAACGCCAAGGTCTGAAGCTCAGGCGAGAAGACGAAGCTCTGGCCGAGTTGCTCTCACCGCGAGGAGCATAAGCTTGAGAA
>CAZLHM010000012.1:9448-48104 GCA_964559555.1 uncultured Candidatus Bathyarchaeia archaeon
AGAAGACGAAGCTCTGGCCGAGTTGCTCTCACCGCGAGGAGCATAAGCTTGAGAATGTTCGACCCAGAGAAGTTTGTGGCCGGAAAGATTCGGGAGATTCAAGGAGCTGTCGGTTCCGAGAGAGTCCTGGCCGCGTGCTCCGGAGGCGTGGACAGCACAACCACCGCCTTCCTGGTTCACAAGGCGGTTCAGGAAAGACTCATCGCAGTCTTCATCGACGACGGATTGAGAAGGGAGAGCGAACCACAATGGACTCTCGATCTGCTCAACAGACTCGGAATCCAAGCAAAGCTCCTTGACAGATCCGACTTGTTCTTCTCGGCGTTGCACGGGCTGACAGATGCAGAGGAGAAGAGGAAGAGCTTCAGGGAGACTTTCTACCGTACGCTCGGAGAAGCAGTGAAGGCCGAGCGTGCCAAATTCCTCGCTCAAGGAACAATAGCAGCCGACATCGTCGAAACAACTGGCGGTGTGAAGAGTCAGCACAACGTACTCGAACAGATCGGAATAGACCCGATGACATATGGATTCGAGGTTATCGAACCTCTCAAGGAACTGTACAAGAATGAAGTCCGCACCGTCGCCAGATACCTTCGGCTTCCTCGACAGGTATCCGAGAGGATGCCCTTTCCTGGACCGGCCCTTGCGATCAGACTCGTGGGTGGGGTTACCCGTGAAAAGGTCGCGATCGTAAGGAAGGCAACTGAGATTGTCGAACATGAAACCCGGAATCTGAAGGCCTTCCAGAGTTTCGCAGTATTGCTTGAAGGCAAGGCCACGGGTATCAAGAACGGCAAGAGAGTATATGGTGACATGATCGCGCTTAGGATCGTATCGTCCAAGACGGCCATCTGCGCAAGAGCCATGCCCGTGTCGTTTGCGCTGCTGCGCAGAATTGCGAATCGAGTGACAAGCGAGATACCATCGGTAGTGAAATGCCTCTACGACGCTACGGACAAACCCCCCTCAACGATCGAGTTCGAGTAAGAGCGAGCGAACTTCAGGGCGAGGAATGGGTGGGTCCACGTGCTTTCTTACACTCATTTTCTCGCTTGCGCAATCACGAATTCCGCTATCTCGTCGGCTATCGGCACGTCTGTCGTAGTCTGCAACCCTCTCCATCCGGGCTGAGAATTCACCTCATGTACAAGTAAGCCCCTGTCGCTCTCCATGATGTCGACACCGGCGATCTTGCATCCAAGTGCGTCGGTGGACCTCGCCGCAAGCGTCTCCACTTCAGCGTCTGCTTGAAAGCGCTTGGGCTTCGCTCCTCTACTTACGTTCGTCTTCCAGGAATCCGAGACCCTGAACATCCCAGCGACAACTCGCCCATCGACGATGAACGTTCGTATGTCACGTGTCCCGTGGCCCACAAACTCTTGTACGTAGAGGACGTGCTTGTAGAACCGGAGGGTTCGCATCACGCGCTCGGCGACGTCTTCGTTTGGAATTCTCGCGACACCGATACCCCTCGAGCCAAAGACCGGCTTAATCACGGCTTCTCCTCCGAACTGTTGAAAGGCCTTCATGGCATCTCGAATGTTCTCTGTCACGACCGTTCGGGGCACTGGGACGCCCTGTTCATCCAGTAGGGCAAGAGTGTAGTACTTGTCCACGGCCTTCTCGATCGCGCTTGGTGGGTTTATGACGGGCATTCCTCGCCTTGCAAGCTTGTGTAATCCATCCATTTGGAAAATGATCTCGTCTAGAGATCCTCTTCCGATCGGCCTTACCAGAACTGCAGAGAGATCCCTTAGGAGGTCCAAGCCACCGAGCGAGAACTCTGGAGTCAAACCCACGCGCGCGGCCACGTCAGCAAACCGAAATGCCACCGGCTCGATGCCCTTTCGGATGAATGCCTCCCTCAGTCTCGACGAACACCATGCATCTTGGTCGCGCGTCATGATGCCTACTTTCAAGTCAGAAATACTCCGGCTTTCCATACGTGCGGGTTCGGGATAAATAGCCCCAACCCAAACCGAGCGACCCCCCTTTGAAGATTGAAAGCCGAGCCGTGAGAACAAGGTACTGGAGACCCAAGGACGACTACCTCAAGATCATCCTCGAATCGATCTCTGGAGAGCTACGAGACGGGGACATACTTGCCATTTCGGAAAAGGCACTGTCAGTCGCGATGGGTAGACTCATCGACGAGTCCAAGGCGAAGCCGGGCTTCTTGGCACGTCTTCTTGCAACTTTCTGGATGAGAATAGTGTGGGGAAACTTGCTCGGTAGGGTCTGCCACATGAGCAAGGTGAACATCGCGCGGCTCCGCGGTTACCCGCTTCTCGAGGGTTCCAGACACAAGCAAGTCTGCTTGGAGCACGTAGGCGTTCTACAGTCTCTGCGTCCATTCTCAGAGGGAGGAATAGACACAACCAACCTGCCCTATTCACTGGTCAGCCTACCTCTCGGATCTCCGAATCGCGTCGCCGGTGAGATCCGACGAAGCATCGGGAGTCGACTCGACAAGAACGTCGCGGTCGTGATAGTCGACAGTGACAAGACCTACACATGCTCCGGTCTCCATCTGGCTTCGCGCCCAACCGACGTTATGGGAATAGTTGATCTTGGTTTCTCTGCGTACGTGATCGGCCGCGCTCTCAGACTGAAGGCAAGATCAACACCGCTTGCTTGGGCAGGTCCGGCTCTTCTGGCTGAGTATGTGCTACGAGCTGCTGGGATCGCAAACAAGGCTCGGGGGTACGGTGCCGGCAGAACCACTTGGGAGATGGCTGCACGGTTCGGAGTAGGGTTGACGGAGGTCGACTGGCAGATGCTCGAACAGGTGGAGCACAAGCCGATTGTGATCATACGGCTGATAGGATCGGCCTGGCAAGCCGGCTAGTTCAAGGTCTGTATCCATCCAGTATCAGGACTGCAAGCGCGGAGGCTGTAAGATCAGCTGTCGTTCCGGGGTTGAGAGCGTGATCGGGTTTCTGCAACTCGTCGTCCATTCGCTCGACGGCTCTCCGTCCTCCTGCCGTCTTCATGCCTCCGAGCCCTAGAACCTGTCTCGCCCTAAGAGAGATCGCCCGAGCCATTTGCGGACCGTGCTTCCGAGCAATTAGGGTGTCAGGAACCCGAGAGAGTATTCCCAGATACGTGTCCACAACTGCGACATTGATGTCTCCTGTCGCTTTGAGCTCTCTCTTGAGGAATGGTAGACCTATGTCTAACGTCACCGTGAAGTCGGTCACCCATTCTCGCGAGATCGTGTCGTATTCCGCAGATATGCGAAAGACCTCATGCAGCGACAAGTTGCGCTCGCGGATCTGAGCGATGGAGTTCGCATCCTTGACATCTAGCTCGGGGACCTGTCCCAATCCACCCGGTGATGCGCCGGAGATAGCACGGAAAGTGTTCACGGCATCGTTGCGTGTTGTGCTCCTCACGACTTTCTTCAGGTTCCTCCGGATTGCTTCGGAGTCAAGAGCCGAGTGATGGGATACCATGCCTGCGGCATAGGCTATGGGCGTCAACAGCAAGATCACTCCGAGGCTCGTGTTTCCTCCGTGCTGCCACCCAGAGCATGCCTCGACGGCACGTCTTATGGTCTCCCCGATTCTAAGCTCCGAAGTTCGAAGTGGATCGCCTCTTGACCTCCTTCCTCGTTGTGCTGCGGTTCTGAAGTATGATCCCAACGCCGCAGCCGATGCTAGGAAGTGTTCAAACCTTGTGTGCTCGAAATCTCGCGTTCTGTGCACGTTCCCAGGCTTGGGATACGAGGCTACTTCCAGCAGGAGGGCGAGCTGCAGTCCTGAAGCTATCTCGTCTTCTCTGAGAGGCACCCTGTTCACCGTTAGGCACCGTCCTTGATCTCACTCGTGCAGCGTTCCAACTCCTCCCCTAGCCGTCGATGAAGTTGTCCGAGTTGGTCCTCGGATCATGCCGGCTGCAATCAAAGCTCGGGTTATCCCTGCGACAACCATCGTCGCGAAAAACAGTACTATCAGTCTCTCGACTGGATAGACATAGAATATGGCGGTCCACGAGGCTCTCAGTGCCTCGGGCGTGATCCCCATCAGGGGCACAGCCACTGTGGCAAAAAGAATGGTCCCTGTCAAATGTTGGGCAGTCGAACCTATCAACGCAAGAACGAAGGCTGAACACACCGCTTTCCAATGAGCTCTATCTTGAATCCATTCAACGGATTTCCCGCCAAGAGGCGAGACGAGGAGGACCCATGCTATCAAGTGGAGCCACACAAACGGAACTGGGACTCCATTCCAGAATGGAATGCTGACAAAGTTCAATGTCATAGGATGAACAAAGAACAAGACAAGCAAGAGAGAGTACAAGAGGATTGAAAGAACCCGCCTATTCCACACCATAAGTCCCAAGACCAGGGCGTTCGTCATCGCAGGAAGAAAATCAAGACCGAAGAAGTTCATTCGACCGGTCAGTATTATCGCCACAAAGGTCCCTACTATCGCCGCGATAGAGCCCCCATACGGACCAAGCAGGAGGCCAAACAGAGGGGCCATGAATTCCGTTGCGGTGAATACACGTCCTGGCACCCCGATCCACACCGAGATAGGGACCAGCCTAAGCAACCCGTAGACCGCAGCAAATACAGCCGCGAGAGGCACAAGTCGTTTCCTTGCGACGTGCACTGTTAACATGGTCTAGCCCAGATCTAACACTACCACTTCTCTGACTTGAAGTGACTACGTTCTAGTGCCTCGCCAAGGTCCCTCACGGTCTCGTCTGAATGGTTCTGAGGATACCCGAAGACGACATGGCTCACAGCCAGCTTGTGAAGCTCTGCTAGGTACATGTGGAGCTGATCTGTGGTCATCGTTATGGAGAAGTGTTCAATGACCCAGTCAGGTATTGCATCGAGAATTGATTCGAGGGCTGAGGCTCCCTTTGCCATCTCTCTGGCCTTTCGAAGATCCTCGTAGAGTCCGAACTCCCGCAGGACCATTGCGGATGCTCCAATTGCCACGACTGCTGAAGAGACCTTCGCCATCGTCATCAGTTCTGGCTGAGGCTCTATGTACACGTATGAGGGCGAGTAGGTGCCGATCTTGATATGCTGGAGCCGAGCGAGCTGCGCCTTGTCTAGCGCCGACCTTATCATCTCTGGCTTTGAATAGTTCAAAAGAACTCCATCGAATTCTTTCGCGATCCCGAGCATCTTTGGGCCTTGAGCTCCAAGCCATATCCGTGCGTTTACGCCCGCCCTGTGCATGTAGGATGCTATCTTTCTTCTCGCCGCAAGAATTGCAGATCGCAAGTCTCGGGCTTCGTCAATGGAGATGCCCACGTGCTGGAGTTGCTGCCGATCTCCGGCTCCGATACAGAGGTCAAAACGGTCTCCGTAGGCTTCTGACAGGGAAATCATGGCTGACGCGATTTGCCTAGGAGTGTGCAAGAGGATGCTCATCAGGCCGAGGCCAATTCGCACCCTGCGTGTCACTGAAGCGATTCTGGACGCAACAACAGGTCCATACAACTGATTCGGTGAGTCAGCTACCCAAAGGTAGTCAAGCCTTAGGGCTTCAGCGATCACACTCCTCTCCAGCACGTCTTGGAGAGCTTGGTTCGTGTTCACGCCCAATCCGAACGTTAGGACCGGCCCCACGCCTCAACGACCTCATTGATGGAGTTGTCTATGGAACTGCCGTACGGAGGCCCGAATACTACCTCGTCGGCCCCGAGTTTCGCCAGTGATTCGAAGACATCAACGATATGATCCGCATTTCCCGATACCGTGAAGATGTCTAGCAGCTCTGCACTGACTAGTTTCGCCGCAGCTTGATAGCCACCATTCTTTGCTGCCGTTTGGACGTGTTCGATGGCGAGGTCAGAGATGTCCGCCATGTCTATGACTGCCTTAGGAGCGTCGGCGATCACGGTGGCTGCGACGAGTTTTGCGAGCTCTTGATCTCGGATGTTGTGGACAATCAATGTCGGCAACCAGATGACGATGCTGAAGTTTCTCGCCCGGCCGTGTCGGGTCAGTTCGTTTCGTATGATGCTCACCACTTCTTCGAGATAGGGGAGAGGGCCGCTGAGGATTACTCCATCCGCAATCCTTCCGGCAAGCTGCAGGAGCCTTGGCCCTCGGACTCCGAGATAGATCGGGATGTTGGATTCAGGCTGGTATCTGGCTTGGAACCGGTCAAGGACAAGGCTTTGCGCCTTGAAGGTAAGAACTTTCCCCGCCCAGATCTCTCGCAACGCTTGCGTGGCGTCCGTGAGCGTTGACGCTGGGTTACGAAGGCGTATTCCAAGCTTCTGAAGATCGTGCAGTCCTCCTACTCCTAAGCCAAGTCTGAACATCGTTGGATCGAGCTCGCGTAGCGCTGCGGCCGCTCTTGCGATCGTGGAGATGTTGCGAACGAGCGGGCTCGTTATCCCTATCCCGATCTTTTTTGTTGGGGCATTCAGCGACGCAACGCTCGCTTGTACGAAGACATCTCCGATTCGGCCGATGTCCTCGCCTACCCAGATGCCGCCGAAAGGAGTGTGCTCTGCCATGGAAGCTAGTCTGGCGATCTGGCTTGTCGATGCGCTACTCGTCACGCCCAGAGAGAGGCCGGCTTTCTGCAACCCTTGACACTGCTGGACATTGATCGGACAGAGGAAGTTGGTTCCTGAGATGCATGACATCTTCGAGCGTCCGCGTTAGGCCTGCCGGATAGCGTCTAGAAGTCCCGTGACCTTCAGTCTTTGATAGAGGGGCGCGCCAACTAGGGTGCACAGAAGTGTAGCGACGACTCTCTCGACCGGGTAGATGAACGCTATTGCCCTCCAAATCTCCGGCCCAATGAAGGACGAGAAGTACCAGATGCCCATCGCACTCCCTACAGCATGGTCTGTGAGAGTTCCGACAAACGCCGCCATTAGGAACACTGGGGTGACCTTCTTGAGGCTCGTGGATCCAAATCCATCACGCAACCGCTTGGACAGCGGCAAGGCAGCGAGTGCGGCCGCGCCAAGATGCAGCCATGGATAGAATAGGACTTCACGGCCAAATGGATGCGCATAGAAAACCAAGACTGAGAGCACTATAATTAACGACGCCAAGTAGCCCCTGGCCGACCTGACTAGCCCCGCTCCGATGGCTCCGGCTGTGGGTGGAATGAACGTGGCAAGCCCGAATATGGCCCCCGCGGGGTTGAGGAATCCTCCAATCAACGACCCAATCAGTACCGCAGTTCCTCCAAGCATAGGTCCAGCCAAGAGGCCGATCAGTGGGCCAGTAATCACTCCTAGGGTGATCTGGCCGCTGACACCTATCGTGAGCGTGAACGGCAGCAGCGAAACAATGGCATGCAGGGCAGCAAGCACAGCTACTATTGAAACACTCCTTGCACTCAGCAGCTTGCTTTGCGTCATTTGACGAACCCGGCGCCCTCAAAGGCCCCTAAAGATCCTAATGAGTTCTTCGGCGGCAAGAGAAAAGCTGTGTAGGACCTTTCCACGCTGTGTAACGAGCTACACCGGTCTCCATCTCTAAGCGAACCCTCGCCTTGGGGATCGCCCATGGAATCAAGATATCCGGTGCCTCTAGTTGGACTAGGCGTGAGTCCGACTCGGGCGACGGGGGCTCACTCGCGTGGGGCTCTCGGTCAGGCGTTGTGCACGATACAGCTTATTCATTGTCACCCTTAGGAGACGCGGGTCTATCTCATACCTCCTACATAGCTCAATAGCGCTTCTCATATACATTCCAAAGAGGTCTCTGACTAGGCTCTCAATCTGCTCGGGCGGGATCTGTTCGGGTGGAATCAACAGAAGCTTGATCCACTTACCAAATGCGGTCAGGCTGTACGATTTGACCCACGTCGACGTGCCCCTCGCTTTTTCCATACCCTCTGTCAGTGTCCCGACTGACACGAGAGTTCTCAACCATTTTATGATCGTCTTGTTCGAATAGGGAAGTCTTCTGATCATTGTTCTCTGGTAGGCCTCTTTCTCTAGAGGGACATACCTCATGATATCCATTGGAACCTTGGACCTGAAGAGGGAAAGCAGGACTTGGTATTGCTGTCTGGACTTCGTGGGTAGGGGCACTACGTAGGGCCAGAGTTTCTCCAAGATGGTTCCCCATATGACAGTTGCAAGTCTAGCTGCTAAACTTAGCTAGACAGATCACAGAGCAGAATGACAGAATGTTCCTAGCATTTCCTCGGTTGCGACCACTAACAGCGACTTTAGAGGGTTGACCGAATCATCTTTCTGCAAGTGGGTTGCTCCGCATCAAACGTGATCAAGAAAGGTGGTTGAGACGAAGGCGAGAGAGGGGGACTTTGTCGAGACAGCAGATGGGCTCTTCTTCGATGTGAAAGGTCTCGTACATCCTCCCGATCGAATAGTCTGCTACCTTCGCTATTACCCCGACCCGAGAGGCACAAGATCACGTGCAGACATCCGATACGCCAAAACCTACGAGCTGTCCGAACGGCAACGGATTCTTGAGACCAGATGGCCCCAGTACGTCTACTACGACAAAGCTCAAGGTCGAGATCTGCAAGGCGTGCCGGTCGCAGACGTAACTCAGCTGCACAGACCTACGCAGAGACTGTTGGGTCTCGTGCACTCAAGGCACAAGGATTCACTTGAGACGAATGCAGTCGAGCTAGTTTCGGTCCTATCAAAGAAGTCCCAGCTCCCATTTGCGAGTTTTGGAATCTCCGGCTCCCTCCTTGTTCGTCTTCATCGTTTAGACTCGGACATTGACGTGATCGTTTACGGTCTGGAAGCGGCCAAGAAGGTGCAGAAGGCGTTGGTTGCCCTCATAGAAGAGAACGAGTATTTCCATTGTTATCAGAAACGTGGACTTCGACGACTGTACATGAGAAGAGGACTTCAGAGCGCGATTGCATTCAATGATTTTGTCGCCCGAGAAAAGCGCAAGGTCTTCCAAGGGAAGTTCTTGCAGGACGAATATTTCATCAGATGTGTCCGGGACTGGCATGAAATCACCGAACAGTATGGAGAGACGACGTACAAAACGATTGGCAGATGCTCGATACTTGGTCGCATCGTTGACGATGAGGAGAGTCTTATGACTCCGTGCAGATATGTGCTCGAGCATGTCCGTGTTCTGTCAGGCGTTTCGTCACGTCGGCCGAGGGAGCTAATTTCGTTCCGGGGGCGGTTTGCGGAGCAGGCACGCACTGGAGAGCAAGTTGTCGGACGCGGGAGACTTGAGAAATGTCTGTCTCACAGCTCAGAATACTTCCGACTAATGGTCGGTGAGGACAGAAGAGACATCATTCGCAGTGTAGGTTTGCATTAGGCTATTCATCTTGCGAAGTCTCGGATGAGCATATGCTTGAGATCGTCGATCGCCTTGACGGATGGGGCATCGGGAGCGAACTCGAGAAGCGCTCTCCCTGACATCTCCGCTTCGACGAGTCTTGGATCGTATGGCATGATTGCTGCAAGCTTCTGCCCCAATGCTTCGAGTTCATGGTTCAGGAACTCCTCGTCTCTTGCGCCGGCTATCTTGTTGCCAACAGCCATAGTCGCTTGGACACCAAGCTGTTCAGCGAGTGCTATTATTCGCTCGTACACTTGGACTGAGAAGGGCCTAGGTTCGAGAACCACAAGAAGAGCGTCGACTCCACGTATCACACCTCGTCCCAAGTGTTCAAGGCCCGCTTCCATGTCCATCACGATCGCTTCATTCCTCTGCAGCATCAAGTGACGTAGCAGTGCACGTAGGAGAGCATTTGCGGGACACAAGCACCCCGAACCGGCCGACTTCACTGTCCCCAGAACAAGCAGGCTAGTATTGTCCATTGCAGCGACACCGAACTTCGATGCTATGTCCTCGACGCGAGGCGTGAGATTGAATACAGCGCCGCTTGTCTCGCCTAGGCGAGCACCGGTTCGCTCCTCGATGAGGTCCGGGTTGTCGGAGATCGGAACTATGGTTCGGGTCGTTGCAGGTGGAATCCCAAGAGCAACTGCCAAGTTCATTGCAGGGTCTGCATCAACTGCCAAGACTTTTAGGCCCGTTCTCCCTAGCAGTCTCGCGAGCGTGGCTGCAAGGGTTGTCTTGCCGACTCCTCCCTTCCCTGCTATGGCGATCTTCAACGCTCATCGTGTCTCCGAGTCAAGGGATCGAAACGTCGTCAATCATTTTGGCGACTGCAATGACTGAACTTGATTCTTGGGGAAGCGTGTAGATCGGTTTTCCCTCCGCATCAAATTCCTGCACTAGATCGTCCTCGGGAATGACTGCGAGACACTCCAAGCCCACCTTCCGCAGATCCCCACGCACACGCTCCTGCATGGGTGATGGAATACGATTTGCGACGGCATAGATTCGCCCAACCTTGGTGTCTAGCTCCGTCACGAGTTCCTGAATTCGCTTCGCTGTAGAGATCCCACGAGCGGAGACGTCCGTCGTTATGATGAGCAGATCGAGGTCCTTCGTTGTACGCCTGCTTAGATGCTCTAGTCCTGCTTCGGTATCCATAACGACATACGGGTAGCTAGATGCAATCGAGTCAACGATCTTCCGTAGCACATTGTTCACGTAGCAGTAGCACCCAGGACCTTCAGGGCGTCCCATTGCAAGGAGATCGAACGCATCGGATTCAGTGATCGCGCTTTGAATCATGTAATCAAGGTAGCCCTCCTTGGATTGATCGGGTGAAAGAGTGCTCTGTCGCTCAAGGAGGTTCTCTCGAATCTCGCCAACGCTTCCCTTGACTGAGACGCCCAGTGCCTCGTTAAGATTCGAGTTTGGGTCAGCGTCGACGGCGAGGACTGGTTTCTTGCCTCTCTCCACCAAGGCTCGAATAAGCAACGTGGAAATTGTGGTCTTCCCGGTTCCGCCCTTCCCTGAGACTGCGATCGAGAAGGTCACGCTACGGTGACCTTCCGTACTTTCGCCAAAGCGCACGTACTGCCTCATCGCCTGCGGCTTTGAGTTCGTTCCATCTTTCCTCTACCAAACCGTATGACTGGGAAGACTCGGCTTTCTGGAAAACTTCGAGAAATCGTAGAAACGGGGGTATAACCGACGACTGCGTTAGGAGCAACGACTCGTTTCCGATATCAATTGTCGAGATTAGCGCGGCAGGTACCGTGCGTGTTGTTCCCAAGACATCCTTGAGGAGCACATGGCTTGGTTCGTTGCGTGCATAGATCACATCCTCGGCGACTTGCTCATCCGCCTGAGCTCTGTTAAGCCGCACCTTCAGTTCGCACACTAGAATGTCATCTCTTCGAGATGAAATCGGGCTAACTACGCTTGCTGTCCCACTATTAAGCGTGCAACTTGACGCTTTCTCACAATTCTTCGCTGATGACTTTGTTTCTTAGGACTCCCAGTGCTTGAATTTCGGCTTCTATTACATCGCCCGGTTTGAGGAGCTTCTTCTCGGGCTTGGCATAGAAACCGACGCCGGCAGGCGTTCCTGTAGCTATGATGTCACCGGGCTGAAGGGTCATGGCTGCTGAGATGAAGGCGATGAGATATGGGATCCGAAAAACCATGTTAGCCGTTGTGCTTCTCTGTCTTACCTCTCCATTCACTCTTAATTCCATCTTCAAACTGTGTGGGTCGTTGACTTCGTCCTTAAGGACTAGTGAAGGTCTGGTTGGGGCGAATGTGTCGAAGCCCTTTCCTCTGAACCATTGCTTGTCTGCGAACTGGATGTCTCTCGCGCTGATGTCGTTGAAGATTGTGTATCCAGCAATGTGGCTGAACGCCTCGGCTTGAGAGATGTTCTTTCCCTTCTTTCCAATCACAACCGCCAGCTCAACCTCGTAGTCTAGCTGACTGCAGATCTTCGGGTAGACTATATGGTCATCGGGACCCACGACTGCTGTGCTGGGCTTCGAGAAGAGGACTGGTCTATCTGGAACGGGGACGTGCGCTTCCTCAGCATGGTCTCTGTAGTTCAGTCCTAGACAGACAATCTTAGGGGGAACTGGAACAGGAGGCAGCAACCGCACATGAGACAGAACATGCCCAATTCCTTGTCGCTCAAGCTCAACCGGACTCCCTAAGAAGAACGATCGAACGTACTCTTCGAGGTCACGAACGTATCTCTCGACTTCTTCCTCAAGTCCGAGGAAGTCGATCATCGTTCGAGGCAGGGAGACAGGTGGATTCTCGACTGGTCCTCCATGCTGCGATGAGTACAGTTTGTGTACCTGATCTAGGTCGATCACGAAACCCGGTGCGAGCCAGCCTATTCCCCGATGACCATGATGCTCGAAGGTGACCAATCTCAAAACAGATCCCCGAGTGGAGGCACTGATCCTGTCTCACTATGCAACCTTGGCTCATGAGAGTTTGTCTCGCAGCGATTTGCAGGACTGGAGGTATGCTCGTACTCGTCTTTCCTGCTGCAAGAAACCATGCCTACGAGAACAGAGTTCACAGCTGCCAAGCACTCCCTTCGAGTCTTCTGACGAGGGAGCAATGGAGCTAACTGCTAAATACCCAATGGAGAAGAAGGAACGGCCGGTGTTCTATGAATGTCTAGCAAAGTCTTCGGCGTAGGAGTCATAGGAGTTGGATTCGTGGGCGGTGCAGCTCACGCCCCAGCCTTCAGGAAGATCCCTGGTTCCAAGCTAGCCGGTCTTGCAGCAAGTACCGAGCGAAGAGTCAAACCGCTCGCAGAGAAGTACGGGGTCAAGTATTTCCTGAACTACATGGACCTCATCCGGAATCCAGAAGTGGACGCACTGGTCGTGGCCACACCAACCCCGCTCCACTACAAGACAGCGAAGGCAGCAATCGAGAACGGGAAGCATGTGATGTGTGAGATGCCCATAGCCGCAACTCTTGACGAAGTCAGAGACCTTGGCAGGTCTGCAGAGAAAGCAGGCGTTATCTTGATGCCTGTCCTCAACTTCCGCTTTACACCGAACTATGTGAAAGCCAAGGAACTCATCCGTTCTGGAGCGATCGGCGACCCCGTGGCCGTCTCATTTAGGGAGTTCATACCTGCGAAGGATCAGGCGGCTCAATGGCCAGCTGCCTGTTGGGCATGGGACAAGGTTCAGAGCGGCGGCCTTCCCGACTTCACCCTCTCCGTGTGGTCGATAGATCTGCTAAGGTGGCTTTTCGACGCTGAGTTCAGTGAGGTAGAATGGAAGACGAACTACGCTCGGCTCGACCAATTCGGAGGCACGCTTGGGTACAGCACAATGGGGCTGATCAAGATGACAAATGGAGTTGTAGGTGCTCTGCACTATGGCTCCATGGCGCCGCCAAACGCAGGAACAAGCTGGCTTGAGGTATACGGCAAGAAGACCTTCTTCCTACGTGCGGACTGGAACAACTTGCTTACACTTACAGGCGAAGAAGGTACCAAACAGGAGTGGAAGTTCACCGAAACGGGAACCAAGGTCTGGGGACACTACCAGATCGATGAGCATTTCATCAAGTGCCTGCGCGGCGAAGCGAGGCCCCAGGTAACCGTCGAGGATGCAGTCAAGGCTCAAGAAATAGCAGCAAAGATGGTTAGGTAGAGTCTGCTTCCTCCTCTACCTACACCGCACCTATTCCCATGGTTTCTCTGAGTACCGTTACGTTCACTTGCCCCGACCTGAACGTCTGTCCGGTCTTGACGTTGTTCACAGCGACCACGGCAGGCGCGAAGAGGTTAGGGTCGATCTTATAGAAATCGAAGCCTGCAGACTTGAAGATGTCGTAGAATGGTCTACCGTACTCTTTGGCAGTTGAGGACGGAGCTTTTGATACGATTTCTTTCATTTTCTCGTCGTCGTCGAAGCCGACGGTGTAGAAGGTTTCTCCACCGTAGTAGAGTGCGTCATTTGTCCTGCCCATGGCCCTTGCGGACTTGGGATGCAGAGGGGCGATCGGGGCCGACCCAGAGGCGTAAAGAATCTTCTTCGGGTCTAGCCCTAGCCTTCGCAGCTTGTAGATGCCTATCTCAGTTATCCTGCCTGAAACTTGAACCGAACCTGCGAGCGAGTTTGTGGGAGTAACAACCGCATAGACTTTTGAAGGTCTCACGCCGCACTCGGACGCGACATAATTTATCGCATCATCTGGCGGGAGCTTGTCAGACTCGAGAACTATGATCGCGTGATCGGCTTTGTCCTCGTATTCAATCTCTGCATAGAGGTCCTTAGGCTTCAACGCAAGAGCCCTCGCAGGTCCTGAGCCCATTCCAAAGTAGTCTCCGACCTTGATGTCCCACCCGGCGAACTGCGAGGCCAAGGTGCTGATAGGAGGTTGGTCTGTTGCGACGTTTATCGCGGCCAAGTCAAAGTCGCCGAAAGCGCGCGAGGAAATCGAGATTTCGCATAGGCCGGCCATGCAAAGTCTTGTGGCCATAATGCCTGCCGCGTATCCACCCGGAGCTGCCACGCCGGCATCAATGATCGTGGCTCCCTTCGGGCGTTTCTCGACTCTCACTTGGAGTTCGTTTTTGCGCTGAATGAGTTCTTTCACAATCGGCAATGCGTGACGGTTGACGCTCATGGACATTTGCATCTACATCTCGAGGAACATCTCGTTCCATTTCAGGTCGGAGTTACTAGAGATCCTCGCAAAAAGCTTGCCCCCGCCCTCCTCGTTCACGTCTCCGCTGAAGACGTAGAACGGACCAGAGATCTTCTCGTCCCCTGCCTTTGCTTTGTCACGTATCTCTTCGAACTGGAAACTCGGTAGGACTCCTCCTATGTTTCCGAGCACAACGACCTTTCCGTTCGTCATGTGCGCTCCAACTCGCCCTGCACAGTTGCCCTCGACAACAACGGTTCCATTCTTCATGTGTATGCCTGCGTAGAGATCGCAGTTTCCCTTGACCCTGATAGTACCGTTTCGCATCCAAGCACCGACTTCCGTCCCACAATCCCCGTGAATGGTTACGATGCCGCCCAGCATGCCTTTCGTGGCGCCACGCGCCGAGCCGCCGATAGCATCCCCTGCGTTTCCTTTCACTTCGATCAATCCATTTCTCATGCGGGTCCCGAGCCAAGAACCCGCATTTCCGGACACGACGATCGATCCTCCTCGCATTCGCTCCCCCAGATACATCCCAGCGTCACCATCGACCTCAATTGATCCGCCAGTCATCTCGTAGCCGATCCCTCGCACCGCACAGACGTTTCCTGTGACTCTGATTGTGCAATCGTTGGTGGTGAGACCTGTGTCTCCTTGAATCTCGAATAATGATCCGAGCTTCACTCTGCGGTTTCCTTCCCAAACCTCAGTGAGTTCGATCTCCCTCAACGATTTTCCCGATACGAAGTCTGGACTCAGGCAGTGTGCAGTGACCGGGATCTTGAATTCACGAACGGGCGTGACGGTTAGTCTTGCCAAGCTCTAGACCTCCCCTTTGGTGCTTATGACCTGTGACGCCGTGAGGTACTGTTCCTCGATGGGATAGTTGGCAAACCGGATGCTGTAGTAGTCGTCGAACTTGGATTCGAGTTCTTTCGTTACTGCTCCCATCGTCTCTGCGGACACTTCTGGCTTCGTCCAGAAGGTTCGACCTTGCACGCTCTGGGCTACTTCACCGTTTTTGACTACAACGCGACCACCTTTGAGAGTGAAAGCAGCGCGGGCGAAAGCTTTCTTCACGGCCTTGTATTCCTTTGACAGGTCGAGCTTTGGCGCGTCAATGTTGTAGATTGCGATGTCTGCGTCTGCACCCGCCCCAAGGTGTCCCTTGGAGCTCAGCCCTAGTGATCTAGCTGTCGCGGCACGAGTTACCGTCGCGATCTCATGGAGCGAGTATTCCCTATCGATTCCAGGCAAGTTGAGTCGCCTCTTGGCTGTCTTGTTGATCTTGTCTAGGAGTTTCTGTCGTGCTCCATTGCTCACCAACCATGATATGACGCGTGGGTAGGCGGTGAACGGTCCACCATTCGGATGGTCGGTGGTCAGGAAGACTTTCCAAGGGTCCTTAACTAGAAGCGCAAGTTCGAGACCAATTCCCCACTGTATTGCGTTCACGTAGTTGCCTTTCTTGTACGTCGCCGATACAACCCCTGCACCTGTCTCGGATTCCACGTCGGCATTGAACCACTTGGTTTTCGTCAGTTTGAACAAAGCAAACATCGCGGGCCCGTCGGCGGTCATCCAAGTCACATTGGTGAAGATCAGCTGACCAGGATCTATTGAGACATGGTCGTGCGTGTTCACGTAGTCAGCTATCTCTGGTGCGCCTGACCTAACATCAGGCCAAGCCCACCCTTTCCTTCCGGTGAACTGCACGTGGGTTACGTGGATCAGAGGGTGTTCTCGTGTGGGGATATCGTGTACGCATTCCATCGTGTCAATCGTGGTCTGATAGTTGCCCGGTTCCGCCAACCCGTTGGGGTGCACGTGTACTGCGTGCGGAAGGTTGAGAAGGCTGTTGACTTGGCAGAGGGCTCGCACGATCTCTCTCGGGGTGACATCAAAGTTCGGAACCACGTCGTCCAGTCTCCTAACGTTCCTTCCCCACCGCCAAGCCTCGATTCCGCCCGGGTTCACGATCTTGATCGCGTAACCTTTCGTCGCTTCAAGCATCCATGCGACATATGCTGCGAGTTCGTTGATTCTTCCTTGCTTAATGTACTCCATGACGAACCAGTTGTTGCCGAAGAGCGTGAAGCAACCTTTGTCAATGATCGGGATGTCATTCAGTTCCTCATGCGTGTGTCGTGTCTTCAGTGGCGGGGTCGCCGGTTCGAACACTGTAGTGTATCCCATCCGCGCGTAGCGATACCCTGTGGTGAAGACTGACGGTATTGTGTGGCCAACCCCGCAACGGGTGTGCTTGGTCTTGGTCTCAGGATCTTTGGAGTGATCCTCGGGGCGCATCATTCTGGCACAGTTGGCCTTCGAACCTGCGATATGCGAGTGAATATCGACGCCTCCCGGCATGACGGTCATGCCCGAAGCGTTCAACACGCGTGCTCTACGACTGACCCTTTCCACTATCTTGCCGTTTCTCACTGAGATGTCCAGTTTGTCTCCTTCAATCCCGTTTAGCGGATCGAAGACGTATCCGTTCTTGACCAGAAGTTCCGACATCAGCGTCTCCTCCCTTGCCTCTTGACGCGCTTGATGATTGCGTCAAGAATCTCGACATCGGATCTCACACCGGGAGGTGGGTTGACGACTTTTCTGGCTTCCAAAGGAACCCCATCGATTCTATAGATCGTACCAGATGCTTCGATCCCTAGGATCGCCGATGGGATCACAACCTCCGATGCTTCCGTTGTCGGGGTCATCTTTGGCTCCAGAGAGACGATCGGGATTCCTAGAAGATGCTTGACTGCTGCTCCGGGGAAATGAGACACCGGATCTGATGCGACTACGAGCGCAGCGTCAACTTCTCCACGCGTGACAGCGTCAATCGCCGATGTGTCTCCAGGATTGAACCTGGGATATCCTTGCGTTAGATCCACGGCGTATGGATAGCCGGTCTGCCAGGTTGTAACCTCATTCGCCCCCGTGACGTTGAACCAACCACGCATCGGGATGATCACAAATTTGGTCAAATAGTTGAGGTCCCTTACGAGGGCTAGCGCTGCTTCAGTGTTCCTGTGCTTCCCGGCGGTCATCGTAATTCCGAGGCCGAAGAACAGTGCTCCAAACTCGCAGTCTGTCATCATCTCCGCGAGCTCTTCCACGGTTTCTGTTGGGACGCCTGCAATCGAATCCTGTTCGATCTCCTCACCCTTGGCCGCAACCCTCAATGCCGTTAGGAGCTCGTAGTCTCCGTTCGGCTGAATCTGTATGAATCGGTCCGCCAATTTGGCGGTGTCTGTTCGTCTAACATCAACGACAACCAGTTTTCGCTCCTTTCGTGTCCTCCGAAAGCGTCCCTTGCTGAATATCGTGAACCGGGTTGTGTGATGTGGGTGCGAGTGGATTGGGTTACATCCCCAATAGATAACGAGATCAGCCGAGTGCCTGACTTCGCCTAGAGTGCAGGTTGCTTCACCCACATCTTGGACTCCAAGAATCGTCGGTCCGTGGCATGACGTGGTGGTATTGTCAATGAGACCTCCGACGAGCTCCGCCAGCTCGACACCTTTTGATATCGCTTCACATGATGTCTGACTCCACCCATAGAGCAGCGGGTATCTCGCGTTGCTCAGTATCCGGGCAGTCCGGTCTATTGCCTTCCCGAAGGTCACCGGGCGGAGTACCCCCTTTGTTCTGACGAGCGGCTTCGATATGCGACTCTGTCCGGTGCTGGTGAATCTGCTCACAGAGATCGCGCATCCATTTCGTGCAGACTCCACTCTGCGTCCGTCGTGTGTTATCTGAAGATCGTCGCATCCGGATGCGCAGAACGTGCAAACCACGTTCTCTGAAATCTTCTTTGACAATCTGTTCAGCCAACCTTCAAGCGCGTGACTTCTTGAAGCGTCGGAACCTTGGATCCCGGCGCTCTCTCGATGATGGCTTCAAGCCCCTTCAGGGTCGGCATGCCAGAAGTGTGCGTCGAAGTCCCGAAAAGTGCGCTTGCCCAAGCGCCATAGGGCACAAAGGCAACCCCTTTGTGTGGTCCCTGCTTCGAAACAGTTGCCCTAAGGATCACTTGGCCAAATTTCGTAGCAACTCTGACGTTCTCTCCGTCCATTGTACCCAACTCAGTCATGTCATCAGGGTCAAGTTCGCAGACAGTAACTGAGCGAAAATATTCTTCTGAGAACTTGCCGAGTTCGCGGCTTCGTGCTTGCGACATACTCCTACCGGTGATCAACGTAACAACGATTCCAGACACGCCGACCCTCTCAGATCAAGATAGCACCGGTTTCGGTTATATTGTATCCGCATGTAGATCTTGCTGCGTAACTAGCGGCGTGATCGGTGATAGCGGATGATGGTGAAGGGAAAAGGAACCTTGTACGTAACCGTGGTTGCAGCACTGGCTGCTATTCACATAGTTCTCTCGACCGCTCCTCCCATGGTTGGCTTTCGAAGAATGAGCATAGTCATGGAACCGCTTGAGGGTATTATCGCAGGACCATACCTTGGATTCCTAGCGGCAGCCATCGGTTGGCTGGGAGGTCGTTTCGTGAGACCCGATAGCATCTGGATTGAGAACATTTTCGGAATCGCTGAGGCTGTTGGGGCACTCGGTGCCGGTCTTCTAGTGTCACGTAAGTGGTATCTGACGCTGGGAATATACGGCGTTCAACTTGCGGCCTTTCTTGTCCACCCGCTCGCAAGGTACATCCCACTCTGGACTCTCTGGGACACTTACCTGGGATTCGTGATGATCATTCCCGCAGTTCTCTTGGTGCAGAAGCTTCAGGAAAGGAGGTCAAGCGCCTCATCCCTCGCTCCCATAGTTGCTGTCACCGCATTCGTCGCTGTCGAGCTAGATGTTATGACGCGAATATTCATGCTGATAGTCGCCGGACTGTACCAGCTGTATCCTATTCCAATAGAATGGCTGCCCGAAATTTTCATCCTTGGTGCTGTTCAGACACCCATCGAAGCAGCTTTCAGCGTCGTAATGGCTACAATCGTAGGGGTTCCTGTCCTGATCGCGCTGCAAAGAAGCAAGATCTTGAACTGGCCGCTGTCTTGAAACACCCCTAGAACGTACCTGGTCTTCAGAGATCCATCGCAGGGCGGTGTCGGCTGTCTCTCAGAAGACGCGGCTAGGGTTTGCTTGGCTTTTCGATCAACCGCTTCTTTTGGAGGATACTGCCGTCATCATAATGCGGCGTTCTCGAAACCGCATCTTGAGACTTCTCCAGCTCTCTAGCTTCATCAGCCAGCCGAGCGGCTTGGCGCATCATCTCATGACCTGCCGACGCGAGTTGCGTGTACCTCTCCCATTCTTTCATCACGAAACATGCTTCTGTTGTCATGTCCGCTACGCGCCGCGCGATCTCGTAGGCGGCTATCCCTTTGGAGGCTGAATAGGGATTCGAAAACGATGCCGCCTTCATAGCCTTCTCCTTGTCCACAACGAGCCTTGGCAAGGTCACAGTGACTCCTTTCTTGACGGCATCTATTACTCGATCAACCTCTGATGTCAGCAGATTCAACGCTCCTGTCACTGCTAGGACTTTGGTGACATCCAGATTGAACAGAACCATCTCCGGAGGATCGAGGAACTCTCTCCTTGCGCCAATCATAGAGTCTGCTTCAATTATGATGTAGCCGAAGCCCTGTTGCTCCAGTTCCTGAGCCGCTTTCTTTCCCGGACTGTCGGAGACCACAATTGTTGGTACACCCGCACCTTTGATGATCTCCCTAGCCTTCTTGGGGCCTGGAAGCGTGGCGTTTGGACTCGTAACGACGACAAACTGTGGCTTGAATTCGAGAAGTCGGTTAGCGACATCCTCTGCTTGGTCTACACCAAGCTTGGCACCAGCCCCGACCACGCGAACCTCGATGTCCTGTCTCTCAGCTCTCTCGTCGAGCATGAACTCGAGCAATAATGCTGATCCGATGCAGCCGAGCTTCAGGAAACCAACCTTGAGAACCATCCTTCGTTCATCTCGGACAAAGAGTGGGCACTTGCGTCTTTAACTCTTGGCTTCAGCGAACTCTGGGTGACCGTGCACGGTCACTGTGCGAATCTTGCTGCTAGGCAGAGAATCCACAGTCCCCATCAGTGCAAGACAGGAAACAATTAAATGGCCTGCCAGGGTTCACGTGTCAAATTGGCGATCCGTCCAGTTCTCGTGAGTCATTATGGAATTCAATGGCGTGGAAGTAGAGGAAACCTTTGCGGAAGCTTTCCCAATGGTGGCGAGCAGGATCCTCGTGACAGCCGCGAACGATAAGTGGGCGATGATTGCCGGGAAGACCGTTACAGGTTTCGCATCATCAATAATCATGTCTCCGGCAGAGGCCGGGGTCGAGGGCATCTTACCTTCTCCCGACAAGACTCCTGACGGGCGACCTGGGGTGTTCATTCAGATTTGGCACCGGACTAGACGAGAGCTCAAGATCCAGCTTCTCACACGAATTGGGCAATGCATACTGACTTGCCCGACGACCGCCGCGTTCGACGCGATGCCAGAGGCAAAACGCATGCTCAAGATCGGACGAGCGGTACGAAAGTTCGGGGATGGCTTCCAGAAAAGGGGCGCACTCGGCGAACGGACGATCTGGCGTATCCCGGTCATGGAGGGGGAGTTCCTTATCGAGGACAAGTTTGGAGTCAAGAAAGGTGTGGCTGGTGGCAACTTCATCATAATGGCTGATACGCAATCATCAGCATTGGACGCAGCAGAAAAGGCCGTTGAGGCAATAGGCACAGTTCAAGGAGTAGTACTGACATTTCCGGGAGGAATCTGCCGGTCCGGGTCCAAGGTAGGCTCGACGAAGTATAAGCTACCGGCGTCGACGAATCATCCATTCTGTCCGACCCTGAAGGCTTCGGTTCCTGACTCCAGGATTCCACCGAACGTTCAGAGCGTGTACGAACTCGTATTCAACGGAATCGATACTGAAATCGTCAAGAGAGCAACAGGATTAGGTGTCATCGCGGCAGCGAGAGTTCCTGGTGTCGTGAAGATCACTGCCGTCAACTTCGGCGGCAAGCTAGGACCGTACCAGATCCCGCTCGCAGACGCCGTCAAGTCCGTTGCCTGAGGCCTGCACACTGCATGTGCCCACGAACAATGCGGCCTCGCGTTGTTACGGCTGCAAAAGAGATTAATATTCTGGGTCAGCACTCGGGATTATTCTGGTGTGCCTTCTCATGATGCTGATAGTGCGTGTGTTTCCGGGTGATGATCTCGCCGACACTT
Organism: uncultured Candidatus Bathyarchaeia archaeon; assembly: GCA_964559555.1. Lineage (GTDB taxonomy): Archaea > Thermoproteota > Bathyarchaeia > 40CM-2-53-6 > 40CM-2-53-6 > CAVPLU01. The sequence continues at coordinate 31,130 of CAZLHM010000012.1, forward strand.
GGAACTCGGTGATGTTGAACTTGAAGGCAATATCCAATGAGTATTGCACGCCGCTCTACATTTCGCAGCAGGAAGAGAAGGACTTCATGAGCATCATCTATGATGTCCAAGATATCGACAGCTTTGCAGACCTTATTGTGAAGGCGATTCCGTCAGCGGCCAAGTCATCAAAGACCAGAACTATCACTCTCCTGAAGCCGGTATTCTTCCCCGCTCCGAAGGACAGACCGGCACAGCTTGAAAGATACCAAATCGCAATAAGAGCGACCTCGGAAGAGGTTCACAACGTCTTCAACCATACGATTCATCTTGACTACCCATCGGATGTGTTTCCAACATATGCCGCATATTCATTCGGCGAGGACGACATCTTGATGTCAATGCTATCAGTCAACAGGGACAAGATCAGGAGATTCCTCAGGGAGAACGTAGAGTCGCAGAAAGGAGTCCTAGGCGTTGAGGCCGCTCGAATAAACTTGTCAAAGAGGGTCGCCCCCACGGAGATGTGGAAGAAGTACAGAGAGAACAAGTATCTCTTCAAACCTTTCGATGGCTTCGAGGAGTATGACTACACAGACGTAGCTGCCATGGAAGGCGCTTTCGTCAGAGACATCTGAAGAGCAAACCCGCACCAAGAAGTGGTGAAATCGTTACGTGCAATAAGCAGCGGAGTTCCATCAACGAAGCTTGGAGCAGCCAGCAGGCCTAACCTACGTCGCTAACACACGCTGTAGAGACACGGCTTTTCTTCTTAGTGCTGAGGGGGGAATCCAGCAGAGGTCAGGTTCAAGTACAGCAAACCGGTTGTGGGTGCGAACGATTCGCTCAAACTGGTAGTCAAGATGAAGCTGCCATCGCCCTTGTCCTGCAAAGAGATAGTTGACGGCGTATTCTTGGTCGACACAATGGCTGTGGGACTTCCAGGGCTTGCAGCTGCATATCTGATCAAGGGAGAGGAACTTGCCCTTGTCGACACGGGGTACCCGACGAGTTCAAACAGCATCATTTCGCAACTGCAGGCGCTCGATTCGAGATCGTGGCAGGTCGATTTCATAGTTCCGACGCACGTGCACTTGGATCATTCGGGGGCCGTTGGTCATCTGTTGAAGGCGATGCCCAACGCACGAGTCTTGGTCAACGAGCGAGGAGCGAAGCATCTGGTGGATCCCACCAAGCTGGTTCAGAGCGTTGCAAGCCTATTCGGATCCGACGCGTTGGCCGTTTTCGGCGAGCCGGTCAGCGTCCTCAAGGAAAGAATCGACACAGTACGAGATGGATGCGAGTTAGACTTGGGAGCTGGCAAACGGCTTAAGATCTTCTCGACTCCAGGCCACGCGCTACATCACATGTCCGTTCTCCTTGAGGCTGAGCGGCTCGTGATCACAGGTGATGCCGTGGGGATATATTACCCGAATCTATGCACGCCTATTCCGGCAACTCCTCCGCCCAGTTTCGATGAGGAGCAGTACATGAGAAGTCTCACTCGAATGCTTGACATGAATCCGGTTGGTCTACTGCTGCCTCACTTCGGTCCAGTGCTTGAGAATGTGGAAGCTTTTCTTCGGACAAACTTGCAAACGACGAAACGCTGGGGGTCAAGAGTCTTCGAAGCGGTCAAAGCGAATGAGTCACATGACGAAGTGTATCAGTACTTTGTCCAAGATCTTCTCAAGCTGACCGGGAAGTCACAAGACGACATACCTGATTACATGAGTCGAATGATCCTGATCAGCGCTATTGGGTACTATTCATACGCGCAGAAGCGTCTCGGAAATGAATCTCGGCAATAACCTACACCGATCTTGCTTTTGGGCACACTTATCTCACTAGAAACGGTGACGAACCCTCTTGGATCTTCGGGCGAGACCCTGCGTCCGCGAATCTAGCCTCTACGTGAAGGTGAGGGGCGATCTGGTGGAATGCAACTTATGTGAACGAAGATGTTCTCTCGATGTTGGCGAGCTCGGCAGATGCAGGACGAGAAAGAACATCGACGGGAGGCTGTACACGCTTGTCTACGGAGATCTCAGTGGAGTGGAAAGTCGCCCTATAGAGATCAAACCCTTCTTTCACTATTGGCCTGGATCCACGGCACTCACGTTCTCAACTTGGTCCTGCAACTTCGACTGCCCTTGGTGCCAGAACTACAATTTCTCCAAGTCGCATCCCAAGCCGGAGAAGGCAGTATCCGTTTCGCCGGACAGGATCCTTGAGATGGCGATCGACTCGGGAGACGAAGGGCTTTGCGCAAGCTTTCAGGAGCCGACCTTGCTTACGGACTGGACGGCAGACGCATTTTCGCAAGCTAAGGGGTGCGGCCTCTACTGCTGCTATGTCTCCAACGGCTACATGACGCTGGAAGCCATTGATTTGCTTGCGCGATCGGGTCTGGACGGGCTAAAGATTGATGTCAAGGGAGACGAGCATGCATATCGGGAATTCTGCGGAGCCGTAGACGCGAACATACCTTGGCGGAACGCCGAGGCAGCCAAGAAGAAGGGAATCCACGTCGAGATAGTGAACCTGATTGTTCCAAGCGTCAATGACAGCGACTCCACAATCCTCTCTGTCATCGACAGGCATCTCAAACACGTAGGACCTGAGACACCGATTCACTTCACGCGATACATGCCTGCGTACAAGTTCCATGCCCCTGCAACAGAAATCCAGAGACTGGAACACGCTCGAGAAACAGCACGCAAGGCCGGTGTGAAGTATCCCTACATCGGAAACGTCAGGGGTCACAGGTACGAGAACACGTTCTGTCACGAGTGCGGTGAGCAAGTCATAACAAGAGATGGTTGGACTATTCGCACATACGAGTTAAGCAGAGAAAAGAAATGTCCCAAGTGCGCGACCAGAATCCCAATTGCTGGGATGTATGTGCAAAAGAGGCGTCGTCTCGACTGGACCATCTTTGGCATATGACGATCCCATGCCTCACGCGTCTGAGTGGGTGTTGTTAGGCTATGGTAGTTACTCAAGGACTTGCACGCTTCCGAGCGGAACAAGACGGCAACCCTTACTGTTAAATTTCGACCGTTGATCGATCACATCTGCAAGTAGCGACATACTTCGGAGAGTCCGACTCCATGGCCAAGGTCCTTGTCTATCTCTGGTTCGATGTGGAGGACTACATCACACCGGAAGCTGATGAGCCTCCAAAGAGGATCGTTGAGATTCTGTCCAAACATAACGTGAAGGCAACTGCCAAGCTTGTCGGGCAGAAGGTTAGATCCCTCCAGAAACGCAAGAGAGAAGACGTGATCGAGGCTCTTTCGACATTAGACATTGGCTATCATCTTGACACACATAGCCGGCATCCGACGCTCTACGAGTATCTAGCCGACAAAGACATAGAGACAGGGGCAGCAGAGTTCCAACGCCGGGAAGAAGAGGGCGCCGCCTACGTCAGTCATGCCTTCAATCGAGATCTCTCATGTTTGGGTCATCCAGGATGGACTTGGGCACCACACGTGTATCCTGCTATGCCCAAAATGAGAATTCCCGTGTATTTGGATGAGACATCGATTCTGAATCTGAATGACTCGCCGTACTGGTACTGTAATGTGTTGAATCTGAACGGGGCCGGTCGCAATTTCATCAATCTTGATTTCTTCTTCAATGATCCAAAGGGACTGCAGAAGGTCAAGAGGCAGTTCAATCAGATCTATGGGAGACTACGTACGAAGGGAGGTGCGATCAGTATCCTCTTTCACGTGCACACAATCGTCAACCGTAGATTCTGGGACGAAGTCAACTTTGCCCGCGGAAGGAACCCCGCCGTTGACGAACTCGTAGTTCCTCCCAGACAGCCACCAGAAGTGACCGAACGAGCGTACAGAGACTTTGAGGAGCTGATCAAGTACATCCTGTCTTTTGATGACGTTGACTTCATCACCGCTCGGGATGCGATGTCGATTTTCCAAGATCCCTCTCGAAGCCTTGAGGTCGACAGAGAAAGACTCGACATGCTGGCTCGGAAGTCACTGAGAGAAATACGACACCAGAAAATCGATCGAGCATACCTCTCACCAGCACAGATATTCTGCCTTGTGACCAAGGCTGTCGCCTGCTACGCACAGACGAACGTGATCCCAGACAAACTGCCCGTAGTTCAGCCGCTGGGTCCCCCCTCAAGGAAGCGTACAAGGGGTCCGAGAACGCTCTCAATGAGAAGCTTGCTTCAAGCATCCAGGATCGTGCTTGACACAATGGAAAGGACGGGGTACATCCCGAGTGGGATCGTTGTCGAACGATCCGTTCTCATTCCGGAGGACTACCTCTCCACGGCCAGTTCGGTGCTTCTGCGGATTCTACATGGAAGGAAGCTACCTGAGAAAGTCGTCTTGAGGAGAGGGAAACTAGCCCAGAGCAGGTATGTCAATTCTCAAGCTTTCGCGAAGGCGTGCAAGTGGCAGATGTTGCCTGAGAACTTCAAAGCGCCCGGAATACTGGAACAGACTCTGTTACAGGCTTGGACGCTGAAGCCAGCGCTCCCACTGGACACCTGATCATCAGAGTCGAGATGTCGTTACGTCGCAAACGGTCATTTGCCTGCGTCCCTGTCATAGCTCAAGATCATGAGCAAATGAAGTTAGACCGGATTTGTTATCAGGAGCCTTCCGCAAACGCCTGTATCATGTCTTCTACGCTGCCGCCTATTGGGCAGATGAGGGGGCAAGTGCTTCCGGCGGCGACATACTCACGCACCTTCCGTCTGCAATCCTCAGCCGTTCCCGCAGCGCAGATGTTCCTGACGAGGTCTTCGTCTACAAGTCCAAGGGCTTGTCGCAGTCTGTCTGGCTTGGGAGGCCAAGATTCTAGGGTCTTATGGATCGTATCTAACACGTCGTGGTCGATTCCGCTCGCTTTCATGATATGAGGTTCTAGGAATAGATACTCCGTGACAACAAGCCGAGCTGCATCAAGCGCCTTGTCAGCATCTTCATGCATCGAGCAGGCGACCAGCTGAGGTCTGTCTAGGTTCTCGATCGTGCGTCCAGCCTTGGTCGCCCCTCTTGACAGAAACTTGAGAGCTGTCTTGTTATACTCGGGGGAGACGAGATAGTTCATCAGAACCCCATCAGCTATCTCTCCTGCGAGTTCCATCATCTGAAATCCAGTGGCGCCAATATAGATCGGAATCGAGATCGGCTTCTTTGAGAGTCGAACATTGCGTAGCTTGACAAACTCGCCTTCAGTGTCAACTGTCTTCATGTCGAATAGTGCACGAAGTGCTTCGACATGCTCCCGCATCGCCTTGAGCGGTTTTGTCCTTGCTATGCCCATCATTCCTGCAATTGGGTCCCAGAGAGCACCAATCCCAAGCATGCCTCGGCCCTTCGATAGTTCGTCGAGTGTCGCGAATCCCATTGCCAGCGTGAGCACGTTTCGTGTCCAAGTATGGAGCACGCCGGTTCCCAGCTTGATCGACTTGGTAACGGCTGCTATCGCAGCCAATGGAATCAGCGAGTCGCGAGCGTCACGAAAAGGCGGATACTCCTCTCCTTGCCAGACCGACTCGAAGCCACTGTCCTCAGCCAGCTTGGCAAGCCGGATCGATTCCCTAACATCATGTTTCTCGATTAGGTAGAGGCCGATTCTTTTCATGCAGCCGAATTCGGGAGTACGTGTATTAAGAGTTCACCGAGAGCTCCTGCTCAAGATCGATCAGCAAGGTAGATCGAATTCCATGACAACCGTTAGGAATCCGAACGAGCAGATGCCAAGTAAACGGTGACCTTCGCGTGAGATCGGACGCGATCAAGAGAGGGCCTGAGAGGGCGCCGCAGAGAAGTCTATTGAGAGCCTGCGGCCTCAAGAATGAGGATTTCTCGAAACCGTTCATCGGGATAGCAAGTTCGCAAGCAGACATAGCGCCAGGGCATCTTCACTTGCACGAGTTTTGCGCGATTGTGAAGTCTGCAGTTCGTGAGGGAGGGGGAATTCCGTTCGAGTTCAACACGATTGCCGTAGACGACGGTATTGCCATGGGGCATCAAGGAATGCGATACTCTCTCCCAAGCCGCGAACTAGTCGCCGACTCGATCGAGACCATGCTTCAAGCGCACCAGTTCGATGGCGTCGTTTGCATCCCCAACTGCGACAAGATTGTGCCTGGAATGCTAATGGGCGCAGTTCGAGTGAACATCCCAACCATCTTCGTCAGCGGAGGACCAATGAGAACGGGTCGGACAAAGCAAGGAGAACCCATCGACTTGTCATCCGTGTTTGAGGGCGTTGGTCGTTATCGCGCCGGATTGATCTCCGAGCGTGAACTCGAAGATCTTGAGCAGGAGGCCTGCCCATCGTGGGGAAGCTGCGCCGGGCTCTACACAGCGAACTCCATGAATTGCTTGTGCGAAGCGCTAGGGTTGGCACTTCCTGGAAACGGGACGATACTGGCGGATTCACCAGAGCGACTCGACCTTCTCAGACGCGCTGGTAGACAGATCCTAGAACTCCTCAAGGCAGATCTGCGCCCGAGGAGCATCGTCAACGCGCAGGCCATCGACAATGCCCTTGCTCTTGACATGGCATTAGGCGGCTCGACCAATACGATCCTACATACTCTCGCGATAGCAAAGGAAGCTCAGGTTGAGTATCCGCTAAGTCGAGTCAAAGAAGTAGCAGAACGAACACCGAATATCTGCAAGCTGAGCCCAGCGTCGCGCCACAGAATGGAGGACTTGCATCGCGCCGGGGGAGTCAGTGCTGTACTCAGAGAACTGAGCAAGAAGGAGGGAGCACTTCACCTTCATCAGATGACCGTGACGCTGAAATCACTCGGAGAGAACATCTCAGCGGCTGAGGTCGCCGACCCTGAAGTGATAAGACCGTTCTCAAACCCACACGGTACGCGTGGAGGAATTGCGATCCTGTATGGTTCTCTAGCCCCTGGCGGTGCGGTGTGCAAGGTAGCAGCCGTTGACCTCGCCATGATGAAACACACAGGCCCGGCTCGCGTGTTCAACTCAGAGGAAGACGCAACGAAATCTATTCTCGGTGGATCCATCGTTGACGGAGATATCGTCGTGATTCGATACGTAGGTCCTGTGGGAGGCCCAGGAATGCCAGAGATGCTACGTCCAACATCAGCTCTAGTTGGGACGGGCTTGGGAGCAAAGGTCGCCCTAGTCACGGACGGAAGGTTCTCAGGAGCCACTCGGGGCGCATGCGTCGGGCACGTCTCTCCTGAAGCCGCATCAGGAGGACCCATCGCGGCCGTCCAAGACGGGGATCTCGTAGAAATCGACCTGGAACAGTCCTGCCTGAACGTCGATCTTAGTCAAGAGGAGATCAGCAGTCGTCTAGAGGCGCTGCCGCACCTTCCAGCTCGTGTAACGTATGGGTATCTGGCGAGGTACGCCGACATGGTGAGGTCAGCTGATGAGGGGGCGATTCTAGCACGTCCAAGCGTAGCCGATGGAGTGTGAGACTTCGTGCCTTCTGTCAAGCGGAGCCTATTGTTCAGACGCATCTGGAGAGGAAAGCATCGCTTGCGTGCAAGGAGTTGAGTGGATGTGGATGAACCTGATCTGACGATCCTTCGAGCAAAGGTTCGTTCGATTGACTCTGAACTCGTCGGCATGCTCGCCCGTAGGTTCAGGCTCGTCCGTAAGATCTCGAGACTGAAAAGGCGCTTGAAGATGGAAATCGTCGACCCAATTACCGAAAGGGTTGTTGTGGATAACTTCGTCGCCTCTGCTGCTAAGGCAGGAATGGACATCGCATTGGCAAAGCAACTCGCAAGTTTCGTCATCGAGAGCTCAGTGGACATTCAAACTTCATCACGGCGACACCAAACTTCAGGGGACTTCCTCCTGAAAGGATTGTCCGAGGCAATCCTGAGGGCACAAGAGAAGAGGCACAAGCTTGTTAGACTTGACATAGGTGAGCCTCGCTTCAGAACTCCTAGGGCCGTAATCCGCGAAGCGAGCAAGTGCCTTCGTCAGAGCCCCACGATTCTGTACGGCTCAAGTGCGGGCTTGACAGAACTGTCGAATGCAATTGCAGCGAGGTTGAACAGAAGGTACGGGACGAAGATCACCTCGTCTAACATTCTCATTACTCCGGGAGCTCGCTTCGCGATATTTGCCGCCATACGAAGTTGCGTCTCGAGCCTAGAAGGGGTCGTCGTGTGTCACCCTGCTTGGCCGGCGTACGAGTCCTGCATCGCTATGGTCGGAGCAAGGTCTCTCTCCGTCTCGACGCGCTTGGAGGACAAATGGGACATCGACCTGAATGCGATGGACGACCTGCTGAAGCTCAAACCAAAGATGCTCGTCCTGAACAGTCCGAACAATCCGACCGGCAAGCTCCTGTCAGGCGACAAGTTCTCAGAGCTTATGAGGTTGGCCGAAAAACGTCGCATCATTGTTCTCTCTGATGAAGTCTACGCGAGCTACAGCAGCTCACCGGCGCCAAGCGTCTTGGAATACCCTGACTGTGAAGCAATCTACGTGAACAGTTTCTCGAAGGAGTTCAGCATGACGGGTTGGAGGATCGCCTACGCCGTAGCACATGAGAGTACGATCACGAGGATGCGACGCATCGTTGAGACGACATTGACGAGCGTACCCGAGTTCGTGCAGCGAGGAGCATTGGCTGCGCTCAAGGACACAAGCGGAGAAGCCGATCGAGCTAGATGCAAGATTCTCTCACGAGTTCGGAATGCGTGTACGGAACTGAGTAAAGGGGATCTCGAATTCCATGTCCCCGACGGCGGATTCTATGTCTTCCCAAGAATCAAAGGAAGAAACATGGATTCCACGAGGTTCGTGAACTACATACTAAAGAGACATGGAGTCGGAGTTCTCCCCGGAACCATTTTTGGAGAATATGAGAGCTACTTGCGCTTGGCGATCACAGAGTCGGAAGAGGCAGTGAAAACAGGGATCAAGCGTATTCTAAGGGCGATCGACGAATGGCGAAGAGAGTAGCTGTAATCGGATCGGGAGGGATGGGTTCATGGTTCGCTCGATACTTCAGGTCGCGAGGAGCCTCTGTCACCGTCACCGACAGAGATCGAAAGAAGGCTCGTGATGTCGCCTCTAACATCCGGGCAAGATACGCGCCAACGAACGTCGATGCCGCGCGGGACAGCGATATAGTTGTCCTTGCGACACCGACCAATGCGATTCCTAGCGTAGTTGATGAGATTCTACCGACGCTGAAGAGGAACGCTCTTCTTCTCGATATTTCCGCCGTGAAGTCGGCTGTTGTTCCATCCCTCCTATCGGCCCAGAGGCGCGGAATCACGGTCGCCAGTATTCACCCAATGTTCGGCCCCAGTGCGCGTAGGCTACGTGGGAGAGCGGTGATAGCTGTTAGCATTGGTAAAGACCTGCGGGGCCTGAAGGCCGTAAGACAGATGTTCTCGGAAGCTCGAATCCTCGTGACTAACCCGGCCATCCACGACAGGCAGGTAGCTGAGACCCTCGCTCTTCCACACTTCCTCAACATGGCTTTCGCTACATTGGTCTCTCGGAAAAGCTTTGGTAGGACGAAGCAATTCGCTGGGAGAACCTTCGATCTACAGATGTTGCTGGCCGAGACGGTGGCAACTGAGCCAGAGACAACCGCCGACATCCAGTTACTGAACAAGGACTTTGACGCCGTTTTGTCAGAGCTGCAACATGAAATCGGGGTTCTAGCTCGAATAATCAGAAGACGTGATAGAAAGAGATTGGTCGCTCGTTACAGGCAGGTCCGCCGACTTCTGTCAGTCGATCCTGAATTTGGTCTCGCACAAGAGAAGTTCGCGAGGGTCCACGAGTTGCTATCAAGCATGACGCGGAAGTAGCCCGAGAACATATGTGTCCTTGGTAATGTGATCTTGAAAGAGTCAAGAGTGTCTGTTGCGTTCCAAGGCGAGATGGGAAGCTACAGTCATGAGGCTTGCGAACGCTATTTCGGAACTCACGCTCGATTCCGACCATGCAGGACTCTTGGAGAGGTCTTTGAGACGGTCGAGGCAGGAGCCTGTGCGTTTGGTGTCGTCCCGGTTGAAAACTCGTATGAAGGAAGCATCAACGAGACATATGATCTGCTTGCCCTGACGAAACTAAGGGTCTCAGGAGAAGTGGAAGTCAGGGTGAGACATTGTCTTGTTGCGAAACCTGGAACCAAAGCTAGCGATTTGGCAACAGTGTACTCTCATCCCCAAGCGCTAGCTCAATGCGTCAGATACTTACGTTCTCGCAGGCTCGAAGCAGTACCAGCCTACGATACTGCAGGTAGCGTGAAACTTGTCAAGGCAATGCGATCGAGAAGAGTGGCTGCGATTGCAAGCAGACGCGCGGCAGAGCTCTATTTGATGCAAGTTATCTCTGAGGGAATCGAAGACAGCGAGGTCAACTACACTAGATTCCTTGTCCTAGGCAGGAGGATTGCTCAAAGGTCAGGCAACGACAAGACATCCATCATCTTTGGAGTGGAACACAAGCCTGGGTCGTTATACCGAGCTCTAGCGGCGCTTTCGACACGCAGGATCAATCTGACCAAGATAGAGTCAAGGCCTGTGAAGGATGTGCCGTGGCAGTATGACTTCTACGTAGACTTCCAAGGTCACATACGGGACACGGTCTGCGGGGAAGCGCTTCGTGACTTGAGGAAGAAAACGACGTTCGTGAAGGTGCTTGGATCCTACGCGAGCGCGGTGGCTCGCTAGCGGGTTCTGAGGACCGGCGGGATGAGGCCAGCTCGTATCGAGTGGTCAGTCAAGGCGATCGCCATCATGGCCTCAGCAATGGGGATAGCTCTAGGTACAGCACACGTATCGAACCTACCCCTGATCGTCATTTGTTGCTCTTTCATGGTGTGGAGATCAACGGTGACTTGCGAAATCCCTATGGATGACGGGGGCCTGAACGCGATTCTACAGACTACGGGCTGACCGTTGCTGAGTCCTCCGACGATTCCTCCGGCATTGTTGCTAAGATATTCGATTCTCCCGTCGTCTACACTCATGGCGTCGTTGTAGTCTGAACCTCTCATCGTCGCCGACCCAAATCCCACCCCAAACTCGACAGCCTTGACTGAGGGAATCGCAAAGAAGGCCTTGGCAAGGTCGCCATCTAAGTTGTCAAAGACGGGTTCTCCTAAGCCGACGGGAATTCCTGTTGCGACAGCTTCGATTACTCCTCCTAGGGAATCTCCTCTGTCTTTGGCCTGAGCTATCGCCTCAAGCATCTTCTTTGTTGCATCGGAATCAGCACAACTCAGTGTGTCTGCTTGCGATGCCGCTTTCTGATACGGGAGTGGAATCTCCCTAGCACGGATCCCGGCGATTTCGACCGTGTGAGCATACACCGAGATCCCAATGGTGTGGATCAGTTTCTTTGCGATAGCGCCAGCTGCGACGAAACCAGCGGTTATTCTCGCTGAGAACCTGCCCCCGCCCCTGTAGTCTTCGTATCCACCATACTTCATTCTAGCGACTAGGTCAGCATGTCCAGGTCTCGGTCTGTCCTTTCTCTCTTCGTATGTTTCTGATCGCGTGTCAATGTTGGAAATGGAGAGGCAGATTGGGGCGCCGGTCGTGTGCCCCTTGAAGACTCCAGACGAGATTTCCACATGATCGGGTTCTTTCCTCTCCGTTGAGTACAAGTCGTTTTTGGGCCGTCTTCTCTCTAGATCTTCTTGGATTTCGTCTACTGTCACTTCGAGGCCCGCAGGGCATCCGTCGATGATGACTCCAACTTTCGGGCCGTGGCTTTCTCCGAAGCTTGTCACCACGAAGCGTTTGCCGAGTGAGCTACCTGTCAATGTACCATCACCTCTGCTCCCAAGGACTCTAGGTCTGACCAGAACGAGGGATATGACTTGCTCACACATTCGGCGTCAAGTATTGTGACTTCGTCTGTGCAGAGTCCAAGCGTGGCGAACGCCATAGCTATCCGGTGATCGTTCTGCGGATCTATTGTGGCTCTCTTAGGTCTATCTCCGTTGATGATGATGAAATCTTCGGACTCTTCTGTCTTGATGCCCATTTGATCGAGCCCTTTGGTCATTGCCAGCACGCGGTTGGATTCTTTGATTCTGAGTCGACGAATACCTTCGATTCTGCTTACCCCGTCCACAACTGCAGACATGGCACATATCACAGGAAAAAGATCCGGACAGTCCGAGACGTCAACTTCGATCGGTTTGAGCTCGGACTTCTCGACGACTACCGAACCCGAGTCTTGGCTCAGATGTCCATTCATCTTGTCTATCACGTCCAATAGGCATCGGTCGGCTTGTAGAGTCTCGTCGTGTAGGCCAGAGACCCGTATCTTCTCCCCAGCAGTCGCAGCCGCGGCAAGCAAGAAGGCAGCAGAAGACCAGTCGCCCTCGATCCTTACAAGGGACGGAGAGTACGCTCCGCCTGTGATCTTGAAGTGGGTCAAGTCATCGGTCCACTCAGAACGTACGCCGAACATGTCCTGCATATGCAGAGTCATCTCCACGTAGGATCTTGACTGTAGGCGTCCTGAGATGACGATTTCAACGGGTTTCTCTGCGAGCGGTGCAGCCAGCATAAGCGCCGAAACATACTGGGAGCTGATACCTCCGGGAATTGTTACCGCGCCTCCTTTGAGTGGTCCCTTGACGTGAACGGGAGGATATCCTCCATTGGTAGTGCAGGCGGCACCAAGCACTTGCAGGGCGTCCGCCAAGTCCTTCACGGGTCTTTTCAGCAGCGAAGATCCACCTGAGATTTCCACTTCGTGAGGAATCGTCGAACAGACAGCTGTCATGAATCGCAGTGTGGTTCCAGATTCTTTGCAGGAAATTGGCTCCGAAGGTTTCCTCAACTTCCCAAATCCTGTGACACGGGTGCTTTCCCCGTCTCGCTCTATTGTCACTCCAAGCCTTGACAAGCCATCGAAGGTTGCCATCGTATCATCGCAAATCAGAGGTGACTCTACGCGGCTCTCACCTTGGGCCAAGGCGGCGCAAAAAAATGCTCTATGCGTGTAGCTCTTGGACGGAGGCGCTCGTAGGCAACCACTCAAGGAACTCCGACGGATTGTCACTCTCAAGACTGTCGAGACCTCACCGAATCTTCCTCGCTCCAACGAGTGAAGGGTGTCTTCTTGTTCTTGATTCGATCACTTGGCCATCGCTTCTTCTCAGGATATCCAGTACTGAGTTCCTAGACTTGTCTTGCACGACGAAAGCGTAGGCAGGCCCCTTTCCCGAGATCCCTCCAGCGAGCGCGCCAGCTTCCAATCCTTCTATGATGACACTTGTCGGAAGGCCCAAGACGTTTGCATATATCAGGCCGTTGAGAGTCATCGCGTCCCAGTAGTTCCCAGCAAGCGCTTCTTTGTGAGCGAACTCCACTTGTTTCGCAACCGTCTTTATTCTCTTCAAGTTAACATCGGTCGTGTACGCCCGATGCCGCGGAGCAAGCAACAGGACAGAGTAGTCTTCAACGGGGAATCTTCTCAGAACCTTCCTGCGAACGTTGTCGGTCACAACGATGTTTCCATAGAGTGAGGCGGCTGCATCATCCAGCGCTCCGGTAATGCTGACGTTCGCTTCTAGGCTCGCGTTGACAACTAGATTGAGAATCTGTGTAGGTTTGAGCTGCCTTCCGAGGGCACCAAGGGTCGCCAAGACGATGGCGTTGGCAGCAACGCTGCTGCTCTTGAGTCCTCTTGCGATCGGAATATTCGACTCGGTCTCTACCCTTGCGCCGAGACCACGTTTCCCAAAATGATCGAGCACAGCTCGTACACATTTGCCAATCAGGATCGTGCTTTCGTTTTCTTCGCCTAGGATCCTGCCCTCAATCGTCGCATCTTGAGTAAGGTCGACCCTTGCCTTGGTCCAGAGGTCAATCCCAAAAGCGGCGCCCCTACCGGTCGCGATGGCATTCACTATTGTGACAGCTCCGTACGCTGATGCCTCGCCAGTCAACGTTATCACTTGGCTCTTGCTTTGGCCGCGGCGTCCCGCATGACTTTGATCGGAGGATCTTGTCCAGTCCATAGCTTGAAGGAGTATGCCGCCTGCCTAACCAACATCTCCAGACCATCGCTCGCCTTAGCTCCGGCCATCTCTGCTTTGGCAATAAAATCGCTCTCCGGTTTGTAGTTAGCATCCAAGACGAGAACGTCCTTTCCAATCAGTTGTTCACGAATGATTGTCTCCCCGAAGTGCGGAAATACATCTGCAGGTAGAGTGTTGATCAGAAGCCTGGCCCCGTTCATTTGCCTTCGAAGGTTGCCTAGACTGAGATCACGAGATTGGCAGGTGGACCGGCTCCACTTCCCAACCGCGGCCGCCAGCGCTGAACCTCTGGAACGTGTCCTGTTTAACACAGTCAGTTCATCGACGCCCTTAGATAGGCAGTAGGCAATTGCACGTGCAGCGCCTCCGGCTCCGAGGATCACTGCTTTTCGACCATTCAGTGTTCCGAGTTGTGACAGGGTTTCTAGGGCAGCTTTCCCATCCGTGTTGTAGCCAAGTAGTCTAGCTCCGCTCCTCACTATGGTATTGACCGCGCCGATCTTCCGAGCATCGCCATCGATTCTGTCCAGATAGCGGATGATGGACATCTTGTGCGGCATTGTCACATTCACTCCCGAGATGCCGAGAGATCTGATACCTCGAACTGCCGCGCTCGCCTCGCCTCTTGGCACCCGAAATGCTACGTACAGTGCGTCCATATCTAGTGACTCGAAGGCTGCGTTGTGCATGGCTGGCGAGATGGAGTGGGTGATCGGATCCCCGATGACTCCGTACACTTTGGTCGTTCCACTGATCTTTGCTAGATCTGTCGATATTGTCGAGGGATTCTTCATGTGGCGCCGAGCTCCTTGTGGATAGCTCTCATGATCGTGATCGGGATCTGTCCAGCCGCGGTTTCCGAGCCGACACCCGAGGACGCGAATGTGAAGTGTCCCCCAAACAGCGGAGAGAGAACTCTCGACGCGACTCCCAGCTTTCCCATACAAAAACAAACGAGTCTCGTTGCTCCTGCGTGCTGGTTGAGAAAGGTGAGGCAACGAAGGTTGTCAGCGTAACTGTTGGCCGTTGTGACTATCTTGCAGATGTCTGCGCCAGCCCGCTTCTCTCTCGAGAGAATGATCCCGAGTTTCACCGCCGATGGAGTGGCTGTTGCATTGTGGTAGGATACTATGACTCTGGTTCCACTGCGTTTCAATCCGCGGATGTTGCTTCCCACATCTTTGGTCTCGAGCTCTAGATCCACGTAGTCGAATGCGGCTCGAGCTGCTTGCATCAGAGTTCCGATTCTTCGATTCTCCGGACCTACGAAGCCCCCTCCATGCTTCTTGCTGCGATTGGTTGCTATCAAAGCGCAATTTGTGGCGGATCGTATTTTCGAGATTGATGACGACGATTTCATGCCGTCGAATCGTATCTCAACAAGATCTGGATTGTATCGTTCGAGCTGACGAAGAGCCTTGACCGTTTTCTCCGCGCTTCTCTCCATCACAGAAACGCATATCCTCGGTTTCAGCCTGCCTCACGCTCCCGGCGAACGGAGATGTCCTCGAGAACGCGCAGAACGCTATCTCCTGGCACGTGGTCAGCAAGGAAGACGTCGCCTATTTTTCGGGGCAGGACCCATCTTGCCCGCCCGGAGAGTCTCTTCTTGTCCGCGCGGAGCTGTCGAACAATGTCGCGTGGGTCTATCTGTTGGTCTATTCTCGTAGGAAGGCCTGCAGCTCGCAAAAGGGACTCTTGACGTTCAACTGTCTTCTCGTCGGTAGAACCTACTGCGCTCGATATCCTGGCGGCGACAGTCATGCCAATCGAAATGGCCTCACCATGCGTGTAGTGGGCAAAATCTGTGAGAGTTTCGAGAGCATGACCAACCGTGTGACCGTAGTTGAGGATCGCCCGAAGCCCTTGTTCCCTTTCGTCCTCTTGGATGACGCGAGCCTTGATCGCACAGCAACGACTGATAATCTCAAGAAGACTTTCTGATGAGATGTTGGAAAACGACCTGATCCTCGTCAGTATTTCAAAGAGCTCGGGGTCCGCAATGACACCGTACTTCACGACTTCGGCTAGGCCGGACCGGAGTTCTCTTTCAGGAAGGGTCTTGAGAGTTGAGACATCAGTCCAGACGAGCACAGGTTGATGAAATGCTCCAATGAGGTTCTTCGCCTTCGGGTGGTTGACGCCTGTCTTACCTCCAATGCTGCTGTCAACCTGGGCCAAGAGAGTGGTTGGCACTTGAACGAACCGTATTCCCCGCATGAAGGTAGCAGCGGCAAATCCTGTCACGTCACCAACTGCCCCTCCTCCCAAAGCAATCATGCCGGAGCTTCTTTCGAACTCATTGTCCAGCAGTCTGTCAAGAAGCATTTCATAAATCTCAAGAGACTTCGCTTCTTCACTGTCGCTAACAGTAGTCACCGAAACGTCGAATCCGTTCGACTTCAGAGAATCGTGAACGGCCTCGCCATAGAGTTCAAGTATCGTGCTGCTCGTAACGATCATTTCCTTTGATCCCAGTCCCAGTCCACTCATCGCATCTCCAAGTTCACTGATGATTCCGCACCCCGCGACAATCTCATACGAACGGTCTCCGAGCGACACTGGAATCGTCCTCAAACCGAGACGCCCCTAGCGAATTCCGCGACCGACGACCTCGGCGAGCGGCCTCAACTCCTCGATCAGTCTGGCAAACTCCTCCAAGCTGAGTTGTTGATTGGAATCCGAAAGGGCAAGTTCAGGTTTCGGATGGACCTCGATCAGGATGCCGTCAGCTCCGGCGGCGACCGCAGCTTTCGCCATTGGGCCAACGAGCTCTCTGCGTCCGGTGGCGTGACTAGGGTCAACAAGGATCGGGAGGTGCGTCTGCCTCTTCACGATGGGAACGGCCGACAGATCGAGCGTGTTCCGTGTAGCTTTCTCAAATGTCCGGACGCCTCGTTCGCAAAGAACCACGTTGGGGTTTCCTTCAAGAAGAATGTACTCGGCTGCCTGCAGCCACTCTTCGATA
>CAZLHM010000012.1:48204-52930 GCA_964559555.1 uncultured Candidatus Bathyarchaeia archaeon
GTTGGGGTTTCCTTCAAGAAGAATGTACTCGGCTGCCTGCAGCCACTCTTCGATAGTTGCCGCCATTCCACGCTTCAAAAGGACAGGCATCTTTGATCTTCCCACAGCTTTGAGTAACGGGAAGTTCTGCATGTTTCTAGTGCCGATCTGAAGCATGTCAGTGTACTTGGCTGCTACATCTACCTTCTCAGGCTCGAGAACTTCCGTTACAACAGGCAACCCGGTCGCTTCTCGGACTTCGGCTAGCAAGGGCAGTCCTTCTTCACCGAGTCCTTGGAATTCGTACGGGGATGTTCGCGGTTTGAAGACGCCTCCTCGCAGCATTGATGTGCCGAGCTTTCTGACAGCTTGCCCTGTTTCGAGCAGATGTTCTCGACTCTCAACGGAACAAGGTCCTGCGATTATGGTGAGTCGGTCTCCTCCAATGGGCACGTCTCGTACCTTGACCACCGTTGGATCGACTTGAAAGTCTCTACTGGCCAGCTGCGCTTTCAGGGTCGGGTGGACCATCCGTTCCGCAATTCCGATCTCTGCGAGCTGTGCGAGACCAACGGAACCGGGTTTCCTGTCAGTGACGATCAGCGTGCGCTCGTTCCAAGCTACGACTTTTGGATCAAGATCCGCTCGTCTTAGAAGGTCAAGGGCTTCCTCTAAGGCTTCAGGACTCGCTCCTTTCCTTGCTTCTATTATCAAGAATCTTGACTCTCCACTATGCCCGCAGTTTTCCCTCTCCGGTTCATGACACTCTTCGCCGCTTCCACGATATGGGGGGCTGTCAGTTTGTGGATCTCCATGAGTTCGCGTAGATCGCCGGATTCACCGAACCTGTCTCTGATTCCAACCATCTCGATTGGGACAGGGTACTGTGCGGACACGAGTTCGGCGATGGCGCTTCCTAGGCCACCTAGGATGTTGTGATCCTCTGCAGTGACGATTCCGCCAGTCTCTCGTGCCACGTCAATTATGGTCTTAGAGTCTGCTGGCTTGACAGTGTGAAGATCGAGTACTGACGCGTTGATCCCCTCCTTTCGGAGCCTAACTTCAGCTTCAATGGCTTCTCGAACAAGAGGTCCAGAGGCGATGATCCCCACGTCTGGTCCAGCACTGATTTGTCTGCCCTTTCCGATCTCGAAGTCGTCTTCATCCTCGAAGATGTCGGCTATCTCTCCTCTTCCAAGCCGGACGTAAAACGGTCCAGTCATGTCAATTGCTGCCTGTACAGTATGCCTCATCTCTGAGAGGTCGGCTGGGACCACCACCGTCATGCCGGGGATTGCTCGCATCAGTGCGATATCTTCGAAACATTGATGAGAGGAGCCGTCGGCGGATGGCGAGATCCCGGAATGTGTTGCGATCATCTTCACGCTTAGCAAGTCGCGGGCGACGCTGTTCCGGATCTGTTCCCAGGCCCGGCCAGCTAGGAATATTGCATAGGTGCTGACGATTGGTATCTTTCCGGCTGACGCAAGTCCTGCCGCTGTGCCGATCATGTCCTGCTCGCTGATTCCTAGATTGAAGTAGCGCTCGGGGAATGCTTCGAATGCGCTTACGCCAGTTGATTTTCCGAGATCTCCCGTGATCACGACAACGTTCTTGTGCGTTCTCCCGAGTTCGAGAAGAGTCTTCCCGAGTTCTTCTCTTAGAATCGACATGCCTGTCACGTACTGTCGAAGCGTCACTCTTGTCTGGCTAGGAGTAGCGCAGGTCCTCCAAGGCCCAGTCCAAGTCTTCCTCGCTGAATGAGGCGTTGTGCGAGTTCGCGTCACCCTCCAAGAACGAGATGCCTTTACCCTTCACTGTTCTGGCAATTATTACGGTTGGTCGATCGGTTGTCCACTCTGCAACATCGAATGAATGGTGAATCTGCATGAAGTTGTGGCCGTCGATCTCCAGAACTTGCCAGCCGAATGATCGCCATTTTGCGTCCAAAGGCTCTTTCTTCTTGACTCTCTCCGTGATGTCATCTGACTGGACGCCATTGCGATCGACGACTAGAGTCACGTTCGATAGCCCGAGGTGACTGGCGGACATAGCGGCCTCCCACATCTGGCCTTCATCGCATTCGCCGTCGCCTGAGAGCGCATAGGTGCGGAAGTCGCTGCCGTCCAATCTCGCTGCGAGAGCCATCCCGTTGGCAATTGACAGCCCCTGACCGAGCGACCCGGTTGAGACATCAACACCTGGGGTCCCTCGGGCGGGGTGTCCTTGGAGGATGCTACCTGCCTTCCTGAGGGTGGGAAGGTTTTCATGATCAAAGTATCCAGCTCTTGCGAGGGTTGCATAGAGTGCTGGGGCCGCATGCCCCTTGCATAGAACGAGCCTATCCCTCTTAGCCCATGTTGGATCTTCAGGTTTATGATTCATGCGGTCGAAGTACAGCGAGACCAAGATCTCCACACATGAGAGCGATGGCCCAAGATGGCCGCTACGGGCGCTTGATATCATCGCGACGATGTCGCGCCTCACCTGTTGAGCGATCTCCGTCAGAGTCTGAAGCTGATCTCTCGAAAACTCGAGGCCAGCAGACAATCCATTTTGAGTACTACTTCTCACAAAAACCACCTGAGTAGCCCGCGCAAGGATGTTGGCGAGCTAGCATCGATAATAGAAGGCATAGCTCACTGGATACGCAGGAAATGCACAAGCAGTGCCTGCTCGCATGAGCCAGACCTTCATTCCGCGATTGGTCCTCCTAAATCTGCATTTAGATACTTAAAGCCGAATATCGCATTTCGACATGTGGTAGAAAGACTGGTTTGATCCTTGGTAGTCTGTCACGCCTTATGAAGGGGGAAGTCCAACAGGGTGCGGAGAGTCATAGAACCTTGGCGTGGATCAAGACAATCCCAGAAGACAAAGCGACAGGAGACTTGAAGCGGGCATATGAAGAAGTCGTACGGACACGTGGGAAAGTCTCGAATGTCATGCGTGCCCAGAGTCTCAATCCCAATGCTCTAAGATGTCACCTTGAGCTCTACGTGACCTTGGCATTCGGCAAGTCAGGTTTGAGTCGCGGGGAGCGCGAGACGGTAGCAACGATCGTCTCCGCACACAATGCCTGCGAATATTGTGTCATACATCACAGCGAAGCGCTAAGGTTCTATCTGAAGAATGCCGATCAGGTTGATGCTTTCAAGCAAGGACGAAAACCTGAGAACCTTCCTCAGAGGCTGAGTGCGCTTGTTGACTATGCATTGAAGCTCACACGTGAACCCGGCAAAGTCACCGAGAAAGATCTTGAGGCAATGCGCGGGGTCGGAATCGGGGACTCGGAGATTCTGGATCTTGTTCTCTTTACGGCGTACCTGAATTTTGTCAACCGAGTAGCACAAGGGCTCGGTGTGGAACACGACGAACAAGAAGCGCGAGGGTACAAGTACTGAGTGTACGAAATCCTTTTGAAATTCGAGTCTTTCATCAGGAGCAGGGCCCGTAGCTCAGTCAGATCTCATGTTGGGATCCTGAAAAGGTAGAGCACCGGAGAGCTACTCTCGGTGAGGCTTTTACCTTGATGGAGGAGACCCGGGGGTCCCGGGTTCAATTCCCGGCGGGCCCGCCAGAAACATTATCTGAGTCCTCCCTTCCCCGCCATCAATGGTTTGACGAGGATTTCGCGGGTTCAGATCCCTCCCGGCCCACCACGATTCAGGTTCGGAACCTCGACGACCCTTTTTAAATCAGGCATCGAACTCCCGCATGAGCTGGCATACAGTCTCCGTCGAGAAATCCCGTCACAGACAACTGTTGTCGGACCCTGAAGTCAGACGATGGTACGACAACATCGCACGCGGATCCATAATCACCGCAGACGTGTATCTCCGCCGGCTCGGGTTGTTCTGCGAGAAGAACAACACCACACCGAAGATGCTTGCCGAAATGGACGAAGCCTCGCTCACCGGTCTGACCCTTGATAATGTGACCAGGCTTGAGGCAGAAGACCATGCTGGGAGCTACGTCGAGTCAATCGTGAAAGCCGTGAAGTCTTGGCTTCAGCACAACAACAAGCAGTTGAAGGGCAAGGTCAGAATCACCGACGCCGGCGATGCGCCGACACTTAAGGATGAGCGGGTACCGACTCGGGAGGAGCTTGGCAAGGTTCTGAGAGTTTCAGAGCCTGACGCTCGGGTGGCAATTTGCCTCATTGCACACTCAGGCTTGCGGCCGGAAGTTCTCGGAGACTACGAAGGACGCGACGGGCTACGACTAGGTGACTTCCTCGAACTCGAAACCGACAATAAGAACAAGACCGTCACATTCAGCATCGTTCCAACTTTCTTACGCGTTCGGAAGAAACTGAGCAAGGGTGGGCACCAGTACCTGACCCTGTGCAGCGAGGAAGGGGCTAAACATCTCAAAGAATTCTTAGAGCGTCGGATGAGGCAAGGCGAGCAGCTGAGTCCGGAGTCGAGTGTGATAAGGCCTAGGCACGTCAGGAAGCAGTTCATTCGAACGACGAACATCGGCGACAAGATACGGGGCGCGATTCGGGCAGCGGGTTTCTCCTGGCGCCCATATGCTCTTCGATGCTATTTCGACTCGCAACTGCTCTTGGCGGAGTCGAAACGCTTTGTCATTCGTGATTATCGTGTATTCTGGATGGGCCACAAGGGCGACATCGAACACGAGTACACCTTGAACAAGTGTCTCCTGCCCTCTGAGTTGCTTGGAGATATGAGGGAGGCCTACAGAAGAAGCCAGCAATTGTTGGTTACTGAAAGCTTCGGAC
>CAZLHM010000013.1:0-50195 GCA_964559555.1 uncultured Candidatus Bathyarchaeia archaeon
GGTAAGATCTTCGGTATACTGCAGCAGAGAATAGTAGGCTACTATAAAAGCCATACAGATCCACCAAGATGCACGCCATTCCGGAGACAAGGAGTTCCAGCGAATACCTGCGCCCACGAGCGGGTACTACTTCACACCGTTGCATGCCGTCACTCGATCACGATTCTGTACGCGCTTGCACAGGCTACGATGAAATCTTCAAGAAGCTGATTACCGGCTCTCTTCTTGAGCAGACTACGTTATGATATCTAGGCAGTATCGGCCGGATGTGGAGGCCATCGTTGCCATGCGTCAGAACAACGGCGGCGACTATTGGGCTACCTCCGATGGACGAATCGGCGTTGGCTCTCCATTCAGCACGCTCGAATGCGTATCGATGCTCTCTGACCTAGGTATGAGTCAATCCCATCCGATCCTCAGGGGAGCTTCCAAGCTTGTTCTGAACTGTTGGCGAGAGGATGGACGATTTCGCCTTGCTCCAAAAGCTTCATTCTATCCGTGTCACACAGCCGGCGCTGCTAGAGTTCTATGTCGTGTTGGTTACGCGGAAGACCGAAGGCTTCAGCACACATTCGAGCATCTACTCGCCACGGTTCATACTGATGGAGGATGGCGGTGCAAAGCATTCAAGTACGGAAGGGGGCCGGAGACTGAGTCCTCAAATCCAGGCCCAACTCTGGATGCGCTAGATGCTTTCCGCTTCACCAAGCACGCGAATCGAGAACCCGTGTTGGACAAGGCGGTTGAGTTCCTTCTGGATCACTGGGTGAGTCGAAAGCCTCTTGGGCCATGCCACTTCGGCATTGGAACACTCTTCATGCGAGTAGAGTATCCACTTCGCCGCTACAATCTGTTCAACTACGTCTGCATCCTTTCGTTCTACGAGCGGGCACGAAACGACCGGCGATTCCATCAGGCGCTAGAGATACTTGAATCCAAGATGCGCGAAGGCAAAGTGGTTGTCGAGAATCCGCATCGAAAGCTTGCTTGCTTCTCGTTCTGCAAGAGAGGTCTTCCAAGCGATGCTGCAACCGCTCATTATCGCCAGATACGAGAGAATCTAGGCAGACACTAGAAACCTCAAGAGCGCACCAGATCTGTCCCGCGTACTCCACTGGGCTTCTGTGCCAAGTCGCTCTTCGGGTGTGTCTGGGATGATGAAATCGGGGTCGCAGTTGCTTAAAACGTAACGTTTCCCAAGGGTTATGGATGCGCACTAGATGAGCTTTCGATCAGGCGCGCTCTTGCCGAGACGGTGACTCTCTGGACACCGATGAACCTCTGTCTCACTGTGGTCTCGATGGAAGACTTGATCTCATCCAGTCTGCTCACAGTCATGTCTCTGTCGGCTTCTATGTGTATCTCAGACTGAACATAAGGTCCGGATGCTCTCAGAAGCACGTCCCTGACAGTGACACCCTTGTTGCCCTCGACGATCCGCCTTATCTCCTCCACAAGCTGCGGATTATGATAAGCGTCCAGCAGCACCAGCGTGGTTTCTTTCAGCACAACGTAAGAGACAACAAGAATGAAGAGCCCCACAGCCATTCCACCAATTGCGTCCAGTTGGTGGAGCCCAAGCGATGAGCCAAGAACTGCAAAGAAGACTAGGAAAGACGCCGATCCATCCTTGATGGCGTTGTTGGCATCCAATCTGAGCGAGGACAGATTGTACCTCTTTGCAACTCTCCTCATCTGGAGTGCTCTGTAGAGAGAGACTGTGCCCGCGATCAAGAGGACAGCCAACGCCAGAACGGGCAGTCTCAGCGGTCTTGGTTCTACAAAGGCGAGATAGGACCTGTAGAGGACTAAGGCCCCAACTCCCATGAGCCCAATTGATGTCACAAACGCGATGAAGCTTTCGACCTTGTGGTAGCCGAAGTGGAATTTCTCGTCAGGAGCCTTTCGAGACATCTTCAAGCCAAGCCAGACCAAGAGTGAGACCAAGCCGTCGGAGATCGAGTCTACTCCATCTGCTGTCAATCCGACGCTGCCGGTGAAGTGTCCAGCTGCAATCTCAATTGCACCAAGACCAACAAGTGTCCAGACTGACGCCTTCGCCAACGTTTCGCCTTCACGGTATCCAGCAGAAATGTTAACTAAGGCCCCCATGCGTTGTTCACGTGAGATCCAACCGAAAGATGGAAGCGCGCGACAGAAGCTCATAGTCCGAGAGAATCGTCTCGCTCATCGCCTTCTCCTGAGATTCACGCCAAGGGATCCGCTCTTCTTCTTCCTAGCTTGGAACAATATGTCTTGCGTTCAAGGATTGCGCGCAGCACGACCATGTCCTGCAGCTCCTCGGCGGGACTAGAGTACCGTTGGGCACTCGTAGTCACGAGAATGTTTCTCTTCTAGCATGTCAGCGTGGTCCGACGAAGCGTGTTTCGTCAACATCAGTCCCGATCCAGTTATCTTCACGTGCAGTTCGGGTTATTGCTCCCTAGAGTTCAAACACCGGGCGGCACATGAGGCCGCCACGCTTCAGATCCCTCCAGAGCGACTTGGGAGAGCACAGTCGCGACAAACCATTACACTCCATCGAGGCGCGCATAGTGAAAAACGTGCACCCGGCGTTGACAACGCATACATTGCGTCCGTGGAGTGGGGACAATTGTCTCGAGAGCCATCGCATAGTATACGAGGCTGTCTCTCGGAGTTTACTTTCAACCTCCTCGAAGGTCATCGTCGATGACTCTCTCGGATCTCACCCAAAGATTCTCTAGCTAGGAGTCAGGGTCGACGTAGCACGACTTCTCCCTTCTTGCCGATGCTCGAAAAGGACACGAAGATCACAACGCGTCTTCTGAAGGCGAAAAGGGTCCTGCATCTTCACGTGTCGGAAGAAGGAAGTGATGGCACGAGCTAAAGTGTAACATGACATCGCAGACGCACCGACATCATTGCACTGGCAGTGGTTGGTCTCATGTTCAATAGGAGACTCGACCCCTCAAAGTCGAGAGACAGTTGGTCCTCACGCCCCTCAAAGTCGCCAGCATGACATTCCAGTTTCTACTTCCACCAACACCGAACTAGGATACCAAGTTGGAGAAATACAAGCGCCATGCACGTCGCAAGTGAAATAGGCGTACGGCTCCTATCTCAACTGGGAAGCTGGGTACACGAAGGGACAAGGTTTGGCAAGATCGCAATGGAGCATGGTAATGCTGATCCTAGTTGTGATCTTGGTCGCCATCGTGAGTCTTGTGGCAATACCACATGTAGGACAACCCCCACTACGCACCGTGACGCCAACCCAAGCTGCGAGCAAGGCAGATCGATGCAATATGGCAGAGACCCCATTCGCCGGATACACGACAAAGGTTCATCTCCTCACAATGAACGGAACGGTGAGGAACGCCTACCCGGTCAGCTATCTTCGCTCGCCCGAGTTCTTCGCTAGTGGTAATCAGCTAAAGATAGTTCTAAGGATGTCAGCGAATCAGCAAATAGAATCCGCAATCGAGATTGTCCGCGTCGTAGGCCATTATACTACACAGCCCCAACGCGGTGAAAAGAGCGACGTTCGCATATTCGGACTGTACCCGTGCAGTTTGGTAGCGCACAAGAAATGGGATTTCCGCAACGAATACATCAACACGGTTTACGCTTCTCTTGGCGTGATACCATCTCATCTGACCGGGAATGTTCCGTTGGGGTTGGAAGTGGAGATATTCATAGAGGGACCCAGCTTCAGTTCAAATCCAGAATTCCTTGTGTATTGGCAGATCGAGGTCTACGACATGATCTAGAGAGATCCTGACGGAAACCCAAGACAGATTCAATGCGGCTTGGCGTTTCATCCAAGTTGCACAAGTGATCATGAGTTTCACGTTCGGATGGCAACTCTACGTCCGGGCTGCGATGTGACCGTTTCTCTTTGTCAAGAGGCAGATAATAGGGTCTTGTCTGCATGGTGTAGGCTCAACAAGGTCCTGTGAAAATGCCGGAGTCAAGATTCACACTTGCAATGGGTCAGATGCTTGTCGAAGGAGGCAACGCGCAAGCCAACCTTACACGTGCGAGGGCTATGATCGATGACGCTCGCAGAGAGGGCTGCAACGTGGTAGTTCTCCCAGAGTGTCTGGATCTAGGCTGGGCTAATCCAGCGGCTCTTGAGTCAGCACAGCCGATCCCTGGCCCATTCAGTGATGTTCTCTGTCAAGCGGCGCGGGAATCGCGAATTCACGTTGTGGCCGGACTAACGGAGCGTGAAGGAGATGCGCTGTATAACGCAGCTGTGCTGATCTCTCCCGAGGGTCAAATCCTCCTGAGACATAGAAAGATCAACCTACTAACCGATGTTGAGGGGATCTACTCGGTCGGTGCTTCCCTCAGCGTTGCTTCCACATCCTTGGGCACAATCGGCGTGGATATCTGCGCAGACAACTTCCCTGATTCGCTCGCTCTAGGTCACGCGTTGGCAAGGATGGGCGCACAAATTCTGCTTTCTCCTTGCGCTTGGGCAGTGGAAGCGGAGCACGACAACACTAAGGAACCATATGGCGGCCTCTGGCGCGACTCCTACTCGACTCTCGCGAAGCTCTACGACATGACAGTCGTGGGCGTAAGCAACGTAGGTTGGATCAACGCAGGGCCTTGGAAAGGACGGAAGTGCATCGGTTGTTCGCTGGCGATCGGACCGACCGGGCAAATCATTGCTCAAGGCCAGTATGGGGAATCCGCCGAATGTCTGGTTACCATCTCGGTCAAACTGGCGCCGCGTCGTCTCGCGGGAACTGCGATCGCCAAGATGCTCAGAAGCAAGGGATACCAAGGCCACTAGCACCTCGAGCACTCAGCTCCGATCTGAAGTAGTAGGAGTCGGAAAGAAGTCGCGTTGAGACCCGGCTCCTGTGATGTATGCCTTGTGGTACATATCCGACTGCGACGCGTCTGCGCTTACCCGAGGACAGGTCCAGCGTCAGTGTATGAGAGTGGCCGTGAACCGCTGGCCATGTAGGATGTCTTCAATTGCCTTCTCGCAATACCATCAGGTGGAACAATCACAACGCATTCTTCGGATATTAGATAGAAGTGGCGTCGAATACTTGCGTGCGTTCTGACAATTGCCGAGGGCGTGTCTTTTGGTTTTGTAAGAGGCTAGGTTCTTCGTGAGCATCGCAGCAACACGAGGCGCAGGAGGACGAAGTTATTGAAGCCGAAAGAACTCGAGCGAATGGGTAGACTGGTTGGTGATTGGATTGTAGACCTGACCGGCAAGATGCCGGATGGTACGTCTGTACGGGGCAAAGGAGCATTGAAGGCTACCGAGCTGTCCCTGGACAGGGGCATCCGCACAGAGATGAGACTGGAGATCGATGGTTTGGGTCCGTACCATGAGGACGATCTGTGGAGTTTCGACCAGTGGGAAAAGAAGATGCATCTCTACAGTGTCACTTCGTCGGGCGCGGTGCATGATCATTCAGGATCATGGAAGGACGACAGGACACTTGCACTGCATTGGGACGGGCTGTTCGAAGGCAAACCGGCGACTGAGGATGTCGCTCTGACATGGGTTTCTGATCACGAGATGCACGCTCACGAGGTCAACACGTCGGAAGGTCAGCCCGGCCCAGTGTTTGAGTACGTGTGCAGGAAACAGTAAAGCAACGACGTCTCAGACGCTACTGTAGTTCGTCCGGTTCCTTCCTGACCCGCCTCGCGTGACACAGGGAGAAGTATGTCTCAGACGGCATTGCCTCGCAGCAATGGCGGTCGCCATCGTTGCGAAAGTTCTTTTTGCCATCCGATAGCGCATTAAGGCGCAGGTGAGAGAGGTCATCTCAAGGAGGAATAGAACCGAATGGGTAAGGTGAAATATGGTGTCATTGGACTCGGCTGGTTCGGAGAATATCACGGGGATGCCTTGGCCGGGCTTCCCGCTGTCGAGTTGTATTCACTGTGTACTCGCACCGAGTCAAGGTTGCGCGACTTGGGCAAGAAATTCAGTGTCAAGCACCTTCACACCGACTACAATGAGATGCTGGCCGATCCGAATCTGGATGCGGTGAGCATTACGACAATGTGGGATCAGCATGCCGCTCCGACCTTGGCCGCAATCAGGGCTGGCAAGCATGTGTTCCTAGAGAAACCGATGGCCTCCACAGTAGCCGACTGCCGAGCCATCGTACAGGCTGCAAGGGCCTCAGACAAGTACTTCATGGTAGGTCACATTGTCCGGTTCAACCCGCGCTATGCCGCCGCGAAACGCGAGATCGCAGCTGGCAAGATTGGCAAGATTGTCTCAATCTATGCACGGCGCAACGTTCCAGTCTCGGTTGGTGCTCAGGTACTGCCTAAGATCGGCCCAATCATCGGGGACGCCGTACATGACACGGATATTATGCTCTGGTACACTGGAGCCCAGATCGTGTCAGTCTACTCGCAGACGCTCAACGTCTTTGGTCACAAGTACCCGGACCTCGGCTGGACTATGTACCGTTTCGACAACGGTGCCATCGGTGTCTGCGAGAACGTATGGTGCATGCCGGATAAGACTGGCTTCTTCCCAGACGAGCGCATGGAGATTATCGGCACAGATGGTGGCATACATATCCAAGAAACGTATCCAAGCATGTCAGTCATTACACGCGAGGACGTGTACACGCCGGATCCTACATACTGGCCAGAGATTCGGCCCGGCGTACGAGGCGGAGCACTCGCCGAAGAGCTCGACTACTTCATCAACTGCATCATCAACAAGACTCCGCCCACCGTCATCACGCCAGAGGAATCCCTTGCTGCGACGCGGGCATGTCTGGCAGCCGAGGCCTCGGCGGCTTCCGGCAAGATACTCTCAGTCCAAGACTTCACCTGACCATTGGATTCATCGGAACAGTGATTCTTGCGCATAGTCCCAATGATATCTCCTGCCCTTGTTGGACTCAGACTCAACGAAGAAAGGCTGACAAGAATTCCATCTACACTACTTGCGCTCTCACGAAGAAAGAGCGGCTTGATGCTATTCGAGCTTGGAAACCAACCCGTGCATTTCGTGAGGACAACAGACCCAGAGGAGGTTCAGTGCTGCGACCTATGGTGGAACGAGTCTGTGAGGTTCCTGAGGAGTACAGGAGCAACAAGTACGACCGAGATGACTAGTCCCTCTCCAGTCAGCAACGAAGCATCCAAAACGCGGGGCTCAAACTTCACGGGCTCGGTCAGGATCTGTGCACTCAACCTCATGGCCGGAGAGCTCCCGAAGCGGATCATTGAGTAGATCGTGAGTCGTACCGCTTGGTCATAGAGCGGCCACAGGACGGGCGTGTAACCCGCAAAGAGGTCAAGCAGCACATGTGATAGCAACCCGCCTGTCGCTAGCAGGGCGTAGACTCTGTATTTCGTCCCCCAAGTCAGCAATATTGCTGGCAATGCAATTGCAGCCAATATCGGTACGGAGTGGCTCTCCGATCGGTGAACGTGTGCAAGAACGTCGAGATCTGGAAGCAGCGCAAATACGGAGGCAAGCAGGGCTCTTCTTTGAGATATGCCGCTCAGATTCAGGGCAGTGAATGGAACGGAAAAATGAATCAGTGGTTCAACCAAGAAGGCATCCCGCGTTGTGAGAGAGACCTGCAAGGGAACGCAATGGGCTATTTAGGAATTACCGGCACGAGATTGAAATGTACTATGACATATGGCACACTGTCGAACTGTGCAACTGGAGTATGCTTGCACGAAGAAACTCCGGTAGAATCCTGCTTCAGAGAATGCCAGATGTCTCTCTTCTCTCGTAGAACATATCGGAAGAACATCATGTGCCAAATCTCTTGGGACAACACAATGTAGCAGATTAACCCGCTAGTCGCTTGTTTCGTGCGTACGCCATTCAAGTGCTACAGAACTAGCTGGCGACATGTGACGATGCCTTCTTCCTCAGCAGCCACACAGAAGTTGCCAGCATTACCATGAGAGCAAACGGGAACAGGAATGGCGGGATCTCTGGAATTGGAGTGCCGCTCGGGAATAAGCTCGTGTCGACCCACATGACCCAACCCGGCGAGACAGCGACTGTGTACTCCGCGTTGAGTGTCGGAGAGGAGATGGTCCATATCTGTGGGGCCTCGGTCGTGCGAACAACGACATCGTGACTACCTGGCGGAAGCCACATTACGAAAGCGCCCGCAGGGTCTGTCATGCCTGCCCCGATCGCTCCAACACCGCTCGCGTATGCGGGATAACCTTCGGGGAGACTGGTCTGTGCCGGGTCGGTCGCCAAGACCCGTGCCCATGGAAGCGGACGCAGGTTTCCATACATGTCAAACCATCGCACGCTTCCGCGAAGACTCGCCATGTCATCCATTTCGACGAAGATTTCGACGGCGCCTCCCCATGGGACCTCGATGTTGGTCAGCTGTCTACTCATGGAATACATACGCCAGTCATCGGTGAAGACAGCGTCAACATCTTCGAAAACCGCGTTAGGTCCGCAAGGATCGAACGCCCATACCTTTACGGTGTAGCGACCAGCCCCACTGCCAAACCATCCAGGTATGTCCACGGTTCCTTTCAGCCCGTAGTCGTACTGCCTTGCTCCGCTGGCAGCGGGCCAACCACCGGCCCAAGTTCGTGTGGGGGTTCCATAATGCCAGTAGAAGCCGAACACATCAAAAGACTCTGTGGATCTGGAGGGGAGGATCACACGGTTCGCATCATTCAGAATCATTGCAGGCCAATTCGCCCAAGTGAATGTGGGGCGTGCATATAGCGCGGACGAGACAGCGGCTCGCTGTGGGCGGCTTGATGAGGGGAAGTCAGCGTAAGGTATTCCAAGCCCAGCAGCCTGAGCAGGTCCTGCCAGTTGCAGATGGTCAGCAAACGGCGCGTGGGCTAGGTATCTGCCACCCGCTGGTCCATCTGCTCGAGTGAAGATGTTTGGTTCTGCTTGTCCGTAGATTGAGGCTCCGACGAGCTCGTTGGCTGCGTTGAAGACCTCAACGCGGATGAAGCCGTTGAATGCTGTCGCGCGTCCCTCATGTCTGAACTCCATCGTGACTCGTATCTGGCCGCCTTGGATCAGGTCTGCCTCGATGTCAGCCCAACCCGCGAACGGGACCTGAACTGGGAATGCTCTGCGCATCACGTAGCCGTGCGTGTACACATTGTAGATGTACTCTCCCGCAGGGAGACGTGTCGACCTGTGCGAGGGAAGCAAGGCGTACCATAGTGCATTTGCGCCTCCGAGGCCAGAGTTGGGTGAACACCAGTCAGTTCCGTAGTATTCGACAGCCAAGTGGTCGTGCTGGCCTGGAACCTGAATGTTGTCGATGTCGAAGGGTGTTAGACCGAACGAGCCTGGTGGAGCTCCCGTGATCGGAAAACCTGGTATTGCTATGCCCGGATCTTGCAGGAGACCATAGACCGTCGGGTCTAGCACATCAATCACTTCTCCGCTTACTGCGTCAGTGAATTCCATCCAGATCTCAGAGCCTGGGAATATCCATGGCCGCGAATGGGCTGGTACTTCGAAGTCCACTGACCGCAGGCTTATCCAGAGCCAAGCGTTAACGATGCCAAAGCTCAACGGTACTGGGCTGTTGCAGAGAAACACGGATACCTGCGGGTCACCACCGATAATATTGTACCAACCAGTGCCCGGGATTCTGGTGTCAGCCACGCCGTTGCCGTCTGCGTCAATCCCGTATGGTATTCCCATGTCTGCCATGCTAAGTCTGATCGTGTAGGGATTGCCACCAAGGATGACTCGGTCCGCTGTATGCGACGAGGCGGCGGGGGTGAGGCCGTAGTCCTTGAGACCGTAGTCTCGGGCGTCCTGCTCATTCCCCCGGTTCGGAAACAAGTTGTTCCACCCTTCGATGACGATGCCACCACGATAACAGACGGGTAATAATCCCGAAACGTCACATCCATCAAGAACACTGTCTGCTGCCATCGCAGGAGTGGCGTAGAAGGCGACCGAAGCTCTCTCTTCTGCCGCAACATCTATGGCTGTCAGTGTGACAGTTGTGTATGGTCCGGCCAGAACGTTGGACGGCAGATGCATCACGGTCTCGATCCAGTTGCTTCTTCGGAGGTCGAACTGAAGCTCGTAGCGCGACCCAGCGAGTGAGAATGTTCGCTGGTGTGCGTCTGCCTCATCCATTACGTACCCAGTAACAAACGCCTCTATCGTATACTGGCCGTTTGGCATGCCTGCCACGTAATCAGCTACATCCCAAGGCACGTGGCCGTCCCACTGTGTTGAGGGGTATTGGCGACGGTTTTCTGCCCCTATTGTCCAGAGTGCGTCGAAGTTGTCAACGAGCAGAGCATGGTAGCTTGCCCTCGTTGGAATTGTTCCACCAATGCCTCCAGAGACATCATCATGAAGTCCTGCCAGCCAGTTGGGCGGGGGTATCCCTTTGGTGGCAAGGCCAGGCATGAGGAATGGATTGGGAAATCCTAAGCCCCACTGTCCAAGGAAGTCTGATGCCCAGAACCCGATCAAGTTTCCATAGCTGTCGTAGAGGTCGATCAGTATGTCCCTCCGAGGGAAACATGGCAGCACTCCTGCCGATTCTTGGGCAGGGCGAACAGGGCAGGCAATCACATCGTTCTCGGGCATAGCTGCGGGATTGTTGGTGCCGAATGGAAGCTGCCAGAGGTTGTGCCATGGAATCTGCCCTGTACCATGCTTCGACCATACCGTCACGCTGACAGTTGGCGAGTTGGATAGAATTACAAGTGTGTGATAGGATTGCCCAGTATGTAGAGCTAACGGCTCCGTTGTTGTCGGGTTGAAGCCAGATGCTTCGGCAGTGATTGTGTAAGTACCAGCAGCGATCCCGAAGACGTAGATCCTGTAAAGCCCTCCCGAGACGCGAGGGGGCACGTGCGTATTCCCAATGAACTCCATGGGGCCCCAGTAGCCGACGGCGACGACCGATCGTCCAGTTGACGTGACGCCTTGCGCCTGAACTCTGCCAGATACGAGAGGACCGGATGGTGGTCCACGATATGATTGAGTGCGGACAACGACTTCAATCCACGCTGGATCAAGCTCAGCTTTCACGACAATGAACGGGTAGTTGCCGGCCCCAATGCTATGATAACGAAGCGTAGGCGGCAAGAGAGGCTCATTGACCCAGATCTTGATGTGGTAGAGTCCTGCCATCTCCGGTGCACCAAGGTTGAAGAGTCGCACGTGATAGATCCCAGAGGGAATTGTCAGACTCTCGATGAAACCATGGCCGATCCTGATCCGAACCCATCTTGGAGCGATTAGGTCGTAAATACTCCTCGTACTCACGCTGATATACTGATAATCGTTCGTGATGTCGGTCCATACGGATTCCTCCTTCGTCGAGGCGAGCCATTCGAATTCCGGAGGCACAAGAATGTCGATGTAGTTGATTGCAGTCAGAACTTGGATGTCGAACTGTAGGTCACCGATACTCTTGGATCCGCTAACCAGAATGGCGTAGTCCAAATAGTCGTCGAAGACCTGATGGGTTTGAGCATTCGACTCCGGTGTTCCTGGACCCGGAGTCGTGGCTTCTCCGAGTGCCGGGAATGTGGCACCGGCTTGTGTTCCCCACAGAGTGTCGAGCGTATGGCTCCAACCTAGCTTGTACTGATCGCTCTTTCCCGGGTGAAGGAAGACGCAGATTGGACTATCATGCCATGTGCTACGCCTACCCGGGTGTTGAGGGTCGTTTATCGAGGGACACGTTGGCAACTGCTGGGAAGGCCGAGCCGTCAGCTCGTCAGCTGTATATGCATACGGAATGTACGCCAACGCCGGGAGCAGCATAGCAACCATTAGCGCAGTGACCGCTAATGCTTTGTCGAACCGGAACATTTGGCGAATCTCTCATGTAGACTTCCGCTAGAGTATTATAGCTTAAGATCAGTTGCGCGTTCTCAATTGCATGATCACTCAACATTGCAGGTCTGAGGCATGTACTCGAATCTTCTCGCACGTGCGAATTGCCTATCCCGATTCATCTCAACATCGCAAGTGGACAATGATCTCATGTGCATCGGTCAAGATCGTTCTTTCTTGGTTGTCGTTACGCGCTTTTCTAGAGGTCTTAAATGTGGGCGATAGACTACGAGGACGCGGATGATTCCATGGCCAAGAAGGCAGTGCTTCTACTCGCCTGTTTGGTCATCTTAGCCAGTCAAAACGCATTGCCAGCCTACGCCCACTACACTCTTGGAAGACAGGCCAGGTCAATGCCATTTCGCCTAGGCGACTTCGATCTACCTGGACATGTCCCCGGCCTCACTGCATACGTGTGGCCAGGGGGAGGCTTGGCAACCTTGGATCCAAGTAGCCCACTCGTTGGCGGTACGAGAGACCCTTTCACTGCATTCCCACCTGGTTATCAGTCTCCCTTCACGTCTTACGGCCAACCGACTCCTCAGCCAACTCAACTGCGTGGAGGCGTCTATAGCCCATTCTCTTCGATTCTGGCAAGCACCGCCGATCACCCAAGCAAGGGAGACCTGATCCTAGCGATCAGCTTCACGTGCCCAGAGGAGACGCTCGCCTCAGATGGTTTCCAGAAGGGATCTAAATTGATAGGCTGTAGTGACATCGAACGGGATCTCACATTCAAGAATGTAGTGTTGTATGTACCCCCTGAATTCGGATCGCCGGTCGATTGGGAGAAGGGTGATACATCGAATATAGTCACGACAATCACGAACGACTATCAGTTGATTCAGGTCCGAAGGAATGACGGTCGGGATCCGTTTGGACCGTTCTGGTGGACCATTGTAATCCGCGGTGAGATCAGTTTCTCGCCTGCGAACCAGTTCTCAGAGTGGTACTACATCAGACTGAATGAGATGACGGCTCCGTGGATAGCTGGTCGCTACTTCTTCAAGATCTTCGTGAACTCCGTCTATCCCACCGGCTCAACGGTTCTCGAAACCGGGAAAGTGGTTTCCATTCTCACGGGAATGCCTGCGGAGAATTGGCCGGTGCTCTTGGTGAAGGGTGAAGTCAATCCTAGCATGATCGCGGGGACAATTCGATATGGTGACTTCAATCCGAGGCTTCACAACCGTCCGATTCAGCTTCCAGGCAGAGTCCGTGCTGTTGGAATAGCCACGGATCCGTTGACTGGAAGTCCAACCGGTCGCACGGT
The DNA here is from genome assembly GCA_964559555.1 of uncultured Candidatus Bathyarchaeia archaeon. Classification (GTDB taxonomy): domain Archaea; phylum Thermoproteota; class Bathyarchaeia; order 40CM-2-53-6; family 40CM-2-53-6; genus CAVPLU01. The sequence goes on from CAZLHM010000013.1 coordinate 13,101, forward strand.
CGAGGCATGGGGGTTCTTCAACGCATCCGCTCGCGGACATTACGAAGTTGAGGGCGTTGCGCCGGGCATCTACGACATCTTCGCTTCCGCTGGAGGCTTCCCGGAAGAGAAGGTAGCCGAACAGGTGGCTATTCGCGAAGGTCAATTAGTCCAACTGGACTTCCAGCTTCGAGCTGGCCCTACGGTTTCGGGCGAGCTGATGAGCAGCGACGGCTTGAGCGAGCACCTATGGCCAACTAGAAGACCAGTTCTCATTGAGATCTTCGACGACAACTCTTGGGATCGTCTCGGTGATCCAGTTTGGGAGCAGATGCATCTCAAGGCCTTCTCTCCTGTCGATCTAGCAGTATCCCCTTACTCGAGCTACGTGTTGGGAGCCACCCTTTGGATCACGTTTTCGAAACCGTTCGACACTCCTCCGACGCCCAAGCGGGTCAGCTTCCCGTGGGAGGGCCCCGTCAACTACTATTCGCCAGCATCCGATCCCTTCACCCGTGTAAGTCCGAAGGATCCCTTCGGAGTGTACAACGGTGTCGGACCAGCTCAGATCTGGTGGGTCGATCCGACAGGTTTTCCAACAATTGATGGGGACCCAGACACTCTCAGCTCAAGTAGCACGAGGCGCGCGTTGGGGAGTACTCCGAGCAGATTTCGTTGGCAATTCGGAGCGCCTAGGTTCTATGGAGCGCCAGCGGACTTTGACGGCCATGTGCCCCAAGTCTTCGCGACTTGGACAGGAGGCCTGACACCCGGGAAATACTTCCTTCGCGCTTGGGTAACACAGTATCTACAAACCGACGTACGGGGAGCCTTCGTTGACTATGAGTTGGTGATCGATGACGACGACTCTCCTCGCGATGTCGTCGTTCCTGTGGTTCTTAGATTGGGCGCTTCCTTGGATGTCACAGTTCATTTTCGCGATGTAGCGACGAATGTTGTAGACTCCTCGATTGGCGGTCCGGATCCTGGAAGATACGCCATCGCCGAAGCTCGTGACACGGACGGAAGGGTGGTCGCGTTCAACTTCACCTACTTGAGGCCTACCGACGGGGACGGCACTATATCGTTGTGCGGTTTTGGTATGGCCGGTCCGAACAGCTACGTCTTCCCGGGAGGGGGAGGCGTTTCCGGGATGAAGTACTCATTGTACCGCTATCGTGGTATCCGAGATTACGGAATACCAGTTGGAACGTATTCGACATTCGTCTACGTCCGCGGATACATCCAAGCATCAATCCCAGAAGCGTCGGTAGCCGTGGGTCCCTTACACGTTTTCTCGAGCACAGTCATGTATCGTGGGGGAGGTCTTGGCATCACCGTCTTCAGCAGGGATTTCCGCTCTCCGAGGATGCATCGGAACTGGGTTTGGCCTGGTGCTCAGATCTCAATCGTGCCTTACAGACAGGACGGGACGAGGATGGGTTTGGTCAGGTATTGGAATGGTGAGAGCTGGGGTGTTCCGAACCAAGACTCCTTCCAGAGTTCTTTTCCTTTTCCCGGAACCATTGAGAAACCAACGTTCGATGGTTCCGCAGCTCTTGAAATAGTCGGACCAGATTCAGCCGTGTTTGCCGGTCCCTCGAGATCTGGGGCTGAAGCAACTGCGGACCTCAGCAACCTTGTACTCTCTTCTGGGTTCCTGTGGGATTCGGGTTTATACCGCGACAAGTTTGGAGTGACAAATGTCGCGCTACCAGCAGACCTCTACGATATTAGGATCTTCACGTATGGCTATGTTCAGCGCACGCGCTTTCAAGCGTTTGTCGGCATGGGATCATTCGTCGACATGAAACTCGATGTCTTCCTAGGATTGAATTTTACACTGGTTGTGAAGTTTAGGAAAGAGGGATCGTATGTTCAGAATCCATTCAACATGTCAATGCGAGTGAGAATCTTCGATGAGATGGGTCAGCTGGTGGCCGGGTCGGCAACATCGAGAGCATTTCCAGCGCCCTTCTCTGACAACTGGATTCCAAATGGGGTTGCAGAGGTCAGGTGGAAGCTGGCCGGATTTCTCTCGTACGTAGAAACAAACGGCCGAAGTTTTCCATCATACGGTGTGGCTGGCCTCCCAGACTATGCGGGCCGGTGGACGGTCGAGTTGGATGCGGTCAACTGGTACCGACCCAGAAGCTTCTTCCCTCCGGTTGACGGGCTATTGCTCGGCGAGTCCTACCACACATTAGGAGGCTCGTCGTATGGGAAGACGGGCAGTGCCTATGCATTTAATCACCTCGGACCGTGGGAGCAGCGCAACGTAGTAGAGGTCCCCAGCAGTTCTCTTTCTAGCGAGACCTCCGTGATGGTATCGATTGATCAGAGAGGACTGGTTCGCGGTGTTGTTGTTGGCAAGAGTTCCTTTGACGAAGTTCGACCTATATCATGGGCTCAAATCAGATTCTCGACTGCGGGCACGGCCGAGACTTCGCACTCACTCGATGGTTTCTTCGAGGCCTACTTGAACTCAGGAGAGTACGAAGTGACTTTCTCGGCGTGGACGGAGAAAGGTGAGGGGCACCAGAGCGTAGAGCTACCTTTGTTAGTATCCGAAGGCAGCAGACTTACAGATGTCCATGTCGTGCTCGCTGCGAGTGTTCTTCCAGTTCCAGAAACACCATCCCTATGGTTCCCGGCGCTTCCTTTCGTGTTGATCTTGGCGCTGATCTGTCTCAACGCACGCCTTCGACGTACCGACTGCCCTAGACGTGGCTCTTGTGAGCTTGAGGCAGGAAATGCTTCCACTCAATCAGAGAACCCATAGATCATCTTGAGGTTAACAATGACGGAGGCTCGGGGGCAAATCCGCAGATTGCTCGTTGCACATTGGGTCCGCGTCATTCTGCCTTGGTTAGTCCTTTTCATTGTCCTCGCTGGTTCGCACGATATTGTCGCCGCGACTCAGAGCTCTTCGAATGAGTTCTATCTCTACATCAGTAGAATGGACTACCCGAGAGAGGTCCTAGTCAACTCAACTTTTCGGATCAGTGTGCACGTCAACTACTCCCTTCCAATGATGAGCCAGTATTCTGTAGAACCTTCAACGTGGTCTGTCGCCGCACGGCTCTACAACTCTACAGGTGATACACCGTTCAAGGAGAATTTCATAGCGACCAGCAGCGTCGATGAGCTAATAGGAACTGGATCGCGGCTGTGTCTCATAACTGCATCTGCGCCACCCTTCGAGACTACAATGAATCTTACGGTGTTTGCAATGTACAAGTCCTCCTATGGGCACACGGGGGAAGAGGGCTGGCTATACACCCATGAGCCGAATAGCCTCGTCGGGATAATGATCACTGTCTCCACTGCCACATACCTGCACTTGAATGTCAACAACATACAGATCCCTGTTGTCATCGACGGTTTCGAGCATCACGTGACTGATGAGGCGGGTCGTCTGGAGATTCGGCTCAGTGGGCTGCGCTGGCATTTGATCGAGGTTCCTGAAAGAATCGATCTTGCCCCGTTAGCTCGTGGCGTGTTTGTTTCTTGGAATGACGGGTCACCTCTTCCGGAGCGCCAAGTGTACACTTTCGGCACGAACATGACAGTCGCTGCGACATACAAGAAACAGTTCTTCCTCAAGGTCAACAACAATGACGGCACGGGCTGGTACGACGCGGGATCCTACGCAAACATCACCGCGGGGCGTGAAAGGCGGGCCGAAGGTTTTCTCGGGCTGGTCGGCTTCGTAAACGTGTTCAGAGGATGGCATGGAGATCTCGACAGCAACGATAGGACAGCGAGGATTCTCATGGAAGGGCCTCACGAGGTGTGCGCAGACTGGAGCATCGCGTACAGGCCTCGCCCCGCTGAAGTTGCGTTCGCCGCATTTCTCTTCGTAGCAGCATTTCTGGCGTTACTGTACAGGGCCCAGCTCGGACGTGTGACTAGGCACTTCAAAGAGGATATCTTGCATCGGCCGAGAGACCGTGGCCTAAAGAATAGTCCTGACAGGATACAGATCTCAACATGTGAAAGGTAAGAAGTCCTCTGGATTGGCGTCTGTCGGCGTTCAGATGATCACAGGTACCCCATGCCACGGAGTTTTCTCTTGATTTCCTCTTCTTCTTCCTTCGTGTAGACGTCGCTTTCTTCATCTTGGAGCGCAAAATGCTCGAGGATGTACACTAGGTAGTCTTGCAGAGAAGTGAAACCCGTCCTCTTCATCTTCTCATGTATCTTCTGACCGAGAGTCCTTGGAACTCTGACCGTAATAGAAATGCTCTCTTCCTCAGGCATCGTCAACCACTCGCTTTTCTCCAAACTCCGCCTATTTCCATGTATCGAGATCGCTTCTAGCTCTTCCGAGTTCTCATTGCACACCAAGCCGAGCGACAAATCGGTTCATTAGTGCTTGTTCTATCCTGCGGCTGTGCAAGGAATGAGAGGAGTGAGAAACCCAAGACAACTAGGAGAACACATAATGCGAGAGGACAGTTCCTTGTCCCCAAGCATATGCTCTCCTAGGATTCTCTTGGTTGCCGTTCCTCCGTCTTCTGCAGATCTTAAATCTTGGTCATCCACTACCACCTCGCGCACGATTGCAGGTCCGCGATCGCACGCAACAACACAGACTCATACGACAGCAGAGGGTACGGACGCGAATCGATTGCAGGCGACGCATGCGCAAGATAACCGACGACATAGGAGGAGAATGACTTGTCAGTTCCTAGAGTGACGCTAATAGGGCTCGACGGAGTTGGTCTTCCCCTTGTCGAGCATTGGTGCAAGGCCGGAGAGCTACCGGGATTCTCAGCTCTGATGGAAGAATGTTCTTGGTCTGAGACGAAGACAACAATCCCAAACGTCTCCCCAACGGCTTGGACATCCATTCTTACAGGTGTCAACCCGGGCAAGCATGGAATATATGGATTCGTCAAGAGAAGGGCGAAGTCCTACTCCCCGCGGCCTATCTCAAGGAATGACATGAGGGCTCCTCCGCTGTGGCGACTGCTTTCAGAGAATGGCCTTAAGTCTGCATGGGTCGGCATTCCATTCATCTATCCACCCGAACCAATCAGAGGGATCCTCATTGCTGGACTTGGTACCCCCTCAAAGAGGTCCAGCTTCACGTATCCTCCTGAACTCAGAGAAGAGATCTTGGCAAGATACCCGGACTTCGATGTGGACTTCAGCGAAGATGAGATTGAACTCTCGAAGGACATCAAGAAGAGCCTTCCCAAAATAGATCGAGTCACCGACGCGAGCATCAAGATCTTCAAGGATCTGAGGTCCGACGAGGAATACCGTCTGGTTGGTGTAGTCTTTAGGGCGCTAGACGTGCTACAACACTATGTCAGAGACCCTCAATCTCTCTTGCCATACCTGCGAAGGTTTGACGAGTTGATCCTTCACTGCAAGGAAACGCTGGGCCCGAGTGAGGTTCTCGTTGTCTGCTCAGATCACGGGTTCAGAAAGGTCCACAGTTCTTTCCGAATCAACAATTGGTTGCACAGCATAGGCCTGATGCGATTGAAGGGGAAACCGCTGCTAGGGAGCTTTGGGATCCAAGCTGAGGTTTTTCAGAAACTTCTGGTCAGTCTCGGGTTAAGAGGACTCGTGTGGAGAATCAAGAGATCCAGACTAGCCGAGAGAGTGTTAAGGGTCGCTCCGAGTCAAGACTACCTTTCGAGCGATGTTGACTGGCCCGCGACTGAAGCATATTACCTAGGCAACGCCGGAGGTGCCGTTTTCCTCAATATCAAAGGCAGGGAGCCGGCGGGTGCTGTTGAAAGAGGTCCTCGCTACAGCGAAGTTGTGGACAAGATCATTACTGAGATTCAGAAAGCCGTCGATCCACGGACTGGTCTCAAGCCAGTAGGCCGGGTATACAAGAATTCCGAGGTCTATTCGGGTTCGTTGGACAATGCCCCTGACGTACTCTTCGAGGAGAATGAAGGATACAGCATTGCTGGCGGCTACGATTACTCGGACCAATGCTTCACGGAAATCAAGTCTAGGGAGGGAGATCATTCAACAAAAGGCATACTGTTCGTGAGAGGCAACAACATCAGACGAGGACAGAGACTCTCCGAACTGACTGTCTATGACATTGCACCGACCATACTACAGATCCTCGGTGTTCCCATTCCGAGTCATTTCGACGGTAGAGTACTAACCGAGCTCCTTGACACCCAGAGCTGATTTCCAACTCCAACTCGACGAGCTCACACGTCATCTGTGGCCAAGAGAGCCACCCATGAATCGAAGATTCAATTGATCAAGGTTCGGGTTGTCTAGAGGTACCCGAGTGCTTTCAGCGCCTGCTTGAGTTGTTCGGTCTGTTCCTCTGTGTATGCATACTCTGTCCCAAGTTGAGTGCTATAGTCGGCTTTGCGTATCTTGTGAGATTCGAGGAACTCCGGAGACAGTGCTTCGGTTAGCACTCGGCCATCCATGTCCGCAGGAAGAGGCAGACCCATCATTGCCAAGACCGTCGGCGCTACATCGATCATCTTGGCGTCTGCGACTTGTGCGCCTTTCTTCACGTTCCTGCCTTTCATCATCAGTATACCATTCATGGCGTGGCCTGCGCTCCATCCTCGCAGGTCTGACACAAGCGAGTTCGATCCGAATTCGTAGCCTGGAAAGCTGAGATAGCCCGGACGAAGCTGGAACACGATGTCGGGCGCTTCTTCGATGTATGGTCCGTTGTAGATGTCTTCTTTCTTGAAGATCTGGCTCTGAGTACAGAGCTTCTCCCCAGTCTTGGGATCGACCAAGCTTTCAAGACGCCGAATGATATCCGACCGGACAGTCTCGTATTGTTTGCCGGGTTCGACGATGCCCTCCGGATCACGACCTTTGAGATTGATGAATATTCTGCCCCAACCGCCGATCGAGTAGGCCTTGGACTTCGTCCAGTCCACATCCTTCAACGAAGTGAATAGGGTCACCATCAGTCTGCGCGTTCTCTTCTTCCCCAGTCTCTTCCTGAAATGAAGTGCATTCATGGCCAGCACGAGTTTCAGGGCATTCGAGGGAGTCAGGCCCATACGGAACAGGAGATATCGCGTCTGTTCTACGATGCCGCGGCGTATCTTCAGCAAACCCTCTTTTGTCAAGAACACGTTAGGATGCACCCACTTGAACAGTGGCTCTGCTCCATGGTCGGAAACTATGAAGGTAGTTGTCTCGTCATCAGTTAACCTGATGATGTCGCTGACTATTTCGTCGAGTCTTTGGTAATAGCGCAATATCGCGTCCTTGTACTTCTCCCTCTTCTTGGGATCGCATCTTGGGTTGTTCGGATCCAAGTATTGCCAAAATGTGTGTTGCACTTTGTCTGTGCCGTAGAAGACCGTCATGAAGAAGTTCCATTCTTTCTTCTGCATCAGATACTTCGTGACTTCGGCGTGGTTCTCAGTTGAGTCGTACAATTTCTCTAGGAAGACATCTTCCTTTCCGCCGAAGACAGTGTATGGCGGGTTGAAGGAGCCTACGTTTGCGACGAGTTCATCTATCAGGCCCTCTGGGTAGTAGTAGTCGCTCACACCGTATGGTGTAAGTAGACCCGAGATTAAGAAACCGTCTACCTTTCTCACTGGGTACGTCACAGGAACGCCTAGAACACCCACCTTCTTGCCAAAGCTGTTTAGTATCTCCCAGAGATCCAGAGACTTCCTGTCGCTTGCGCTTATCGGAAGCAGATCGTAGCTCTTCGGGTCTCGTTTTACGAATCCAAATATCCCATGCCTGCCTGGGTTCTTTCCGGTAATTAGAGATGACCATCCCGAAGCTGTTTGAGGTGGAACAACGCTCTCGAGGGTTGTCGTCATACCATCCGTCTGGAACGTTGAGAGGCAAGGAAGAAGTCCATCCCTCATCCACGGACCAAGCAGGTCAAGGGTTGCCCCGTCGAGTCCGATCACTAGTACCTTGCTGCTTACGGTCATGTCTAGTATCAGCCTGCTACTGCCCGATTCTTCGAAAGACCACCACAGTGCACGCGAGAATCGCAGCAGAGAAGAGAACAGTCACCAATAGATCTGTCAGAATCGGAGTCGCTTCAAAGGAACCGTAGGTGAGGATTCTTCTTATGCTATCAACAGCATACGTTACAGGATTGACGCTGGCTATTGTTCGCAACCATTGGGGCATCTGATTGAGGCTGTAGAGACTATTGCTTGCAAAAAGGGAAGGCGTCGCCACGAGTCCGACGACTCCCGTGTAGGCTTCCCTTGTTCTCAACAGAATTGCCAATGCCATGCCTAGGCTGGATATTCCGATAACGAAGATCGCGACAACGGCTGCAGTGAAAGAAAGCGTGAATACGTCGCAGTGGAACTGGATACCAAGTATCCAAGCCAGCACAAGAAATACTCCCACCTCCATGTACGTTTTCGCCACTGAGGAGAGGGCCTTCCCAAGTACAATTGATGTTCTCCGTATGGGCGCAACCAGCATCCTGCTGAGTATGCCCACATCTGCCTCCCACTTGAGAGTTATCCCGTGGCCGATGGCCGTAACCAAGACCGTATGTATGAGAATACCAGGAAGCATGAACTGTTTATAGTCAACGCCGGAAGTCATCCCAGGCATCTTGATTACGCTGCCAAACAGCAGCAACCAAAGCATCGGCTTTATCAAGCGAAAGAGTCGTTCGGAGGGATTGTGCATCATACTCCGTACTTCTTTCTCACACACAACTAACGTCTGGCCTAGCATATTCATTGTCTCACAGCTCTCAGCATTCTTGCTCTCTGCTTCATCCTTCTCGGTCCCCCCATGGCAACCTCCCTGACAAACCTTTTGCCCGTATATCTCGTGAAGACGTCATCGAGGCTGGGTTTGTGTAGAGTCACTGAGACTACCTCAACGCCCTTCGCTCTCAGGTCAGCCAAGACCAGAGGGATCGTGTTCTCGCCGCTCTTTCCCTCAATGATTAGTCTTGCCGAGTCGTTGGCAAATTCAACATGCTTCACGTAGGGATGCGACTTCAAGGCTTCCTGAGCATTCGTTTGCGTGCCATTCATCTTCAACGCTATGACGTCGCCACCAACAGATTCCTTCAGTCTTGCCGGAGGGCCATCAACTACAATCTTCCCAAGATCTATGATGGCAACCCTGTCACACAACTTGTCAGCCTCGTCCATGTAGTTCGTAGTGAGAAAGATCGTCGTCTCGAAGCTGTCGCGCAGATCTTTGAGAAAATCCCACACGAGTCTTCGTGATCTAGGATCCAAGCCCAACGTGGGCTCGTCAAGGAAGAGTATTCTCGGCCTGCTGACTAGGACTGAGGCCAACTCAAGGCGGCGTTTCATACCCCCCGAATATGTCCCAACCATCTGCCTAGACGAGTCTCGCAGCCCAACGAGACCCAGTGCTTCCCCGATTCGCTTCTCTCTAAGCTCTCTCGACAAGCCGTACAGCTTCGCATAGAAGAGAAGGTTCTCGTAGCCGGTAAGGGTGTCATCGGATGTTAGCTGCTGCGGCAAATATCCCATTATCTTCCTAATCTTGCCTCGCTCCTTAACGATGTCAAAGCCGCCCACCCAAGCTCTGCCTGAGGTAGGACGCAGCAGCGTCGCGAGCATCTTTGCAGTCGTCGTTTTTCCAGCACCATTGGGTCCGAGTAGGCCAAAAATCTCCCGATCGTCTACGTGAAGGTTCGAATCCGCGACAGCGACTTTGTTCCCGTAGATCTTCGTCAACCCTTGGGTCTCGATCGCATGAACCATTTATCAGCCCCACCTCAAGAACGGACGCATTTGCACGTGATCATCGATGAATTTGCCTGTTTCTGCACTCTCGCGTTTGCGTAGACCTCTCACAATCAAGATCGAGGCAACCACCAAAGCCGCGACCACAATCACTGACCCATAGTAAAAGAAGCTCTGGAGCACGAACTCAATTCTGATCTGCAGCTTGCCAGTCCTATTGATCGGGAAGCCATTAATGCTCTGATAGGAGAGCACAGACGATATGGGATGACCGTCCACGTACGCAACCCAATTAGGGTCGTAGGACTCTGCCAAGAGAAGCCAAAACGGTGTCTTGGCGACAGCCTCGACGGAGTAGCTTGTGGGGTCCAACTCCTCGAAGCTCAAGATTGTCGTCGACACATCCCTCTTGAGTAGCTCGTTCACAGTCAGTTGATTCTCCGCTTCGTAGATGAATACTCCATCGACTACAGGTGTTCCTGACATTTGGCAGATCATTAACGCGTACCGTTTCTCCTCAAGATAGATCGGTGGTGTGTAGACAAACCTGCTGGTGCCATTGATCTCAACTCTGAGACTGTAGTTGGCTATCTGAACCATTAGTGTCCCAAGTTCCCGAGTTGGAGTGCCGATCGCAATCACGTATTTCTTGGGCCTGATAGTCTCCAAGAAAGTAGAGGCTACACCGTTTCTCGCATACTGCAACGCCTCACCATTCATAGCCCTCCCGCCGTACGCATTGGTGAGTGTCACGTTCACCCGTTGAAAATCGAGCCCGGGCAGTTCCAAGAAGACCATATTCTTGTTTTCGACTTTCTTCACAATCTCGTTGCGATAGGACGCGAGTTCTTGTGTTGACACGAGCATCAGATAGTTGAAAGCGTTGAAGCCCATGACGTTCTGAATCGTGATTGTGTGTTCGCCTGCTGTGACTCGCTCTAGCTTAAGTTCGAGAAGCGCAAACCTCGCTGCGTCCGACTTGGTCTGTGTAGTTGATATCTCAAGTCCGTCCATGAGAACTCGGAACTGTCCGCCAGCCCTACTTGGCAGGTATCTCAGAAGTGCGATGTACTCATCATCTCTATCGATCTTGACTCGAAAGGACAAGCTGTTATCCGGTCTGTCTGTGAAAACTAGCCCGAGACCGTAGTCAAAGTCCCAGTTAGGAATGCCCTGACTCGCCAGAACGGGGGTCCAGCGTCCATATCGTATGTCCGAGGTCTCAGCCTTGCCCCAGTGCAGATGATAATCCTCGTAGACGGTGTATCTCGTCAGCGACACGACGTCGTGCGGAGCGACCAGAGGCAGAAGATTCCTCCAATCGTGGAGAATCACCATGTCTGAAAGTGGGAAGAGAGATTCGTCCCAGCCCAGCTGTTGGTCTAGAAAGAACAGTGATGTGGTGCTTGCATCGAAATCCTCGAGATTGCTCAGGGCGGTGAACGTTTCCTTTCCCCCCTCGACTAAGACAGCGCTTGACGTCGCGTGGACATGTGGATTGAACTCGTTGTTCTCATAGACGTTGAATCCTCCTTCTTGGTGAACAAGTCTCAGATCGAACTGGGATTCCAATACGTCCCGAACCTTGTGACTCGCCATGAGAGGCGGAATCTCCGTGCTAAGGACCAAGTATCGCACATTGAGGTGCGCCAATAGGCTACCCAGCCTGACCGTACGATTGGACTGCATTACATCGAAGGGGTAACCATAGTCCATGCTTAGCAAGAACATCAAATAGGATTCGACCGGTCTGCCCTTGCTTGACGTGATCCAAACCCCGAACGTTTCTCGAGAGGAAGAGATCATCTCGAAACTCTTCAGGTAGAGGGCATCACCCAGACCTGGCACCTGTTCCTGTATCCAGCTCACGTTCGCAGCCCTATAGATTGGCATCCAGAGAACCTTGAAGTCCCCCGCCTGATTTCTCAGCCACTCGTTTATTGAGAAGTACTCCTCGGGGACTCGAACAGGCTGAAGGACGCCGCCAAAGTTACCTGTAAACATGGGCCACGATGGCAATAGAATCGCGGAGATCAACAGGATCAACATTGCAGCACTCAGGAGTCTATCTCTTCTGGGGACTCTCAAGTTCGTGATACGGTTGAAGATCTTCACAGACAAGAAGCCCAAGAGAATGCCAGCGAACATTGTTGGCAGAATCCAGAATTGAATTGGTTTCCTAAAAGCCCAGAAGTAATACTGATGTAACGGGGCGTCTAGTATTAGCCAGTAATAGAGATCAGATACGAACGGAAATCCAAATGGATTGACGCCTGTCGAGAAGAGAGTCCAAAATGCAAGACTTATCAGCAATAGAACTGTGTCCCGATTCAGCGGACCGATGAACACGACTGCAAGAGCGGCAAAAAAAACAACGAGTCCTAGAATCATCAGAAACTGAGGGCTGGGCATGAATGACGGCGGATTTAGGTACGGGTGATGTCTGGGGTAAATGTCAAACCTCAGAGCATTCAAGAGTGTAGCATTCTGAGTAGCTGCTTGGGCCGATTCCACCGTGATCAGATAAGGTTTAGGAAACCCAGCTGAGAAGATGCGGGTTCCCAGCGGGAACAAACGGTAGGCCGTGAAAAGCACGTAGAAGATGCTTGCAACAATTACGTACTTGAGGTGCGTCAGAAAGCACTTCACCGTCTCTCTCCAACTTGGCTTCTTGCTCACAACTTCCGTTACGAACGCGTAGAGCGCGAGAAAGACAATGAGGAAGGCGCCTGTGAATACATTTCGAGGCCCTCCGGAGGCGAGCATCATCGCACAGGTTCCGCCTAGAACGTACGAGAGCCTTTTGTCCCTCAATCCAAGCCAAAATAGCACGAACACGAGAGGAACGAAGGCGTCAGCAATCTTTCTGCCGTAATGTCTTGGGTCAGCAGCCCATTGCGGATTGATCACGAAAAATGCCCCTGAAAGCAGGGACGCAAAGAATAGGGATTTTGAGAATCCGTAGGTTTTGGATAGTATGCTGTATGTCGCGAAGTATCCGAAGAATCCAGTGAGAGCCGTCCCTATGATCATGATGACCTCGACCGCTGTCATAGGAGGCCAAGCGAAGAGCTTGGCAAAGCCAAGGACCGTGATCACAGGCATCTGAAACGATGCTACGAAGTTCGTTGTACTTAACGGACCGTTCCACATCGGATAGTATTTCGCAACTAGATTGTCAAGATAGATGGGAACACGAAGATCCCTCGATACCTCAAGATAGTGAGGATCATTCTGCAACAAGGGAATTCTGTAGATAAGGATTGAAAGAATCGTGAAGAACAGAACAGCGTACAGCCAGTGCAACTTCCGAAACGAGAAATTGCGCACTCGTGCGCTCTCGCTGTCTGGTGGCTTCATAGATATCCGAGCGCCTTTAGGGTCTTCCTTAGGTCCTCCTCGTCAGTTGAGCTCATAGCATACTCTTCCTGAACCGGGGCATGTGTGACATGCTCAATTCTCACGGGTTCCTTGGTCAGCATTTGCTGTGAGATGATTTCTGTCAGTACACGCCCATCCATGTCCCCTGGAACAGGCAGGCCGAGAAGATAGAGTATGGTTGGCGCCACATCAATTATCTTAGGTTCTACGGAGGTCTTGATCACTCTTGGACCAGAGGCCACGAAGATGCCGTTCATTGCATGTGTTCCACTCCACCCCAATGCCTCTGTGATCAGTCTGTTCGATCCGAATTCGTAGTCTGGAAATGTCTTGTACGGAGGATCAGGAATGGCGACGATCTCAGGAGCCAATGAGACTAGAGGCCCGTCATAGATGTCTTCCTTACGGTAAATGCGCCCGGACGCAAAGACTTGCCTTCCTGATGAAGGATCCTTGAGGGCAAGAAGTCCTCTAATAATCTTGTCAGTCAGTGATTTGGAATCCTCGCCAACGATTCCCTGAGGTTCTCTTCCTCCTAGGTTGAGGTAGATTTGCCCCCACCCTCCCATCGAGTAGGCTACAGACTTGGACCAATCGACATCCCTGAGCGAGATGAACCATCCTCGAATTCTCCTTCTGACATCTTCCTTTCTGAGACTCTGCCTGAACTTGCCGAGGTGAAGTCTGTTGAGGAGTCTGAAGAGACTGAGCGGTGTTATTCCCAAGCGGAACATTAGACGCTTGGCGAGGATCTTCGGTTCACGCTTCAGCTTCAAGTAACCATGTTGCATAAGGAAGACGTTTAGGCTCACAAACTTGGAGAAAGGGGTGAACCCATGGTCGGAAACTAGGAAGATCGTACTCTCCCGTTGCAGCTTGGTTACTACCTGCCCAATTATTTCATCCATGAGCTGATAGAATTCTCTGACGACGTTTCTGTACTTGCTCGGTCTTTCAGGATCATGCTTTGGATGGTTGGGGTCCATATCCCTCCAGAAGATATGCTGCAATCCATCAGTTCCCTGAAAGACGATCATCAAGAAATCCCATTCTTCTCGATCCATTAGGTGGAAGAGAGTCTCCGCGTGAACTCGAGTGGTCTTGACGGTATCCTCTAAGAATGCGTCTTCGTACCTACTTGACGACCAAAGACTTCGCTCCGCCTTCCTGCGGTTGTCCTCGAACGAGATTCGATACTCCCCAACCTGCTTCTCTATCTGCGATAGGATCGTCTTCGGGTGGGCGTAGTCTTCCGCTCGAGATGGCGTCATGAATCCAGATATTAGAACTCCGTTCACCGCGCGAACCGGATAGGTTATCGGCACATTGAGCACGATGACCCTCTTTCCTTGCTCGCCTGCTATCTCCCATAGGTCCCTACTCTTCCTATCCGCTGAGCTGATCGGGGTTACCTCGTAGGAATTCGACTGAAGCCTCATGAGTCCGTATACACCATGCCTTCCCGGGTTCTTCCCAGTCATGAAAGAAGACCACGCCGCGCCTGTGACTGGTGGGATCGTGCTAATCAGTGGACCGTGGGCGCCTCTCTCAATCAGGCGAGCGACATTTGGAAGGTAGCCGTCCCTCAACAAGGGCGTGATAACGTCAAAGGTCGCTCCGTCCAGCCCTATGACGACCACTCGCCTCCCTTTCACAGATTCCATTTGGCAAAGCTCCGATCAAGCTAGCGTCTGCGTTTCAAGTCATTCGCGCGTCTGAGTCGGTTTTTCGTGTAAAACGGCTTCGCGTGCACAGGAACGTTGCTCGGGTGGATCAGTGGCCAGCACACACCTGGGACGGCGTCGATACTCAGCCAGTCAAACTTAAACCCATACATTCACAGAGTCCGGTCGAGTTAGCCATGCTCAGACATAAACTCGTAGCGATCTATCTGCTCGTCGTGTTGACGTCTTCTTCAGTTCCATCCCTGCAAGCTGGCGATCTTGTCTCCGCCCCTGATTCCTTGATTCAACCAGTCAAACACCAACTCACCATTGACCTGAGGCTTCTGGGGTTCAGCAATAGCTCAATCAGAGCAGATGCTCTTACGCAGTATTTACCAACAAGTATCAACCCAATTCTGCAAGACACTTCCCTCAGCCACGGTGTCAGCTTTGAAATTGCATATTCACTACTCTACTGCAGCGAGAGCATTGAGCGAGATCTGCGAACTTACATTCAGTCGAGAATGATTGTGAAAGGGGCCCCTGCGTATCTCCAACAGTTCTTTTCCGACATTGACCCTGCATTATACGCAACCATCTCGGTCGGAGATCTTCAGAACTGGCTGCTCAGCAAGGGAAGTGATATAGGAGTCGCCGATTCACGCTACACGATTCTGTTAGCGAACGTCACAGGGATTTCTGAGCATGACCACTTCTACGAAGCGATCTATCAGGAGAGAGATGCGAGCTTTCAGGCTTCCACATATCACAACCTAACCTACTTCTTTCCAGTCATAGACTGGACGATCGCTTGGAGCGTTGGGCGGCTCTACTTCCTTGATCTCTCAGCCGGATCGAGATTAGCGTCCCGTGACTATACTCTAAGGAAGAACCCACACGTGCCGATACAGCACTTCCTCTCGGAGTATAGGTTCCTTAACAATCGCACAATCGGAGAATACGCTGCCGACCATGTCTCAGAGGTCATTCGAAATGTGTTGATCAGTGACTACTCAAGGCTTCCATCTCTTTCGACAGACTACGATGTCAGGATCTTCTTCGTTGATGATACTCATCGCATCTACGAGTCCAGCTACGCAAGGTTCTTGGATGTTGATCGCGTACGAGAGAGCCTTCGTGAACTAGTTCCTTACGCCCAGTTCCACGTTGAGGTAAACTTCGTACAATTGGACGCAAGCGCGGAGGTCGGTCGTTACGTAGAAAACAGCTTGATTCACGAAACACGACGGATAGGGTTCGGTCAGAGAGGACTGGTCGTGGGTCTCTATGATGCGAGACAGATTTACTCACGTCTTCGATCCAGCTCATACACATACTCTGACCAGACTAATTCGCAGATTGTGGTTTTCGTGCTCGCACTCAGATCGGGATCAAGGCTAATTGACACATATCAGGGAAGGGTGGGGCAACAAGGTCTCCTCGATCCTGATGGCGAGCCACGCGATTCTCCCGTATACATGTTTCAGGAGTTAGCCTTGGTGTCCTCGAACGAGCGACATCTCTTGGACTGGGGCAGGGGAGTCACTCGCAGCGTGATCCAGGCGACCGGCAGCATGCTCGGCTTGCCTAACAGTCCGGCAAGAGAATCCTGTGCCGTTCAGCCATCCGTGATGTCATCCTGTGGCTACTCCCTTGAATTCACCCAGTTTGACAAGGATCTGATTCACAGAGCGCACGCCGACTATCTCCTTGCGATTGACAAGGAGCAGCTGGTTGAGATCGGCGGGTTAACTCTCCTAGGAGTACGAGATCCAGTAGCACGAAGTCTGTTCGAAAACGCGACCCAGAGCGTCGAGCTGGGTCTTCACGATTATGATGGTCTGCGCTTCGAATCTGCAATTGGGAAACTGGAGCAGGCTCAAGCTGTCTTGGACCGACTGTTCGAAGAACGGACAAGATTTCTTCAAGCAACTTTGGAGGGGCTCGGGAACGGCGAAACTCCGATTGGAGCCGCGCTTGCGGTGGCAGCACGAGCCAAGCTAGCTCAGGCCACAGAAGCGAGGGCTAGAGGGGCATTTCCAACGTCGTTTCGACTACTAACTGAAGCCGGTTTTCAGGTAGCCGCTGCCAAGAGTGTTGAGGAAACCTACTCGTCATCGCGCGTAAACAACTTCATCATAGGTCTACTCGTGGGCTTCGCGATTGCCGCGGGAATCACGATCCTTGGGCTGTCGCGTAGAACGAGAATGGAAGTGTGCAAGAGGACTTTAGCTTGCCGATCTGATACGTCACTGACAAATCCCCTATGACAGAACGGAGGTTTTTTATGCACGTTCCCTCTCTGCCCGACTCGAACTTGTGTCGATCTAGCGGACCCCCAACGCCGAGATGTAGACCATGAGAGTCTGCCACATCTGCAGCTGTTTTGTACCCAGCCGCGGAGGTGTGGAGACATTTGTGTACCAGCTATGCAAGGCGCTTGTGGCCAGAGCACACATCGTTAGGGTGATCACAGGAAGTCGTGGGAAGCCTCCGGCAACCTACCGCGAGAAGATGGATGGGATAGATGTCATCAGATATCCTGAGAGGCACTTCTTTTTGGAAACGCCGCTTCTGACCCGAGTCATTTTCCGGCTGATGAAAGAGAAGTACGATATTCTACACGTCCACGGGATGGTACCGACTTTGACTGAACTGGCACTGCTTGTTGGTCATCTGAAGCGAAAGCCAGTCGTTCTCACCTATCACTATGATGCCGAGACTCTGGGTCATGGTTTCATTGGCGTCATGGCGAATCGTGCCTATTCCTTCCTGATGAAGGTGCTTGTACCGAAGCTCGCTGACAGGATTGTGAGCACAAGTTCATCGTATGCGGCAACCAGTAGCGTGTTGCCATATTGCCGGGAAAAGCTTGTCATTATTCCTGCAGGGGTCGGGGCGGAATTCCTTGGGAACCCGGGCCCGATGCACAAGAGGAAGAACGGCCATGCCGACAGCGAAGATGAGAATCCCGGTTCTGGCAAGAGAACTGTGCTCTACGTTGGCAAGCTCCAAAAGTACAAAGGCATTGAGAATCTCATAGCTGCATTCGACTCGGTAAGGCGAGCGATTCCAGAAGCTAGGCTCGAAATTGTCGGTGACGGGCCGCAACGTAGACAGCTGAAGGCCCTAACAAAGAGGCTTGGCCTTGATCGATATGTTGGATTCAGGGGGTGGATTCCACAGGATCGCTTAGTCAAGACACTTGAAGAGTCGACCGTTTTCGTCTTGCCCAGCATTAGGTCAAGGAGAGAGGCGTTCGGCATCGTTGTGTTAGAAGCTATGGCCGCCGGCAAGCCTGTTATTGTGTCCAAGATCCCTGGGCCGGAGTCGCTGGTCGAGGATGGGAAGAATGGTCTCCTTGTTCCTCCGGGACAACCGAAGGAGCTTGCAGACGCGATCGTGCGAGTGTTGCAGAACGAGAGACTGATGAATGCGATGGCTGAGTACGCGTCACAGAAGGCGCGGAATTTCAGCTGGCCGTCCATTACTGAGAGGTATCAAGCTCTCTACCGCGAGCTGGTTTCTGATCGATCACCTGACTATCAAAGTCAAGCGAGTATGTAACCCGTCTGGCTTTCCGTTCCACAATCTACGCAGGCCACAACTCCAGTCGGACCCGGGTAATTGATCTGCGCGTGGCTACTCAGTAAGTCATGGATGTTTGACAGGGTGATCTACGTGTCAATGCTTTCGATCTCGGATTGATTGACTTATATGTGGATGTTACCACAATTTCTCCTGCAGGGAGACACCGAGGTCAAGTACCTACAGCCTACATAGGAGTGATCCCAGAGGTTGGCCGGCACCATGAAGGAACCTGTGCTTGCACTGAAAGCGGGTCTACTCTTGACGCTACTTCTTCTGATAATAGCCCCATCTGCGTTCCCCGTTCCCGAAGCATCAGAATTTAGCCCTTTCGGGATATCTCAAGCGGCTGAGGATGCGGGTAGGATCTCTGAAGACAACCTCAAGATCAAATATGTGAAGGAAGTCGGCGCTCAATGGAAGAAAGGACTCCTATCATGGAAGAAGTTCGAGAAAAGGAACCACTACCTCGACGACGCCGTGACGAAATACTATCAAGCCGGAATCAGACAAATACTTGAGATAGACTCCACGCCGTTCTGCATTTTGCCATCGCAGAACCAGACTTGGTGCAACCTCTATGGTAAGCTGCGAACACTCGATGAATATTATGCCTTCGTAAAGAAAGCAGTGGAGAGATATGACGGGGATGGATACAACGATGCAGTCGGCTCACCGGTAGTCAAGTACTGGCAGATCGAGGATCCTCCCAACAGTCCGGTCAAGTTCTGGCACAACAGCAAGAGCAGTAGCATTGTGGGTCCGGCGGCTGAGTTTGCTTTGCTCCTAGAGACAGCTTACAATGCAACCAAGGCAGCTGACCCCACAGCCACCCTCCTGGTGATGATAGGAGCCGCATCAAGCGATACCACCGGGCTCTCGTATCTCCAAGAGCTGGTGAATGCTGGTGCGACACAATTCTATGACGTTCAGTTCCTGTCATTGTATCGAGGGTTCTGGAGGAGCGCCAACGAGACTGTGCAGCAAGCGTCATCGATGACCGGTAAGCCTATATGGATTGTGACCAGCGAGATCGGAGGGGTAGTTACTCGGAACGCGACGTACTCTGAAGCATACCAAGCCGCCGAGGTAGTGAAACGTTACGCCTATCTTATGTCGATCGGGGTCGAGAAGATATTCTGGTTCCCGCTACGCGACAACGGAACACCAGACGCCTTTGACGGAAATACTCAGTACGCTGACCTAGGTGGTCTCACGAAGAGAGACTATACTCTCAAGCAGTCATTCTTCGCCTACCGGCTGACTGTGGAGAAGCTGATAGGCTACACTCCAGCCGGTGTGACTAAGATCACCAGCAGAGTTATGGCAGCCAAATTCACGAGTGAGTCTTCAAACGTATACGTAATCTGGCAGCCCAGCTTCGACGGCGATCCGACCGGAAACTACACTGCCACCATAGACCTCTCCCTTCTGGGAGAAACCTGTGCCAACTTCACGATCACGTATCTCTCAGGATACAGTCAGACCGTTGCGAACCCGTCAACCTTGATCGTGTCACAGACACCAGTATTCGTGAAGACGTAGCTACAGATAGCCAAGGTCCTTCAGCATCCGCTTCAGACGTTCCTGCTCGTCGATCGTGTATTCATGTGCGGCCTGTTTCTCAGTTACCATGCCGGTTTTGTACTTGGGCGGCCTTGAAGACAGATAGCTGTCTTCGATCGCGGCTGCTACTACGACGCCGTCCATGTCTTCTGGGATGTCGGTACCCATTAGGTAGAGGATTGTGGGTGCAATATCCATTATCGAAGTTTTCGTCAGTGAGATATGCTTCTTGATTTCCGGGCCGGCTATTACTAGAATACCATCCATGGCATGTGTACCGCTGATGCCCCTAGCGCTCACGACAGTCTTGTTGAATCCGAACTCGTAGTCTGGGTAACCTTGGTATGGGGGCGTTGTCAGCGCGAGAATGTCCGGCCCCTTGTCTAGTAGAGGTCCATGATAGATCTGTTCAGACAGATAGATCCCATCGGAAGCAAAGAAATGTTCGCCGGTAGCTGGATCAGTGCTGTCTAGAAGAGTGTGTATGGCCTTCTGCCGTATCTCTTCGTACTCACTCGACGGAACGGCTTCCGCATTCACGTAGACCTGCCCCCAACCGCCTAGAGAGTAGACCTTGGTGCGGGACCAGTCGACGTCTCTAAGAGAGATCAGGAACGGTCTGAGAATGCTGCGAGTCTCCTCTTTCTTTATGGATCTTCTCAGTTGGTCTAATTGAAAGCTTAGCACTAGACGATAGAGGTTGATGGGAGTAACACCTATTCTGAACAGCAAGAGCTTGAGCTGGGTTACGGGGTCTCTCTTGAAGAATAGCAAGCGGTTCTTCCAGAGAATCATGTTGATGCTGATCCACTTGTCGACAGGGCGAGTGCCGTGATCGGACACGAGTACGATAATCGTCTCCCGATCTATTTTCGACAGCGTTTCCGATAGTACCTCGTCAACACGTTGATAGTACCGGAGGATCGTCCGCTCATACCTTGAAGCCTCGTCTCGACTGTATCGCGGATGGTTTGGATCCATGAGATGCCAGAGCCTATGTTGGATCTCATCTGTCCCTTGAATCACGAACATGAAGAAGTCCCATTCGTGACTCGATAGAAGATACGACACTGTTCTGGCAAGAGGGTTAAGACCCTGCTCAATCGCGTTCAGAACCGACGCTTCAGGATCCTTCTCACTGAACGTGCTTCTATCAACGTTGGGCTTGAAGTCACCACACTTGACTCGCAGTTCTTCTATCACGGATTCCGGATACCCATAGTCAGGTGCAGATGGAGGCGTCATGAAGCCCGATACGAGGACACCATTCACGCGCCTCACGGGGTAGGTGAGTGGTACATTTACGAGAACGACCTTCCTTCCGTTGTCGCTCAGGATTTCCCACAGATCCTGAGCCTTCCTGTCCGTCGAGGAGACAAGCTGTAGACGCTCGTGGTGTTTGGACATCGTCATTAGTCCGAATATGCCATGCTTGCCGGGGTTCTTCCCTGTCATGAAAGAGGACCACGCAGGTGCGGTGTGAGGGGGCAAGGTGCTCGTCAGCTTCCCGCTGGCACCGTTGCGAACGAGGCGGGAAATCGTTGGGAGATACCCTCGATCCATCCAAGGTTTCAGGACATCGAAAGCGGCCGAGTCCAAGCCGATGACGATTGCGCGCCTGCGAGGACTCATCCACCTATCATCAGCAATTGTGTGTTCCCGCAACGCAAGCCTCAGCACATTCGTGGAAGCTTAAGCTTCACTTCCTAGGACGTGGTGCGCAGTCTCCGAACCCTCTGCATGAGTCTCTTCACGCGATCCACGTCGACTGGGTTCTGAGCTATTCCGCCGGCCTTGAAGTCAGTACCAACGATGGCTCCGTCCGCATATCTCAGGAACTCAGCGATGGTGTCTTCGGTTGCACCGCTGCCTACGACGACTGGGCAGTGCGCCAACTCTTTTGCCTGTCTGACCTTGTCTAATTCGGGCGCACTGCCAGTCATCTTCCCTGAGACTATGACGGCATCTGTCATGTAGAACTCTGTCCACTCGATGTGCGTGGCAAGATCTATGCCTGGAAATGCCACAGAGTGTTTCTTGTCAACGTCGGCTATGATCTTGACGTGCTCAGCACCGAGTTCCTTCCTCTTGCGTAGAAGACGAGCAGCACAACCGTGATCGAATTCTCCGGTGTCCCAGACCCTCACTCCTGTGAGCAGACAGACGCGGATAAAGCGTGCGCCTGCTGCGACCGCGATCGCGAGCGTTACGACGCCACCGTTGTGAACAACATTGATGCCTACCGGGATGTCTACTCCCTCCACAACCTTGCGTGCAGCAACGGCTTGGGCAGTCATCTCTTCTGCAGGAATATCCGCCCCTACGAAGTAAGGGAGATCCCACATGTTCTCGACAATCAACCCATCCACGCCGCCTTCAACAAGAGCCGTGGCATCTCGTAGAGCTCTCTCGATGATGTGATCAATTCCGTAGTTGGAGTACCCTGGTGCGCCTGGAAGCGGCCACAGATGCACCATGCCTATGATAGGCTTGTCGACGCCGAAGAGCTCCTCTAGGGATCTCAGGCGATGGCTTTCTAATCTCTTTCTCCATTCAGCCTCCATTTGACACCCTTCCCTGCGGTGCGATGAGAAGTTGGGCAGTCCAATCCAACGGCTCCTCCATTTTAGCTTAGCTTGTAGATCTTGCCATGTAACAATCATGGTGGTTATGGCTCTGGCTTGGTTTGGCGTGTAGCTCGGTCAAGGACCTTCAGCACTGACCCAAGTTCTCTCTCCCAGTTCCTCCAGCTTGGGTCAACTAGAGACCGTCGAAGCAGCTCGCGTGTCTCTTTCGGAGCAGGTAGATGTTCTCCTGCTCCGAGGTGGGCGCAAGCTAGTCCGCCAAGCGCGTTTGCGAGGAGTGCTGATTCCCGGGGTCCCAGTTGCCACAACCGGCCCAAGATGAATCCGGCGTCGAAGCTGTCCCCTGCGCCAGTTGTATCCACTACGTCAATGTTGAATGATGATACTCGAGAACTCTTGGTTCGGTCAGCAACAACGCATCCATCTGCGCCAAGCTTTAGGACGACTATGTCGACACCCTCAACCAGAAGTGATTCGATGACCTCTTCGATTCCGGTTCTACCACTGATCACGCGAGCTTCCTCCAAGTTCGGGAAGAGCACATCTACCTGGCGTAGGAGTCGTCGGATCTCATCACGCGCCTTGTAAGCCGCCCACAATCCGACATCCAAGCTTACTCGAACGTCTCTCCTAACGGCATCTTTGAGAACCTGAAGCACTGTCTTGCGCTGGGGGTCTTCGAGGAGCGTATAGCCTGAGATGTGCATCCATCGAACGTCTAGACCATCCAGGTCAGGGAGGGAGGGTTGATCGAGGTTAACGTTCGCTCCACGGTCTCCGAAGATCGTATGTTCGCCGTCAGGCGTGACAGGTATGAACATGGTGCCGGTCAACACGTGAGGGTCGCGTTGTATCATCGTCAAGTCAACACCCCCTCGATCCAGTTCTGTGAGCACAAGATCAGCCAGCGGATCGGTTCCAACACGACCGAGCAGGGCCACATCGATGCCAAATTTTGCTAACACGATCGCCGTGTTGGCCGCTGAACCTCCGGCGTGGAGTTCAGATCTCCTCGAGATGGATTCGCCTCCTTTGGAAGGATATGCATGAACTGGTGCCATAATGTCGGCGTTGATGTCGCCTACCACGAGTACACTAGTCATTGCCTGACCCTCTACACAGTTCCTCCCTACCTCGCCTCTTCCTCTCTTTAGGTCGATCTCTACGACCTTTCATCATACGAAGGATGAGATCACATCGAGGAGGTCTTCAGTTCGAAGGTTCTCCCCCATGGAAACGATTATCAGAGCTCTCGCTGACGTCGAGTCAAGCCCAGGTGTTGCGAGGTGGCGAGTGCAAGCACAATTCATCTGTTCGAAAAGCAAATGGTTTTCGAAAGAGAGACCGCGAAAAGCCTTCGGATGATGGGTGCCATGACAAGGAATAGCATCCCAAAGGTTCTATTCAAACGGATTGAGCTGGACTCAACGAAGCATGCTCACATGTAAGCGACCTTGCTCGAGTTGGTCTCTGGAGGCACGGTCTCTAAGGTCGAGCACCATGAGATGAGGAAGGCACTAGAGCGACACGTTGTCAATGGAAAACAGATGCTAGTTCAAGCGCGGATGATAGCACGAAATTTAACACACCCTAGGATGAAGCCACTTCTCAGAGCCATCCTAGCTGACGAGAGAAGACACCACAAGGTACTTTCTTCATTGCTGAAGACGATCGCGGTGGAGGAGAAGATCAGCCAAGACGACTGGTGGGACTTTCAACAAATGGACCGTTTTCTCAACTTAGCCAAGGAGCTGAGGTCAACCCGTCAGGCGGATCTCCTACTATGCTCTGCTCGCCATGTCTTGATTCTGTCGAGTCCTTCTCGGATGGATTCTTGAGAAGCCGCAAATGAAAGCCTTAGGTATCCCTCACCGTTTGTGCCGAACGCGCTACCTGGGATGGTCGCCACTCTAGCTTCTTCCAAGAGTTCGTCTGCAATCGTTGCTGAGGGTGCCTTCAATTCGCTGACATCTGGGAAGGCGTAGAAGGTTCCCATCGGTGGCACACAGTGAAAGCCATTGATGGTATTCAATCCAGCAACAACCTGATCTCGCCTACGGCGGTATTCCTCCTTCATCTCATGGATGCAGTCCTGCGGTCCACAAAGCGCTTCAAGAGCAGCTTTCTGCGCCGAGGCCGGGGGACACGAGAGCATGTAGCCGTGTATCTTTCTGATGTCTTTCGTGATGGCTTCATCTGCAACGACATAACCAAGGCGCCAGCCAGTCATGGCGTAGGTCTTCGAGAATGAATTCACGGTAATGGTAGAATCCCTGAATTCCGTGCGTGAAGCGATGCTGAAATGCTTGCGTCCGTCGAACACGATCTTCTCGTATACCTCATCTGTCAGCACGAGCATCTGGTTCTCCTTTGCGAGGCTCGCGATTTCGAGAAGGCAACTCTCTGAGTAGACAGAGCCTGTGGGATTGTTAGGGGAATTGACGACCATCATCTTTGACTTCTTGGTGATGTGGTTCTCAATATCCCTGCTCTCGGGCTGGAATTTCGGCCCGTGAAGATGGACCGGAACGGGAGTTCCCCCTGCGAGTTTGACGAAACCTGCGTATGAGGGCCAAGAGGGTTCGAGGATGAGTACCTCTTCTCCCGGATCGATTATCGCCTGCATGATGGCGAATATCGCGGCAAAGCCACCAGCGGTTACGGTGACCTCAGACTTGGGATCCGCTTCAATGCCGTTTTCTTCGAGAAGCTTGCTCGAGATTGCCTCGCGAAGTTCCTGTATACCTGCGCCGTGAGTGTAGTGTGTGTAGCCCTCCTGCAGTGCTCGACTTCCAGCTTGAATGATTCGATCTGGGGTTGGGAAGTCGGGTTCGCCGGCGTGAAGTCCGACTATGTCTGGCCTCAACTCGGCTAGGTCAATTATCCTCCGTATTGGTGATGGTTCGATCAACTGAACGCGTTTCGAAGAGTGCAACACAGGGACCCCATCTTCAGAGAGGCAATAGCCCTTGGAGCATATCCGCCTTTTGCGAGATCAAGTAGCATGCGCTATGGCTGTTCGAAATGCTCCCTAATCTCCTGATAGAGGAAGTCGTGACTGAGTGTCTGGCCGAGTCTCTCAGCCATCTCCTCGACTGTTATGCGACTTCCTTCTTTCCAAAACTCTATCAACAATGTACCCGAACTTGGGTTCATGAACCACTCATCACCGAACCTGCTGACCAGATACCTGCGAAGCTGCGCTTCCGCTATCCAAGAACGGAGATACTCAGCACAGTAGAAGCCGTCGTCCACGCTGATTAGGTAGTTCACCGGATTGTAAGGGACTCGAACCGCTCGTTCATGAATTTCCTTGTAGAGTCGGCTTTTCCCAGTAACGCCTTCGCGGTGTAGGCGGAGCTCGTAGTCGAGCTTCGACGTGTACAGTCGAGTAATGTATAGCTTCGAGAAGTATGCGAAGTCGAGAAACTCGCTTGGGTTGCTCAGGCCAATCGTTCTTCGCAACCACTGCTTGTTCAGCGTGAGGTTCTCGAGTAGGGAGGAGTATGTCTCTGTGAGAGATTTCTCATCTGAGATGCGGAAAACGAAGGGCAGCTCGGCCGGCGTGTTTGCGGCATGGAGTGCGTGTCCGGCTTCGTGGAGCACTGTTTCGTAGTCGTATCGTCCTCCTATCGGCATCGCGCCGAGGACGACCTTCTCGGGGACCTCCAGTGGGAAACAGGCTGCCCGCGGATCCTTCTTAGATCGTTCTTCGAGGTCCAAGAAGATGTTAGGATACTTCTCCAGGGACAGTCCCATTCCTTCAAGCGTGTTCCTCAGAGCAGTCACCGCACCACCCTTCGTGAAGTGGGCATCAAACCTCTTGCCCCGGTAGAAGTACAGAACATCATGCCTTTCGGCTTCGCTCAGTTGTACTCTAATCGACTCTAGGACCCTTTCAAGCTGTTCAACGTAGAGCGAGTCTGTGCTTGCGAGATATGGTTTCATCTCCTTGGCGAAAGTCTCGTAATCGATGCTCTTCAGTTCCGAATAGAGGTCGGCATAGTTGGAGTAGCCCTGCTGTCTAGCTGTTTCGTGGAGTTTCGCCATTCTCTCCTCGAGGATGGGGTTGAAGGTTTCGACCACTTTCTCGGAGACCGCATGCATCTTCGCCCGTCTTTTCCTGTCATCTTCGTTCATGATCATCGGCAGAGTCGAACGATACGGAACAGGTTTTCCATCTATCTCGACGGTAGTCTTGGTTTCGAGTGTGACCGCCTTGTCAGTTAGTTCAGTCACTTGCCGTGCAAGGTAGGTGTCAACCAAGCTTCCCAAAAGACGGTTCAGTCGCCTATGGGTGTCACCAGAAGACCCCTCCCGAACTCTCTTGACCGCTGTCATGTTTTCTGAGGTGAAGAGGTGATTGTACTTCAGGAAGACCTGGGAGATGTTCAGCTCTTCTTTCAGTCCGGCCCAGTTCTGATAGTACTCGTTTAGTACTTCCTTTGCAAATGTCTCATACTCTGCCTCGATTTGCGAAACATCCAACGAGGTGACCGCAGGGGCTAACCTTCCCCATTGCCATATTAAGCCTTGAAGCTGTTGATATCACGTCCGGACGCGATGCGAATGCCGGTTGCCAACCATGCAAGCGAGTAGTCGGTACAACTACAAGACGAAGACGAGAGGACGGGTCGAATACAACATAGTGTCAAAGAGTGAAAGGAATCAACTTGTCGCCCATGCCGAGAGGATACTTGGTCACCAAGGTCTAGGCTGGAAGGCGAGTATAGACGGATTCTGCATGCAGCTGTTCACGAACAGCGAACACCTAGACGATTTCTGGCGAGAGAACTGGTTCTCTATGCCACGCGAGGTGAAGTCCCATGGGAGACTCTATGTCGTGTTGGATCCCATGTTCGAAGATGGTAGGCCACATGCGTTCTACAACCCAGAGACGAAGACTGCGGTGATATTCAACACTGAGTACTATGGCCAGGTGAAGAGTTGGGCCTTGGGCATCGCGTGTGACATAGCCGAGGACCAGCATGACATACATAGCATCCACGGCAGTTGCGTCGAGGTGAATGGGAAAGGGATCGTGCTCATCGCACCCACAGGGACTGGAAAGAGCACTCATTCGTACGCACTGTTGAACATGGAAGGTGCGAGGCTGCACAGTGACGACTGGGTCTACGTTCGTTTCATCGGCGGAGAAAAAGGCAGGGCCAGCGCAGACATAAGCGAGCGCAAGTTCTACATACGCACCAACATAGCACGAGTATTCCCTGAGATCCGTCCACTCCTTGACCGCTCCAAGCTTGAGAACGTTGAGCCGCTCTCCGAGGAGGAGGCGAAGAAGCTGCTGTCGCAGGGAGTGAGTGATGACGAAATCCATACGCTCTCTGCCGACCCGTACATCGCACACGAATACTCCCGAGCCATGGTAGATCCGCTATGGATAGCCGGACCCGAGAAATTCGTCGACACCACACGTGTCATGAAGGTCCTTCTCCTTAAACGGGACAAGAACGACCCCAAGCTGTCTCGAAGACTCGATGTTGAAGAAGCGGTTCAATATCTGGTCATGCAGCCCGAGCAGTTTCTAAACCCATACCTAATCACAAGGACTGACGAGAAGGTAGAGGTCAGAAAGCACTTTTTCAGAAGGCTCTTCAGATTGGCACACTGCTACTTGGTCAATACCGCCTCGACGGTGCAAACGGTTCAGCAAAGAATTCGCGATATCGTGAACGAGTGAATCAACGAGGGCCGTCAGGAGGGAAGATGATGGAATCTAGGCCTAGAGTCTATTCGCCTTTGAGCTTACTTGCAAGGGACTTCAGTTCGCCGCTCTCCAAGACCTGAATCTTAGTCTCAAGTCTCACATTCATGCCGAGGCTCCTGAACAACCACAAGAGCTGTTCAGCGCCGACAGGACCTTTCAACCGACCAGATTGAGCCAATCTCCCAAGCTCTTTCTCCAGCAGACGAGTTGGTGCAGGATATTGTCTCTCAGCGGCGTCGAGTACTTCCCATGCCCTTCCGACAAGAATCGTCTTGAGGACTTCTCGCGGAGACGCTTGCTTCTCACCGGTCGCCTGCTTCTTCTCTTGCTTCTGCAAGCGGCGCTGAATCTCCTGCAACTTCCGCAACTTCAGACGCCTCAACTCAGCGTCATCGGACAATGTCTGCACCTCGAACCGCGCGAGTAGTCGCGCGATACATTATAAACTACACGACCTTACGGGCTCCGAAGGCGTCTTTCAGGTAAACGAATTGAGCGCTCGTATTCGTAGATGACCCTTCCTGCCACAATCCACGCGTCAAGAGCATCTCTATCGATCGAGAATACGTAATCTGCAAGCTTTATGGTAGACTCCTCAAAGTGAGAGTGCGCGAAACCGCCTATCAATACCAATGGATTGTCGGTCGAGGCAATGAGTGGGGATGTATCTTCTAAGGTTGATGGCTTGCCAAGCGTGCTAAACACTATCGTCATTGAAGGCTTTAGCTCTTCCAGTAATCCTGAGATCGTAGATCGTCGAATTCGCATGAGCGGATGATCACCGGGCGGCACACTCCTCTGATCATAGAGCTGCTCCAGCAACCCGATGAACCTGTCATAGTTCTTCGGAATTCTGGTGGAGGCATCTATCTCGATCACGTGATCATCGATCGTATGAACGAGGACTGTCAGCAGGCCCTCTCGATTCAATGGAGAACCAAGCCCAGCGAGCAGGAAGTGGAACGTGATATCAGGTCTTCCGCGTTTTGACATGGTCTTCGAAGTCTTCGAGCATTCGAGCTGTATCATCGCTGAGTGATGATAGCTTCGATCAAGGATGATTGAACAAGGCTCCTTTTGTTTCCTGCGAGCGTGTGCTACCACCGATGGGTGTCCAGTGAGTTCCGGTGGTATTCTCTCAATCGAGGACTCTGCAAGAACTAGTGTCAACATTGGAACTCACTTCTGACAATCACTTGGTCGTTAGCTCCGGTTCGAGTTGAGGAAGAGAAGAGTGTTGCTGTCTCTCCGAGCGTCTTTACGGTATGTCACCCACCCGCGCTACTTCTTTTGGAATCACCGAACCGGAGAAATCCTTTATGCGCAACAAATAGAAGGTGGGAGCATCGCAGCTGTTCCAACCCAAGCTTTCATACGAGTGCTGAGCTCGATTGAGACGCCAGAAGAGCGACGCCCTTCGTCGAATCGCCGGGGAACGAATTGACATACTCTTGAGGTTGGCAAGAAAGGCAGCGAGATTCGATGCGGATCTTTCCAAGAAGTATGTGGAGTCAGCCATAAGGATAGGGATGAGGTCTGGAGTGAGGCTCGGGCATGATCGAAAGCAGTTCATATGCAGGAAGTGTGCGATCGCTCTCGTTCCGGGTCTGAACTGCAGGGTTAGGATGCGTAGTGATGATGCAACCCGGGTTGTTGTTACCTGTTTGGAGTGCGGTTCGAACAAACAGTATCCAGTGGTGAAGGAGAGATGTTCAAGAAGAAGAGAATGCACACCCTGAGAACTCAGTCGGCAGCGAGGCAACCAACCGTCTGGGTCGGAAAAGACGGCGTCACAGACAGGGTCCTAGATCAGATTGGCAGACAGCTTGAAGCAAACGAGATGATCAAGATCAAGGTTCACAAGCCCTCCTTGAAAGATACAGAGGTCAGAGAAATCGCTAGCAGAATAGCCGACAAGACGTGTTCGGAGATCGTTGACGTGCGGGGAAGGACATTCACAGTATACAGACAAAGAAAGAAACGAGAAGTCAGAGGCTCACGGCTAGTAGCTTAGCTTATATTTTGGCTGAAGTCCCTAGTGCAAGACCGTTTCCAAAATCGGAGAGACTACAATTGCCGACCCCGCATGATGTGGAGGCCAACGCTCTCATTGAGAAGCTCGCGAAGCATCTCAAGGAGAACGTGGGGGACGTGGCTCCTCCATCATGGTCCCTTACATCCAAGACAGGCGCGCACAAGGAGCGCCCACCCCAAGATCCGGACTGGTGGTACGTCCGGTGTGCGTCACTCCTAAGAAAACTCTACATCCACGCGCCGGTCGGGACCCAGAGACTCCGAGTTGAGTACGGTGGCAGAAAGAGAAGAGGGACAAGCATAGAACACACCAGAGCCAGCGGAGGGTCGGCAATCAGAGAGCCTCTTCAGCAGCTTGAGAAGGCAGGTTTGGTTGGAAAGGAAGGTGCCAAGGGGAGGAAGCTCACTGGAGAAGGTGTGAGCTTGCTCAACCGGATCTCCGCTGAGATATTGAAGGGAAGCGTCGCCGGAGAAGGCTCAAAGCAATGAGCGCAGATGGGCTCGGCGAGGAAGATCTCGAACAACTTAGGAGGAGAAGGCTTGCTGAACTACAGAGAGCGGCTGCTGAGGAAGAAAGGCGAGCCGAGGTTCAACAGCAGGTCGAGATCCAGAAACAAGCATTGCTCAAGAGGATCCTAACCCCTGAGGCAAGGCAGAGGCTCACGAACATCAAGATGGTGAGGCCGGACTTCGCTGATCAGCTTGAGGTCCAGCTGGTCCAGCTTGCACAGTCTGGCAGGGTGAAGCTGCCGATCTCAGATGCACAGCTGAAGGAGGCGCTCGTTCGTCTCCAGTCACAAAGAAGAGACATCAAGATCAGGAGGATGTGAGTTGGCGACGCATAAGCCGGCAGCAAAGAAGAAGCGACTGGCAAGGAGACATCGAATGAGGAAGTCCGTGCCGACATGGGTTATTGCGAAGACACGAGGCCATGTGAGGAGTCACCCGAAGAAGAAGAGCTGGCGTGAGAGTCGTCTCAAGGCATAGGAGGTCGCTTGCATGAGCGAGAAACCAAAGGATACAGACCAAATCGAGGACGAGAAAGAAGAAGCAGCTCCTGAGATTCCGGAGGAAAGTGAAGATATCGAGGAGCCTGATGAAGAGGAGGCTGAGCCTGCTGGCGAGGAACCCGAGGAGAAAGAAGCTGCAGAGGAAGAAGAAGAGGAGATAGAGATCGTTGAGGAACGTGTTTACACAATTCCATTTCGGAAAGCATGGATCTCGCCAAGAGGGAAACGCACACCTAGAGTCTCAAGGATGCTCCGCGATTTCGCAAAACGCCACATGAAAACCGACAATGTGCAAATCAGCAACGAAGTGAACGAGGCCCTTTGGACCAGAGGCATCAAGAAGCCGCCTAGAAGAATCCAAGTGCGTCTGGCCAAGGACAAGGAAGGCAAGGTCATAGTCTACCCTGTAACCGCGGCCTAGGCTTGTTCTGCTCTGGAGATTTCTTCCCCCGCGAGCTGGGACAGCCATAAATGCGATACGGTGAGTTTTCTATCGAGTGGGTGATCGCCTAGTTGGCGATTCTACGGGCAGATGTGTACGGAAGTCCCAACATCG
The DNA here is from genome assembly GCA_964559555.1 of uncultured Candidatus Bathyarchaeia archaeon. Classification (GTDB taxonomy): domain Archaea; phylum Thermoproteota; class Bathyarchaeia; order 40CM-2-53-6; family 40CM-2-53-6; genus CAVPLU01. Next base: position 44,878 of record CAZLHM010000013.1, read on the forward strand.
GAGTATACTGTCATTCCAACGAGGCGACAGCTATCATTCCTCCGGGTCTGCCCAGGAAGAAGGTTGACAGGTTCCAGAAGTGCTTAGAAGTTCAAGTGTGCGTGACCAACATCGCAGGATCCGCGTTGGCTGGTATCATGGTCGCAGCCAACTCAAATGGAATCGTCCTTCCCCACATAGTCAGGGATCATGAGCTTGACACGATTCGAGAGAGTCTCAAGGTCAGAGTTGAAGTCGCTCAGGAGCGATGGACGGCGCTCGGAAACATCGTCTTGGCGAACGACAAGGGAGCTATCATCCACCCCAGTGCTCCGGAATCACTTGCCAAGGTTGTGGCGGAGACCTTGAATGTTGGAATTGCTACCTGTTCAATCGCCGGGCTTCCTTATGTCGGGTCTCTTGCGGTCGCAACCAACAAAGGCGTGTTGACTCACCAAGCGATAACTGACCGCGAGCGCTCTACGATCGAGGACGCCCTGAAAGTTCCTGTAGAGACGGGGACGATCAATGGGGGCGTCCCCTACGTGAAGGCAGGTCTACTCGCGAACACCAAAGGTGCCGTTGTGGGCAACTTGACTGCTGGGCCTGAGTTGATGGCTATTACGAGATCGCTTGCAATAGAGTAGGGGAAATGTGCCTAAGAGGTATCCAGCATGTCTACGACTTGAATAGCTTGTCCCACTTGCCTTCAGAGATCTCTTTCTGCACTTCTCTCGGGTCTCTGCCATCAACCGTGACGCCCATGCTCACGCAAGATCCCAGTACTTCCCTTGCGGCCGCGGTCGCTCCCAACGCGTAGCTTCCTGGCAGCTTCATCATGGCAATCCTTGCCACCTGTTCTATTGTCAGATCGCCAGCTTTCTCCGCTTTCGGATTACCCGAGCCCTTCTCGATGCCGAGCTCCTTGACGATCAGAGCTGACGTTGTCGGAGTGCCGATTTCAACTTCAAAATCCTTCGTGTCAACATCTACGACTACCCGCACAGGGACTTTCATGCCCGAGTATGCCTTTGTGAGTTCATTGATTCGGTTCACGATCTGGAGCACATTCACTCCAAGCGGTCCGAGTGCTGGTCCGAGGGGTGGGCCTGCGGTTGCCTCGCCACCACTCAGGAGAGCCTCAACTTGCTTCTTCTCTCCCAGCTCCTCCACCTCCCCGCATCACGAGCTTGACATAGTCAGCATGTACGGTGATCGGAAGTGTCGCAAACCCCTCTTCAAGTAGCTCGATCGTCACTTCCTCTTTGACCTTGTCGACGTAAGTAATCCTCGCCCTTAGCCCCCTGAACGGGCCTCCGACAACCTCCACAGAGTCTCCCACACCAAGGTCCTCGATGACCGGCTTCGTGACAATGAATCGTTCTATCGCCTGTGGCGATACAACTCCCTTAGTTCGAGCCCGCGCATGACGGACACCCGAGATGACGTCATCAACAAAGTGGGCTCCTGCAGCTTCAATGAATATGTAGCCTTTGATCACTTCAGGGGCGAGTATGCTGAACACCGGGGCCTTCTTGATTCCGGCTTTCGAGGCGATCAAGTCGGTCACCGTCCTCTCTTGTCCGCTGGTTGTCCTAACAGCGAAGATTGTGCTCTTCCTCTGCTGTTGGTTCTGATCTGACAACGTACGCTACCTCAAGGTCCCGTGGGAAGCAATCCGACGAAGAGGAAGAGCATTCGGACCACGTAGCCCAAACCACCAACTACTGCAATTCCGAGAAAACTGATCTTCACCATGAGCCACAGCTCGGTTCGAGTGGGTCGTGTCGTCACGTGAAGCAGCCTCCTCACGGACGTGATGAACCCACTGACAGACAACCCTCTTCCTCCACGTACTGGTCGACTTTCTAGCAAGTGCGAGGCGGCCTAATGCTGGGGAGCTCTATTTAAGGTATCCAAGGTTGTTTCCTGACTAGAGTGGACGGTTATGCAGATTCGGGCTGTGCAAGGGATTTCGGCAAGATCGAGCATCGCTCATATCATCTCCACATCGCGTCCTGTCTTCGAGAGATAATCAACCAAGATACCTCGCTCCGATCCGCGCACTCCCTTCTTGTCTATGATTGCTTGCGAACACTCCCCAACGGTCTTTCTGAACGCGAGTTCCACAATGGTGGGATCGTAGTCAAGGAAGAAATATTTCGAGAGGATGTGTCCTATCGCAAACTTGCCCTTGACAACTGCTTCTGTGTGCTTCCAGGAGTAGTGGCCACCTCCAAAGCCAACGGCAGGGATCCCCTCGGATGGTCGAGTGGCTGCTGTCCAGATCGCACGGGCGACCGCTTTGCCTGCCACAGGGTTGTCCCATTCTTTCGCCGAGCTTCCAATCTCAACGAACATGCAAGGGACCGGAAGTTCAGTTGGCCCGTGGTGAGTGGCCTCCAAAGACACGATGTAGTGAAATCCATGTTCCTCGCGGCTCTCAGACAATGAGATGAGCGCGGCTCGCATCCTGTTGGGCTCAGCCAATGCCAGGCTGCGCGGTTGTCCTCCATAGAGTGCTTCGTTCGATGCATTGCCGGGGCAATGCACGGTCAGGCATGGCTCGCCCTTTTCGCTCGTGTGTCTCGAAGCAAAGATGACAGCAGAAGGTTCCGCGAGTGAGGCCAAGGATTCGACATGAATCGATTCTCCCTCGACCCGAGCCAGAAGGATATCGTCTTTGCTCAGGACTCGGGGATTCCCATGGTCCTTTGACTTGTCAAAGCCGTACTCGCGAATGAGCCAAGAGGCAATGTTAAGACCTGCACGGTCTCTTTCGGAGGCAATCACTAGAACTGTCATTGACAGAAACGTCTCGAGACTTTCTCCGGGTTGTCTCAACCTACTATTCTGTCAACGATTGTTGTCGGATCGAAGGAGATCAGGTCCCCATACGCTTGGCCGGTGCCAGCGAAGACTACAGGCTTGCCGATTTCAGCTGCGAGTGATATCGCGCTACCCCCTTTTGCGTCTGCATCGAGCTTCGTGAGGGTTATGCCGTCTATTCTCACGGACTGACTGAATGATCTCCCCTGCTCCACTGCGTCGTTTCCGGTCAACGAGTCGACCACAAGCATAACGAAGTCGGGAGACGAAACGCGGACAATCTTCTTCATCTCTTCAAGCAGATTCCGTTTCGTCTGCATCCTACCAGCTGTGTCGATGAGGACGACATTGATCCCATTCGCACGCGCGTGATTGATGGAATCGAAAGCCACGGCAGCTGCGTCAGCACCATATGTGTGCTTTATCGTCCTGACGCCCACGCGTCTTGCGTGTTCTTCAAGCTGCTCAATGGAGCCGGTCCGATATGTGTCGGCACAGGCGATCACTACCGTGTAGCCTCGTCGTTGGAGAAGATGCGCTATCTTCGCGATTGTTGTCGTCTTTCCTGTTCCGTTTATTCCAACAAAGACGATTACTGCGGGCTCGTGTGCGCGTTTCTTCGCTTCGATCTTTTGGAAGAAGCCAAAGTCCCCGCTTTTCTTCAACACGTCATACAGCACGTCACGGATGATCGTCACTACAGGTTGCCGTCGGTCGCTGAGGCGTGAGACCTGCACGTCAGCGGTCTTTTGTCTTATCGCATCGCAGATGCGCTCTGCGACGGGATAAGCAACATCGTTCTCGGCGAGTGTGATCTTGAGGTCTAGCAAGAACTTGTCGAGTTCTTTTCCGCCGAGTTCAGTCTTCGAGATCTTCTCAACTATTGAGCCTAAACCTGATCTGAGTCTCTCGAACAATAGTTGATCGCCTCGACCGAGCGAGCCACGCTCCCCTTCGCGTGTCAGATCACTGTCAGAGATTCGCCGCCATGTTTCCTCACTATCTCGCCGAGCTTCTCTCGTTCTCCCTCAATCTTCATCAGCGCCTGAGCCAACTGTTCTTGTAGTGAGGCTCTTGCTTTATCCAAATCGGCTAGGCGGTTCTTGATCTCGCTGATGGAATCCTCGATGGTCTTCTCGACCGCGACTCCTGCTCCGACGCCCATCACGATCTTGGAAACATCCGCGAGCTTGGCTCGAACGAACGAGCCACCGCCAACAGGTATGAGGGCGTCTGCGTCGTCCTTCTGCGTCTTCACTCCTTCAAGCGTCGAAGACGCGACCGCGAACTCGTTCATCGCAGCATTGACGATATCGAGTCTTGCCTGAAGTGCTCTTGCCGATCCCTCGTAGATCCTCAGGCGCACAAGCCCTTGGCCGAGCTTGTCGTCGTCACTTGCCACTTTCAACAATCTCCGGGGCGGTCGTCCTCAGTTCTTCAACCTTCTTGAGTTTGATATCGAGTCTCCTAGCCTTGTGTCTACTTCCGAGATCAGCGTAGACTCTTTCTATGGCGTCGCGATCCTTCACGGCCCTGATCTCAACTACGAAGGGGATGATAGCACGAGGTTTCTTTACCTCGCCTGTGATTCTGAAGGTCTTGACTTCCGTCAACGAGCATCACTTGAACCGGACGGAGGTCCTATGGAACTGAGTCTCCACTATAAAGCTGAGCCCGATGATCATGATTCGGCCGCGAGTCGAATCTAGGAAGAGGCAGTCTCAGATTCCGCAGATCCTAGCTGCTTCAGCAGTAGGCGCGCTCTCCAAACGTTTTTATCAACCCCTGAATATCACCGTGCGGAAATTCCAGAAGGGTAACATGATTGCCTCTCGCCAAGGATCAGCTTCTGACAGCCTTGGCGGAGCTCAGAAAAGGCGAAACCAAACGAGGTTTCACCCAGTCGGTGGAGCTTCTTGTCAAGCTGAGAGAGATTGACCTGAAGAAACCCGAGAACAGGCTCAACGAGTCGATCGAGCTCCCGAATTCGCTCGAGAAGGAGACGAAAGTCTGTGTCATCGCAAGCGGCGACTTGGCGACGAGGGCAAGAGCCGGCAAAGCCGACCTGGTGGTTGCAAGAGAGGAATTGGACGCACTAGGCAAGGACAAGAAAGCTACGAGGAAGCTCGTCTCCGAATATGATTTCTTCATTGCTGAGGCACCGCTAATGCCCCTTGTCGGAAAAACGATCGGGCCGATCTTGGGACCGAGGGGCAAGATGCCAACACCGGTTCCGCCCAATGCCTCCATCGATCAGATCATCAAGGGTCACAGGAAGTTGATTCGAATAAGGGTCCGAGACCAACCTGTAGTCCAGTGCCGGATCGGAACGGAACAGATGTCAGACGAGAAGATTGCTGAAAACGCGCTCGCTGTCTTCAATCGGGTTGAGACAAGATTGGAACGGGGTGCCAAGAACATAGGGCGGGTCTTGATCAAGACCACGATGGGCAAGCCCGTGAAGTTACAAGCCACGAAGGGTTAGCTGATGTTGACAAGACAGGTTGCGC
>CAZLHM010000014.1:0-50114 GCA_964559555.1 uncultured Candidatus Bathyarchaeia archaeon
AACCCATTCACTTCTGGGAACACTTGGCGTTCGACGAGGAGAACAATTGCATTCTTGGAGGACACGAGGGCGGCTCAGCTGGTTTCTCCATGGCGAAATCGAACACTCGTCCGCGGCTCCGCAATACCCAATACATCAATTTCGAAGGCATTCCTGGTGCTCCATACCATGGTGTAATTCCAGAGTTCATAACCAAACCCGGGCCTGTGACACTCTTAACCCTCTACAGGGGTCCGGCCGGCTACGAGATGCGATTGGCCAGCGGGGAATCGGTAGACATGGATCCATTACCGGTTCACTACGAGCATACGGTCTTCAGACCAAGGATTCCTTTACGAGAGTATTTTGAGCGAATGGCGCGATTCGGGGTTTGTCATCACTTCGCGCTAGTCCACGCTGACGTGGCGAGCGAAGTGGAAAAGGTGGCTTACATACTCGGTATGAGATTGGAGCAGCTCACGTGAGCTCAACAGGGGAAGGTTCCGCTGTTCGACGCACCGAATGGGGTCTGGCGAGTCCGTGTTTATGTTCACGCTAATCTGATTCCCAAAATCTTGAGCACTACCCCGAACTCGTCTTGCTGAAGTGGAGCCAAGCCTACTCTATTACTGTGCGATTATCGTTGTCCTCCGCAGTGTCTGTGAGGCTTGCTCTGTAATCAGGCGATCCATATTCTCCCGAGTCACGGCTGTGGTTGCTCCCACACCAGTCACACAAGCGGCGCCTGCTGCCACGCCCTCAAGCAAGATATCACGTAGAATCTCAGGTGGCAGTTTGGCTGCACCCTCCGGCTCGCAGCCCGTCTTCTTGACAAGGCCGTAGATCATACCTGCACAAAACGCATCACCAGCGCCTGAGGGATCCACGATCGACACTTTGAGAGCAGGCATCTCCAATCTGACCTTTGCGCTCCGGGCGAGCAGCCCATGCTCGCCTATCGTAATAATCACGAGTCCAATTCCTTCCTTGACCAGTACCTCTGCCGCCTTCATCGGATCCTCCTGACCCGTCATGCTTCTTGCTTCAACGTTGTTGCAATGAAATACATCCACCCATTTCGAAGCACGGCATAGCGAATCCCATTTCCCGGTGAAAGGAACAACTGGATCTACAAACGTCAGGCAACCATGGCTTCTTGCGCTCTGGAGAATCTCCGCGAGGTTCTCGTCAAACGTACCCAACATTCCAGTCGCGCCGATGTACAGGATCTGGGGTTTTTCGACCGCCAAGACTGAGCGGACGTGATCTGGTGCAAGATACAGGTTAGCTCCAATGTCGACGTGATATCGTCGATCCTCTCCCTTCACTACAAGTATTAGGTCCTTTGAAGTCCCAACATCTGGTACTCTCTGAAGATGAGGGATGACGCCGTTGCTTCTCAGCACGTTCTCGATGAACTCACCAAACAGGTCTTGGCCAACGGGTCCCACACAGCTAACCTCGCCCTCTCTCAGACCTATCTTCCTGAGGTTAATCGAGACATTGGCGGAGTGACCCCCCACATACATCTCAATACCTCTCGGAACAAAGGTTAGCTCTCCCGGAGCTGACACCTTCGGAAGGTCAACAGCAAACATGTCAGCGACGAGTATGCCAGCGCATGTTACAAGCATCCATGACCCCCCTTTAGAGCCTCGGGCCGTGGGCTCTGATCATGCTTGCACTTTCCCGGACGAGCCGTATACCTTCATCTTGGCCTTGAGGAATTCTTTCAGTTGCAGCTCGCCGGATTCTAGGATCACCTCTGGGTCAACGTAAGATATGCCTCCGACAGATCTTCTCATACCCTCTGTGAAAGCCGACCTCACCGCGGTGCCTACGTTGACCTTGCAGATGCCCGCCTCAATGGCTTTCTTGATACAGTCGTCTCCAATGCTAGTCGCTCCGTGAATGACTAGCGGAACTCCCGTCGCCTCAGCAATCTTCTTGATACGGTCGGTGTCTATCTGGGCTTGCTGTGCATACATCACGTGAACATTGCCGACAGACACGGATAACGCGTCGATGTCTGTCTCGTTCACATAATCACGAGCCCTGTATGGGTCAGTCATCTGACTGTCTGTCAGCTTCTCCGAAAAGAGGCCTGATTTCGCATGAGGCAACTCATCCAACTGCCCTTCGACGGAGACATCGACAGCGTGGGCAACCTCCACAATGCTTCTGGTCAGCCTAACATTGCTTTCGTAGGGTAGATTCGAGCCATCTATCATCACGGCCGAGAAACCATAGCGAATCCCCTGAACAATTTGCTCGAAGCTTGATGCCTCGTTCAATATTAGAGCAACTGGAACCCGAGCTTCCTCGACCGCAACTCTACCGATAGCCGCAAAGTACTCTAGATCTCGTCCACGTTCCTCCATGATGGTGCCATTGAATCCGATAATCACCGGAGATCGCTCTTCATTTGCGGCACTAATGACCGCACGAGTGGATTCCAGATTCCAAGACTCGAAATAGCCGACGCCGTACTTACTCTTCATGGCTTGTCTGAGGATCTCTGACATCGAAAAGAGAGGCATGGATCACATCACCCGTCTTGGACTTGAGCTCCTCGCTAATATCTATTTTCAGCACAATGAAATTCCATGTCTTCAGTGGTGTGCGTCGGCACGTTTGATTCGAATTGACTGAGACCATCCTGCAATTTGGTGTTCTCGATAGATGCTTCGAGTGCAGCGAAGGACGGTGCAAGGAAGTGGGAGCGACGTTTCTTGTTGACTCATCTGTCCGCTAACCGATATATGCAGGGAACCGAGCGTCAGTCTTGGGAGAATCAACCTTGTCGCACACGATACCCAATGAAAGACTCATCGACATGTACCATTCCATGCTCAAGATAAGATCGTTCGAGAATAGGGTGTACAGACTCTTCCTTCAAGGCGCAATTCCGGGGACTGTACATCTCTACGCCGGACAGGAGGCCGTTGCCGTCGGCGTCTGCGCCGCTCTGCAAGAGAACGACTGCATCGTCAGTACCCACAGAGGGCACGGTCACTACATAGCCAAAGGCGGTGACATGAATCGACTAATGGCCGAACTCTATGGAAGAAGAGACGGATGCTGCAAGGGCAAAGGAAGTTCCATGCACATTGGTGACTTCTCGAAGGGCATGCTTCCGGCCTTGGCTATAGTTGGTGCGAACATACCGATTGGCGCAGGAATCGCCTTGTCCTTCAAGATGAGAGCGACAGATCAAGTCGTTGCTGCGTTCTTCGGAGAGGGCGCCGTGAACCATGGCATGTGGCATGAGGGGGCAAACTTGGCCGCGGTGTGGGATCTGCCATTGATTCTGGTCTGCGAGAACAATCTCTATGCCGCTTCGACGCACGTCTCGAAGAGCTTCAAGGTTCCGAGAATATCTGACAGATCTACGGCATACGGTATGGAAGGGGTAACAGTTGACGGCAACGACGTGTTAGCCGTCCACCACGCAGCCCTGAAGGCAGTTGAAGAAGCCAGAGGCGGTGAGGGACCGACGCTTGTAGAGTGCCTTACGTATAGACACGGCGGTCACTCGAGGGGAGACCCCGCAACATATCGGCCAAAAGATGAAGTTCAGAAGTGGCTCAGCAAAGATCCAATTCCACGATTCAAATCCAAGCTCATAGAAGAAGGAGTACTCACATCTGAAAGGGCTCAAGAGATTGAGAGAAGAACCGCGATCGAGGTAGACGAAGCGGTCACGTTCGCTGAGGCCAGTCCTTGGCCTTTACCCTCATCGGCACTTGAGGACACCTATCCTACATCGCCAATTCAAGCTGATGAGCCTCAGGAGTCTGGTCAGAGACAGCTCACGATAGGACAGGCCATACGCGAAGCATTGAGGGAGGAGATGCATCGGGACGATCGTGTGTTTCTCATCGGGGAGGACATCGGTGTGAAGGGCGGGTTTGGCGGACCCTTCGGGGTCACTTTGGGACTATCCGAGGAGTTTGGGTCAGAGAGAATAAGGGATACACCGATCTCGGAATCTGCGATAGTTGGAACAGCTATTGGAGCCTCCGTCATGGGGATGAAGCCAATAGCGGAGGTTCAGTACGGGGACTTCATCTTCTGTGCAATGGATCAAGTCGTCAATCAAGCAGCCAAGCTCAGATACATGTCAGGCGGTCAAGTGAAGGTGCCTATTGTGCTGAGGATCCCTACAGGAGCGACTGGAAGAGGAGCGCAGCATGCCCAAAGCACCGAGGCTTTCTTTCTCCACACACCGGAGCTCAAACTCGTGACTCCTTCGACCCCATATGATGCCAAAGGGTTGATGAAAGCGGCCATAAGGGCTGACGATGGCCCGATACTCTTCTTCGAGCACAAACTGCTTTACGGCAGCAAAGGTTACAGGTCTGAGAAAGCCGCGCTCCAAGTTGTCGGGCCTGTTCCGGATGGCGACTACCTACTGCCATTTGGAAAGGCCAGAATCCGCAGAGAAGGCACCGACATCACGATAGTCGCCAAACTTCTGATGGTCTACAAGGCCTTGGCGGCCGCAGAAGAACTCTCGAGAGAGGGTATAGAGGTTGAAGTGATTGACCCTAGAACCATCGCACCACTTGACACTGAAACACTACTGACCTCCGTGAAGAAAACGGGGAGACTAATCGTTGTGGAAGAGGACACGAAGACCAATGGCTGGGGGGCAGAAGTACTTGCCAGAGTGGCTGAAGAGGCCATCGACTATCTTGACTCACCAATGAAGAGAATCTCGGCTCTCGACGTACCTATCCCGGCTGCCCCCCCTTTGGAGCAGTACGTGATTCCAAGTGAGGAAAGAATAGTCCGAGCAGTCAGAGAGATTGCATGATACCTGAACGAAGGGTGCGGATTTGCAGTTCAAGCTAGTCATGCCCAAGTTTACCGAGACCATGCAAGAAGGGACCATTGTCAAATGGTACAAGAGAGAGGGCGAGATCGTCAACGAAGGAGAGCCCATCGTTGAAATAGTCGGCGAGAAGCTGACATACGATGTCGAGTCTCCGGCTCAAGGCAAATTGCTGAAGATACTGCAAAGTGAGAACTCCAACGTCCCCATAGGTGAAGTCATCGCCTTCATAGGAGACGAAATGCGCGACATAACCCTTGTAGGGCCTCCAGTAGGAGAGAAAGCCTTGCCGCCCGAACCGAAGGAGTTTGGGAAAAGGATTGAAGTTGGGCCTAGGGTCGCGGCGTCTCCGCTGGCCAAGAAGTTGGCTCGGGAGAGCGGGGTTGACCTGACACTGGTCCACAGTTCGACTGCAGAAGGACGCATAACTGAAGCTGATGTCATTAGATTCCTTGAGTCACGCTCCAGTCGTGTGGATCAAGATAAGGGGAGCATGAGTCTCGTCCCCCTAACAGGTGTGAGGAAGACAATAGCTGAACGAATGACGGTCAGTTCTCAGGTTCCGAGAATAACGCTCGTAGCCGAAACTTCTGCATCAGACCTGCTGGAGTTGCAGAGGCAATACAGCTCTCGAGGTATCGGACTGTCGCCTACAGATGTGATACTGAAAGCAGTTGCTTTGGCCTTGAAGGCCCACCCGACCATTAACTCGTCCTTCGAAGACGATCAAGTGAAGATCTTCGAGCGCATCAATGTCGGCATCGCCGTCGCTACTGACCATGGCCTCCTTGTCCCAGTCGTCAAGGATGCGGATAAGAGATCTATTAGTGAGTTGGCCGCAGAGGTTGCAAGCTTGACTCAGAAGGCAAGGAGTAGTACACTGACTGAAGAAGATGTCAAGGGCGGAACATTCACAGTAACGAATCTTGGCATGTTCGATGTGGACATCTTCACACCGCTCATCAACCCCCCTCAATGTGCCATACTTGGAGTGGGGAGAATTGCCGAGCGGCCTGTAGTGGTCGAAGGCAAAGTCTTGCCGAAGCCCACCATGACACTCTCTCTTTCGTTCGATCACAGGATAGTCGACGGAGTACCTGCAGCCAAGTTCCTTCGAACCGTCAAGGAACTTGTTGAAGATGCTCGAGGTCTGGCACAGAACTGATTGAGTCGATCATCCTACGTTCCAAGGGAAGGCTGCAGAACTTGGCGAAACGCGCGGTTCGGAGCAAACGCAGGAAAACTAAAATGTCCAGTATGCGGCTACCACGGCGGAAATCGACATAGCGTTGGCACCGGAAACGCTTCTGAGGACTTCCCATGCCGATTGAAGACATCTATGAAGAGACGAAGAGAATACTGAGCGCGGCAGAAGAGCGCGGCGTCGCGTTGCGCCTTCTAGGCGGCATGGCCATTCGCTTCCTGTGCAAGAGCGCGCAGACCGATCCTTTGACACGCAAATATGTCGATGTCGACTTGGTAGGGCACGCTAAACAGTCGAAGCAGATCAAAGCACTCTTCACGGACCTTGGATACACCCCGAGGAACAGATTCAACGCCATGCACGGTGACAAGCGCTTGATATTCAATGACGTGGACCATGAGCGCCGCGTCGACATCTTTCTCGACGTTTTCGAGATGTGCCACAAGTTCAACTTCAAGGATCGTCTTGAGATCGTTTCTCATACACTGTCGCCCGCTGACATTGTTGCCACAAAACTTCAAGTTGTGCAAATGACGGAACGCGAATACAAGGACCTCATCTGCCTCCTGCTGGATCACACCGTCGGAATGACGGACGATCTTGGGGTCATCAACGGCGCGTACTTGGCACGACTTGCCTCAGACGATTGGGGCATCTACATGACGTTCAAACAGACCGCACAAAACCTGCTGTCGGCTCTTGACGGATATGCATTGACCAGCGAGCAGCAGCAAGTTATCAGAGATAGGGTCCGGCAACTACTCGCCATGATAGAAGAAGCACCCAAGTCGATGCGTTGGAAGATGAGAGCTAGAGTGGGCGAGAAGGTTCCTTGGTATGAGCTTCCGGAAGCGGACAAAGAAGTTGTAAACTAGACCGGGACCATACCCTAGAGCTTCCAGATTCCAAACTCGCCGACGGTCTGTGCGGTCTCCACACTTTCGTACCACCTTTTCTTCGTGCCGATGATGGCGCGCATCTTCCAGCTCGAGCTCTTGGGTTCATTCTCAATCACTTCCAAGAGTTTGTCGGTCTTCGATGCTATGTCGCTCTTCTCGCCATCGTCTAGGGTAGACATGCCCGCGACAGCATTCCGTAAGCCCTTCAGATTTGTTGTGACCGTGTACCAGAATCCCCAGTCCCTAGATAGAAGTCTGGCGATATAACGTGCATCGATCATCTGAGGAGCATGCGCCTCGCTGACTCCGTGAGCTCGCAGAAGAAGCAACGTATCCTTGAGATCCTTCTCACTGAAAAAGACGATCTGCAGTTTCTCTAGTAGAAGATCGGCCAACGATATTGTCGGCGAATCCAGTTCCAGCCTGCCTCTGAAATCGATTGGATGGTTTGCAGCCAGAAGCTTGTCAAAGAACACGTCGGCGTAGAACCACCCGTCCGGATGGAAGTATATCTGGCGCTGCGTCGCCGCAGAAGAGAGGGTAGTTCTTCTCTTGCGGTAGCCAGCTGACTCGAAGAATCTTCGAACATCATTTCTGAACTTCGCATATGACATGAAGTCTAGATCAGTGTACTCCTGCTCTCCAGGCCCTAGTCTGCTAAGCCTCCTTGCGAAGTCTACGTGGTTCTCGCTGTGCACGCGAATCGCTACGCCTCCAATCAACCGGAGTGGTAGATTGGATCTAGACGCCGTCTCCACGATCTTCTTGCCTTCCTCGAGAAAAGCCCGCGTTGGAACGACTCCTCCCCACTCAGCGGGCATTCTAATGATCCTTTCTTCCGTCAAGAGTTGGTACTCAGGAGCAATTTAGCGGAGAGCAGCGTTAAAACTTTCCGAGAAGGTGGAAAATGATCCGGTTAGCCAGATGTGAAGAGGTAGCTCTTGATTCCCTTCTCTGACAAGTCCAGCAGCAGTCCACGAAGCACGCCTTCTCCGTACTCGCTGCCTGGGTTGAAGCATTTCGTCCGACCGACCGCTGCAACTCCCTTGGACTCGTGTATGTGACCGTGCAGACCAACTAGTGGTTGGTACTTCTTAATCGCGTCGCGCACCGCTGTGCTTCCTGCGGGTGTCATGACCATCTGCCCTCCCGAGACGATCGGCTTGAGTGTCTTGTCGAGCTTCGGAGCAACATCAATGATCGTTCCGTAGGGGGGACAGTGAAGATTGAAGATGCAATTCCCCATGTTCTTCACGCCTGCGGCCATCTTGTCAATTTTCTCCGCCAGCACTGGTTCATCGAACTCGCGCGGACTTCTCCAAGGTGTGTGATTGGTCAACCCGAGAGTTATCATCTCGTGGTGCTGATCTATCTCTACGACGCTCTCTTCCGGATTGATGATGACCGCGGACCTTTTCAGTGCCAGATCGATCTCCCATCTGTCATCATTTCCCGGCGAGATGAAGCATCTGATGCCGGAATCTCGCAGACGCTCTTCAGCCATCAGGATCCATCTCTCCGCCGTATCTACCATGAGCTTCGTGAAGAGCTGATCGACCTTCTTCTTGTCCAACTCAAGCGTGGACATCTCATCCGCCTCTGTTCGATATGGGTAAAAACCCGAGTCCCGCACGGATTTCTCCAGTTCTTGGATCTCCATCTCTGACTTCAGACAGAGTTCCGACCCAGCGTAGGAAGACAGGTAAGTGCCGTCAGCCTGCTTGACAATCGGCACAATCATCTTGCCCGTGATGTCACCTGCAAGCATTATCGTGTTTGCCTTGTAGAACTTCCCCGAATTCAGGAACTTCTTGAAGCATCTCTCTGATCCATGGATGTCCGTGACGAAGAATATCCGACTGTTCACCGGTTCTCACTGGGCGCGCGAACGTACCGTCTAGCCCTATTTATCGCTTCTTTGGATTCAGAAGGACGGAAGCTTGATGAAGCGATTCGCGAGTCGCCAAGAAGTGATGTGCGAATTACATTTGGTCCTCTTCAAGCAGCTCCAGCGTGACCCTGACTCTCTTGCCGATCGATAATTTCGATGCCTGATCTGCGGGAACGAGCCATTCTTCGATGTGAGGCCCAGATACGCCAGGGAAGCCTGGACCCATTACCAATGCTCCAGGGATTGCCGTGCGAAGCTGCTTCGCAATATTCTCCGTCATTTGCTGAGCTATCCTTTCCTGCTCGGAGGCCGGGTAGGGCCTAACGCGTTGTTCTAGACTCTCCTCGTCAAGTCTCACTTGGATACGAACTCTTACTGGGTCTTCGCTCTGCATGATCCCAACGATCATACCACTTTTCTGGACCTTCATTCTGACGTGCCTCCTCTCTCTATCCAAGACTTCCATATGATCTGTTCGCTTTGACGAAATCTAGTATATGACTCGTATTCTGACCTGCGACAGCTGCGACTGTCGATGCTCATGCTGCGAAAGGGTGTCACGCTTGCCGTCTGTGCGATACCCCTGATGCTACTCGACGTGCACTCTAAAGAGGTCAATATCTGGGCCAAGCTGGTCGAGGAAGTCTCTCGTAGCCCTGTTGACATCTCTGGATTGGGTGATGTATCGTCCCACGACGACAATGTCAGCCTGCGCGTCGAGCGCGTTCTTCAGGTTGTTGGGCTCTATTCCCCCAGCGACCGCAACGAGGAATCTTCGATCCTTCAACGCCTTCTTGATTTCTCCGATGAGGGTCCATCTTGGGGCTCCGGTCTTCTCCTCGTCGATTCCTCTGTGGATGATGACAACGTCGGGTGGCTGCTCGTAGGCTTGCAGGGCCCGTAGTGGGTCTGAGACATCCATCATGTCGACGATGGAATAGATGCCTAGCCTCTTCGCTTCATAGATGAATTTGTTGACAGTGTCTCTCGATGCGAGGCCTGAAGCAACAACAGCGTCAGCGGTCTCCTCGAAGGCTACGTCAACCTCCACTTGCCCAACATCAAGGGTCTTGAGGTCAGCTATTATGAACGAGTCTTTCGTCTCGGATCGTAGCTCGTGAACGATGCTTGTGCCATACTTCTTGACGAGAGGTGTTCCAGCCTCAAGGATTATTCTGTCACTTGCAGGCAACTGTCGAATGATCTCCTTGGCTTTCTCGATGTCAGTCATATCGAGGGCAACTTGGAGATAGGGGGGATTCCAGAGACGAGGGACTCTGAAACCCATGATCGGGTGCATCGCTCTATCCTTCTCGTACATGATTTTCTCTAGGCTTGGGTAGTTCAGGAACGCCCTTCTTAGGGCGAGTTTCGTGGCGCCATAATTGTAGTGGTATATCTTTCGATAGTCGCGCGCCTCAGGGTGGATGAAGACACTACATATGATCACCCAATCGTCAACCTTGTCATTCGGAATCATTCCTTCTTCGACCGCGTCTGCGACGGCTTTTGCGACGGCCGATTGAGCTGGTCCGAAGATGCGGCCTGCGTCCTCCATCCCCTTGATAGTCACCTTAGGCACAATCAACGTGTGAGGTTTAGGTGGAAGATTCGGCCGAATCACCGCAAGAAGCGGAGTGTGACCGGCCGACAGGTTCGTTAGGCCACTCACGAATGCACGGCCGACCGGCCCATTCTTGTCTCCTACTACTAGGTCGATGTGCGCGATTTCCGGTTCCTTGCCGACTAATGCCTCACCTATGAGAAACATCTGATCATCCACTGAATAGGAGCCTCTTAGACTTATGCACGCGACAAGCTTCTCTTAAATGACTTGTCTGGCGACGCCGGGTCTGCGATACTAGATCCGCCCGATTCCAGATCAGTAGAGTGATCGACCCGTCAAAATGCGTGTCCAACGGTCAGAAGTATACAGAAAGAAACTGAGGGAAATATGTAGCTAGGAAGCCCGGAGCCTAGTTGATCTTGGACCTGTACGTCTCCAAGTTGATCTTCCAAAGTATTCTGTCCTCGTCTCGGAAGGTGCTCCACATGCGCATGAATGTACCCTGCTGAACTGGGAGCGTGTCGCGGCCGTAGATGATGAAGAATGCTCGTTGTCCGTTTGGTGCTATCGCATGGCCTTGGTAGACACAAGTATGTGTGTCACGGTTGTAGTCCCCCCGCCATCCGGACGCGGCTATAATGTAGACCCTGCCGTTGAATTCAATTGTCCCTGAGAGCACCCTGAATACGACATTGTGCTGTCCGACATATGTGATCTCTGCTACCAGCTGTAGATTTGCGGGGCTCACTACCCACGAGCCGGAGATCTTTGCCCGTGCTTCGCCCCGAATCGTAATTATGGCATATCTGTCGCCTACTGCTACGTCGCCGCTTGCGAGCGGGTCAGCAAATGCTGGCACTGTCGAGATTGCCATTAGAGCCAACGCGAGGACGCAAAGTGAGATTCGTTTTGTCCGCATCGTATTTTCCACCTCGACCGAGGCCGATGTGTTTGGTACTTGAGGCGATTCGGAAGGAAACGTCTGTATGATTCATACAGACGAGAATGTGCCGTCGGAATCGAACTGCTTCGTCGAAGCGTGAGACGAATGTCGATGAAACGTTCGCAAACTGATGCCGATAGTTATGCGAATCTATGCTTGGAGCCGTCGTTTGACTTGTGACATGTTGTACCCTGCGGGTAGGAATAGATTGACGAACGATGTCATCAAGAGTTTCACATACGCTTCTGGATCGTAACCGGTCGACTCTTCAAATAACTCTGAAGGCACAGCACGATTACTCTGGATTGAGGCCTCATCAGCGGTTACTATGTACCGAATGTTCTGACCTGCGTGAACATATCTTCCTTCTCTATGCAATTGTTGAGCAGCGATTGCTTGATGGTTGAGGCTTCTGTATTCTTCGGGCGACTTGCTCAGCCTCTTTTCAAGTATGAGTTTCTCAACAGGAACTTGGTAAGTTCTGATTAGATGTATGTACCTTCTCGTTATCCCGAGCGCTTGAGGAATGAGTCCACGAAATTCTATTGTGTTGGATGCTCGTGAGAGAAACGTCAGGATTTCTCTTTGGCAGTCGCAGACTATCTCAGCTGTGTCGTGGCGTCTAAGGTCGATTCCGCGGACCTTCATTGTTCCGTCTCTGAGTACGCCGTAGTATCTGTTCAGGACAGGTACGCGGGGATCGATTCTAGAGTCTAGGAAGACTATCCATTTGTAGATCCCTTCGAAACTTATCGGTAGGTCGAGCTTAGTTTCGATCTCATGGCACAGGTCATTGTATTCCTCTTCTGAGGAGTTCTCTTTCCTGAGCCAGAGTGAGTCTACTATACCGTGGATGATCTGAAAGCCTCTTGATTCAGCGATAGCGCTCGCCTTTTGGAGAGCCTCTCGTGCATAGGCGCAGGTTGCAATGTGTGCGTCGATCTTGCCAAACCGCGCATTCTTGAATCCAAGGTAGCCGACTGCTCGGTTCTGACTGTTCGTCGAGCACCTATGAGCAGACTAGGATCCATTTAAGCGCGGCTTGGCGTTGATCGTATCGCGCTCGTGCTGGTGGATCCTTTGCCTCGTTCTTCCAGCGTTTGTATTCGGCACGCTTCTTGAGCAAGACCTCAAGCGAGGCAGGGACGATCCCCTGTCGCTGTCTACATACGTGGAAGCCAACTTCTGGAACCCGGTCAGGCGAGTCAGGGCAGCATTCGCAGTTTACGGTTTCTCCGCTTAGGTTCTTTTTCAGCATGAGTGTGGGATAGAGTGATGAGAAGTCAATTTCGCCAACCCAGTCGTGGATTCCAAACCTAGGCTCGTAGACGAATCCGCCTCGATCGGCCAGAAGGATATGGTTTCCATCCTTGAAATCTTCAGGTTGGGACTTGTTCCAAGGAATCAGCACTCGCCGTTTCACGGCGTGGTAGATCTGGAGTGATGTCATGCTTGTGCCTATCGTACTGCGTGAGGCTCGTTGAAGTGGGATGATGCATGTCCGAGCTACTTCTATGAGCCCTTCGAGACCGCAGTCAGTGAAACTATTGCTGTAATCTACGTGCAGTCGTCCCTTCAGGGGGGCTGCAGTGCTGCGGTAGTATATTCGCCCGTAGCTGAAGTAGCTCCGGCCTGTAACCTCGAAGACCTGTAGCGGGACATCTTCACGGCCAAGTACGAGCTTGGGAAGTATGTTGTGTTCCTTGGCGCGTTGGGCTAGATACGGGAAGATGAAGGAATCGCCTCCGTCAGTGCTTACAATATCTGGATCAAGTTCGTTGAATGCTCTAACAAGATCCAGCAGTTTGTCGGTCTCCGAGCCTGAGCTGATCTGTACTTCTTTATCTTCCATTGTGATGATTATGGTGTCGATCGGGTCGCTCATAGCGGGTATTCGCTTGCTCACTCTTGTTCTGACATCTAGTTTGACGACTCTGAATGATGGAACCTCATAGTTTGTGGATTCGGAGGAATCAAAGAGATTCCAAACCACGTGACTATCACGAGCATCAGCTTCAACATAGGCTAATGGGAAGAGCCCTTTCTCGTAGAGGTACATTTGCGAGGACGCTATGTCAACATCATATAGCCTGTACTTGCCTCCGTAGGCTGCAAGCCGCTGAATCTTCTGCGCCAGTGTTGTAGCCTCATGATCGGAGGAGACCTTTATCTCAAGAGCCTTTGACGGCGATGGGTCGCTTGGTTTCTCGAACCTCTCGACGAAACTGCACCTGCCGTAGAATTCAGGTCGAGCAGCAAGATCAAGCAGGTCAGTGAAGTGCCCCGCGATGTGAATCCTCGGGGTCCATTCGTCCACGAGCCTTGTGCATTCACCGTCGCGTTTCTTCAGCCACAGAACCATGTGACCCGGTCTTGGGTATAGATCGAAGAGCCAGCCTTCCGTCTTCACTTCAGCTGTTCCTTCATTCGTCTTTCGAGCTCGGTGAGTTTCTTGTGATGCGCGAAGAGCATCGAGAGTAGTAGAGGGAATTCCTTCACAGATGAAGCGAGGACTCCGGCAGCTGAAGCATACAGCTTGCATTGGTTCAAGAGGTCCTCGAAAATTGCTCGGTCATCAGCTCTGAGAAACTGCTTAAACTTATTCATATTGGCGAGTTCTTGCTCGACGACGATCCGCCAAGACGGAATGGTCCTTCCCATTCTCTATCCTTCCATGTAATCTTCGAGGAATTGATCATCGCGGTCTCCTCGATGCTCGATCACTCTGGGCGGCAACGATTTGTGGTGTGCTAAGGTGAATCGTGTGAACGCTGCGCGATCTTCGACAAGGATCGTCGCATGTGCGGTTTGTGTGAGCACCCTGTCGAACGAGCCAATATCCTGATGGGAACTTGTTGCAATCACGAGAGAATCTGCGATCTCGGCGATCGCGGATAGTGAACGTAACATTCGTTGAAAGACGTGGCAGGATTCCTGTTTGTCTTTGATCTCTGGGTCTTGGAAGAGTTCGGTTACGTTTGAGACGATTACGAATTTGGAGTTGTAACGAGTAAGAGCGTTACGTAGTTTTTCGGTGAGTAGAGAAGCGAGTTGAAAGTATGTGAATGCACGGCTGATATGTATGCGCGATAATGCGTGTTGAGGTTCGATTCTATACTTGACGGCATAGTTGGATACCGCATAAGCGTCGAAGCTGTTTCCCCCATCGATGAAGATCGCATCTGAATTCAACCCAATCGGATGGTCAAGCTGAGCTCGAACACAGAGAAGCTCGGCCAGTGATCTCAAGGATGGGTAACCTTGAAAGATGATGAACTGCCCCGTCGCCAGATGTGCAAGCTTGTCGAGCTTCTCGATACCTGTAGTGAGTACCTGCTCCTTCACAGGAAGACAAGCATTCCGTGGTCTGAGTGCCTCGAAAGTTCGATGGGGAATCTCAGCAAGGAGTGCTGCCTTGAGATATCTCGGATTGACATAGGTAGCTCTGTCACAAGGTAGTTGTGCGTATTCGCAATGCATGATATCATCCAGATCAAACCCGCAATCTGGGCAGGCTCCATCGAAGGCTGCTTGTACACCCTTGGCTTCTACGAAGCGTTGTGTGACAAGCAGAACCTCGTCGCACAATGTACAGTAGTAGACCCATGCATCGACTTTATGTGTGGGACGTGATCGCCCCGCCAGTTCTTCAAGCTTCCAAGTCTTCGCGGTGTTTATCTGGAGTGTCACTAGAGATGCTGTCTCCAAGCTTCGAGGCAGGTTGAGTTAGTCTCCTCTTCGGGGCTTGGGTTGCGCGTCTTCGATCCCTTTCTCTGTGATCGCGAAGTATGTCTCTGATTCGGGAAGGCATGGTGAGTCTATGATACGGGCGCAACGGAGGTTGTTTGAGGCTTTCTTGAGCATGACTCGATGAGTTGAAGCATGAGCAAGAATGTTTCCTCCCGCTGGCCTAGTAGGATCTCCGAAGAAGGCTTGTGGATTTGCCTGGACTTGGTTGGTCAGGACAACGACCAAGTTCAGCGCTTGAGCGAGTCTAGTGAGTTTGTGCAGATGTGCGTTGAGTTTCTGCTGACGTTCACTGAGATTCTCGCGGCCAATGTATTCGCTCCTGAAATGTGAGAGTACTGAATCGACTACGATGAGTTTGATGTCCTCTTCCTTGCAGAGCTTGAAGGCGTGATCAACCGTGAGGATCTGATGGTCACTATTGTAGGTGCGTGCAATGAAGATGCCCTCAAGGATCTTGTCGGCGTCAAGTGACATCCCCTCAGCAATTTGATGAATGCGTTGGGGAGCAAATGTTCCCTCACTGTCCAAAAAGAGCACTTTGCCGTTCAGTCCACCTTGTTGCAGTGGCAGCTGGGCTGTGATACAGAATTTCATGCATAGCTGAGTCTTACCGGTTCCAAATTCCCCTATGAATTCTGTCATGGCCTGAGTTTCAAGTCCCCCACCAAGCAACTTGTTGAGGTTCTCAGATCCTGTGTCCAAGCGGAGCAGAGATTGCCGTCTATCATAGAGCTGTTTTGCCGTAAGAAGGTCAACATGGATAATCTGACGCGCAGCCCGTACGATCTTAATCGCTACAGAGGATTCTAGCCCTGCCTTGTCGACGAGTTCTCTGATCGGTGCGACTGATATCGCTTCAATGGAGTCGAAGCCTGCTTCTCTGAGTTTATTTGCGGTTACTGGGCCGACGCCTTCTAGATCTTGGATGTTCTCTGATACTTGAGACAAGCGTAGTCGAACGGAACAGCATTCAAGCTTGGAGAATAAACAACGAGGGGGATAGAAGTCCGCGGAGAGCCCTCCGAAAGTTTTCTCTCGAGCTATTTATCTCCCCTTCCTCCCGACCTCAATCTGGCCATGATCTTCTCACATAAGGAAACACTGATCAAGGAAGCTTTCAGATTCTGACAACAGGGTCAGCTGTGTAGGTTTCTAGCAGAATTCCTTCTTCCTTCCCACCGTGCGCATGATGACAATGTTCCAGTCAAAGGAACATAACTGGGAGACAGAAGAAGAGTCTCCATCCCAGCGTGTCTGAGAGCTCGTAGGCTCGCATCACCAGAAGACTGTTGACGATTGCCTGCCCTGCATTACGCAGTTAGTCTCATGAGGGCTAAGCGTCTTCTCGATACCCAACCTGTAGTGCCAATCATACAGGCAATAGCGAACCAGCTTGATCTTCCTGCCCTTCAACTCCTCTGGAACGGTCTCGTAAGGCGTACGTTTTGAGAAGCGTGTGATCTCGATCGTGAATATGCATCTCGTCCAAGTCTCCGCATCCTTCGTAGTGGTCTCGCCTGTCTTGTCGATGGCGAGCACCTTTCCCTTCAGTCTTCGGCCGGTGTCCTCCAAGTGCGTCACTTCGGGCTCCTGCTGGATGCCCAGGCCTTGCAGATGTTCGCTCCTTCCACAGCGTCCCTGCCGTATCCGTCTGCGCCCAGCGACTTCGCTATGTCCGCGTTCAGCGGTGCACCACCGACCAGCGCCTTGGCAGAGACCTGAGCCTTCCGAATCGCGTCGATCACTTCTCTCATGTGCGGAAAGGTCGTGGACAGCAACGCGGACATGGCAACTATGTCAGCGGAGATCCCTCTCGTCTTCGCTAAGAACTGATCGGCGGAGATGTCGACTCCTAGGTCGTGAACCTCGAATCCGGATGCTCCCACCAAGCTTGCGACAATGTTCTTTCCAATGTCGTGCAGATCGCCGGCCACGGTTCCTATTACTACGCGGCCTTGTGATGAAATCTCAGACGGTTTCAGGTGTGGACTGAAGATCTTCAACCCTTCTTTGAAGGTCTCGCCTGCCATCACCAACTCCGGAAGAAAGAACTCACCTGCTTGATATTTCTGGCCCACAACCTCCATGCCCTTTGACATGCCGTTCATGACGCCATCGTAGGCAGTGACTCCCTCTTTCAGAGCCCTCTCTGCCATGGATTGGATGTTGTCGATGTCAAATCTGATGATGGCGTCCTTCAGATCTTGGAGGATTACTTCTTTGCTCAGGTTTGGGAACCTCCCGGCGACTACGTAGGTTGTTCCTAAGTTAAGGCTTGCCGAATCATGCGTCTGAGAATCACTTCGCGTCTTCAACGGAATTTGCAGAACATGATCCGGTTTCGAGAGCATATTTTGTGGCTGTAAATTCTTATTTCTTGGACCACCGAACTAGCGAAGAGCCGGAAGGGTTCGAAGGGAAGACAGTGTGAATCACATGGGCATGGATGTCTTTCTTAGTAGAAACAGAAGTATCCTACTCGCCTATGATCAAGGACTTGAGCATGGTCCTACCGACTTCAATGAGCGAAGTGTTGACCCGGGCTTCATAATGGATCTCGCTACCGCCGGCGCGTTTAACGGAGTCGTGTTCCAAAAGGGCATAGCTGAGAAGTATTATGATGGCCAAGTCCCGCTAGTATTGAAGGTCAATGGGAAAACAAATCTTGTGAAAGGGGAACCGATCGCTCGACAGATCTGCAGTGTTCAACGAGCCCACGAGATCGGGGCAAGAGCTGTTGGATACACGATCTATCCAGGAAGCGCCCACGAGAGTATCATGCTAGAGGAGTTTGGCAGAATCCAAGAGGAAGCTCACAGGCTCAACATGGCCGCAATCGCTTGGGTGTACCCTCGTGGTGAAGCCATAAAGAACGACACGGCTCCGGAGATAGTTGCGTACGCAGCAAGGACGGGGCTTGAAGTAGGTGCTGACGCTGTCAAGATCAAGTTCACCGGCGACGTGGATTCGTTCAGGTGGGCTGTGAGGTCTGCCGGAAAGGCAAAGGTCTTCATGTCAGGTGGCCCGAAAGCTCCCTCTGAAGCTGACTTCCTGAAACAAGTAAGGGGAGCGCTCGACGCTGGCGCGACCGGTCTCGCAGTAGGCCGGAATGTATGGCAGAGCTCCGACCCACTTAAGATGGCACGTGTCCTGCGGAAGCTCGTGATCGAAGACTGCTCCTTAGAGGAGGCGCTTCGGGTTTGAAGATCGGAATATTGAATGGCGGCGGCGATTGCGCCGGTCTGAACGCAGTCACAAGAGCAGTCGTGAGGAAGACCGACGAACTCGGATACGAGGTCATCGGGATCAAACACGGTTGGGCTGGGCTGCTCAACCTCGCCACCGTGCCTCTGAACTGGAACAGTGTGTCTGAAATCATCAAGGCAGGCGGAACAATCCTCCACACAACGAGAACGAACCCATTCAGCCGCAAGGAAGGACCGGAGACAGTCGTCGCAAACGTGAAGAAACTTGGTCTAGATGCCGTGATCGCCGTAGGTGGAGAAGATACGCTGAGTGTTGCAGCGAAGCTCGCCCAGATGGGGTTGAAGATCGTCGGCGTCCCAAAGACCATCGACAATGACATAGTCGGAACCGACATCACATTTGGATTCGACTCAGCCGTCAACGTGACAGTGGACGCGATTGACAGGATACAGACAACCGGCGAGTCGCATGACAGAATCATGATCGTTGAAGTGATGGGGCGCCACGCAGGATGGATCGCAGCGCATGCTGGGATAGCGAGCGGCGCAAACCTCATACTTGTTCCCGAAGACCCATTCGACTTGGAGGAAGTCGCGGACTTCCTCAAGAAAAGGCACGAGTCCGGAGCGACGGCATCGGTTGTCGTAGTTGGTGAGGGATGCAGCCTGAAAGGCTCTCCTCCGGGCGATCCAGCGAAGGTAGATGAATTCGGCCACATCCGCCTCGGAGGAATCGGAGACCTGCTGGCGAAAGAGATCGAGAGACGCACAGGAATCGAGACACGTGCGGTAGTCTTAGGCCACGTGGTCAGAGGTGGAGCACCATCGGCGTACGACCGAGTCCTCGCCACTCGCCTCGGAGTCGCAGCTGTGGAATGCGTGAAGAACGGGGACTTTGGCGTTATGGTGTGCCTACGTGGCAACACGATATGCAAGGTTGTACTCACTGACATCTTGGGTAAGATGAAGAATCTCGACAGAGAGACACTCTCGCTTGTGAAGGAGTTCTGCGTCTAGGAAGTGAGATCGCTCACACACACAGGGCGAACTGTCAAGATCCGTAGGGGTGGCTGTTGCCCTTCGGAACGAGCTCCCGCCCTCAAATCCAGAAGCGACAACCTAGAGGCGTTCAACACAGACTACTGTGTGCTCACGGAAGTTCTCCACGGTAGAATTCACCTATTCCGCAAACGGTTCCCCTCAAACGTCTTCCCTCGGATCCAAGAGTGGACTTCGGAAACGCACGATCGAGATCGCTCTTACTTTTTAGGGTCGGCTTTGAGGATACACGAGTGGCGCTGCTCGATGCGTGAGCTGGTCGAATGCGTTCCAAACTTCAGCACCTCTGATCCCACGATTGTGAAAGAAATTCTTGATGCAATAACGAGCGTCCAAGGAGTCTTGCTGCTTGATCACTCTTACGACGACTATTACAATCGGCTCGTAGTGACCGTCGCGGGAGAAGGGCGAGCCCTCGTAGAGGCGATGCTCAACGGCGCAAAGAGGGCAGTCCAGCTCATCGACATGAGGAGACACAAGGGACAACATCCGAGACTTGGCGCGGTGGACGTGGTCCCCTTTGTTCCAATCTCCAACACGACCATGGAGTCATGTTCCGAACTCGCGAAAGCCTTCGGGCGAGAGTTCTCGGCAGCCTGCAATGTACCAGTCTACCTCTATGGCGAGTCCGCCTCATCTCCAGAACGAAGAGATATCGATTGGATCAGGGAAGGCGAGTTCGAAGGACTACCGACACGAATTTCGAATCCGGCCCGCAAGCCGGATTTTGGTCCCACACACGCTCACCCCACAGCCGGAGCAACGATCACCGGCGCGAGGAAGGTGATGGTTGGATTCAACGTGAACCTTGCGACAAGGGACCTTGCGCTCGGAAAGAAGATCGCGCGAGCACTGCATGAGAAGAAGGGTGGCCCGGTCGGTGTCAGAGCCATGGCGGCAGAGATACCCAAAGCGAGCATGATACAAATCGGCATGAGCATCTACGACTACACCAGAACGCCGCTCCATCGTATCTTTGAGCTGCTCACGCTTGAAGCACAGAGACACAACACGACGATTGTCAGTTCAGAGTTCAACGGGATGGCTCCTCTTGGAGCAGTGCTTGACGTGGCCAATTACTACCTTCGCCTTGCCAACCTAAATGATGACAGAATCATCGAGACAGCAATATGCAAGAGGCTACAAGTGGAATAGAGCCAACTCTTGCTGAAAGGCATCATTCTCCATGAATTGGTTCTGCTTTGTGTCGGGGAACCCTTAAGAGCACAAATCAGTCGTTCTTGCGGAACCGACGTCGCGTGACCGATCATGAATGAGTTCGAAATAGGTACTCCTCGCGTCCTTGGCGACACAGTCATCGAGGTCCTAGGCCTCACCAAGAACTTTGGTCCCATTCTGGCAGTCGACCATGTCAGCCTCTCAATACGGGAAGGAGAAGTGTTCGGCCTGCTGGGGCCTAATGGTGCCGGAAAGACTACAACACTCTCGATGCTCGCGACTCTGCTCAAGCCAACAGAAGGCACGGCGCACGTCGACGGACACGATATACTAAAGGAACCGGACGCGGTGAGAAGATCTATCGGAATCGTCTTCCAAGACCCTAGCAGCGACGATATCCTCACAGGGAGGGAGAACCTCTACCTCCACGCGCTCATGTATGGCGTTGAGGCCAATGTACGAGAGCAACGCATCAGGGAGGCGCTCCAACTCGTAGACCTTGAAGACAGAGCGGACAGTCTGGTCAAGACGTATTCGGGAGGCATGAGGCGGCGTCTTGAGCTTGCTCGCGGGCTTCTGCATAGGCCAAAGATACTCTTCCTAGACGAACCTACCCTCGGATTGGATCCTCAAACGCGCGAACACATCTGGCGATACATACGAAGACTCGTGGAGCAGGAACGTGTGACGATCATTCTTACGACTCACTACATGGATGAGGCTGAACACCTTTGCGATCAGGTCGCCATCATTGACGACGGTAGAATAGTCGCACTTGATAGGCCTGAGCGCCTGAAACAGATAATCGGAGGCGACATCGTACGTCTCCGAATCAAGAATCCTAGACTCAGCCCAGTCAAGGAGCTAGCCTATGTCCTGAAGGTTGAGCAAGCAGGCGACTATCTGCTCCTGACTGTGAAGAACTCGAGCTTGCACCTGCAAGAGATATTGAGGCTCGTTGGCAACGTTGAATCGGTTGAGCTGCGGACGCCGACGTTGAATGATGTCTTCCTACACTACACGGGTCATGAGATCAGAGAAGCAGAGGCAGAGGGTGGTTTCTTCGAAAGGGCCGCAAGAGCGAGGGCGAATAGATGATGACCGAGCTTGAAGGACTCTATGCATTGTGGTATCGCGAACTCAAAGTCTTCCTTAGAGAGAAGTCACGAATCGTGTCATCTCTTTTCACTCCGCTACTCTGGATAGTCGTCTTGGGAACAGGACTCGGGTCAAGTGTCTCCCTGAACGGGACGAACTACCAAGTCTTCATCTTTCCGGGCGTGCTAGCCATGACGGTCCTCTTCTCATCGATATTCTTCGGCCTCTACATCGTGTGGGACAAGCGAATCGACTTCTTCAAGGAAGTACTTGTCGCTCCCCTGTCTCGTCTAACGATCTTTGCTGGAAAGATGCTTGGGGGATGTACGGATGCGCTCATTCAGGGTGCACTGATGCTCGCCTTCGGAGTGTTCCTAGGCGTTTCCTTTACCGCAGAGAAAGTGGCCATGACAATGATCTTCATGCTAACACTCGCATCCGCAACGGTGAGCGTAGGACTAGTCATAGGCTCGCGCATGGAGAGTCCGGAGGGATTCAATCTGATCATTAGCTTCCTCGTCTTCCCTCTGTTCTTCCTAAGCGGGGCACTGTTCCCGATCAACAACCTGCCCGCATGGCTTGGCACCTTCACAGTTCTGAATCCTATCACTTACGCTGTTGATGGAATGAGAGCCGTCATGCTAGGTACCTCAGCTTTTCCTGTGATCATGGACTTCGGTGTGCTCCTTGGATTCTCAATCGTGATGATCGTGATCGGATCGATTGCGTTCAGCCGAATGAGCTAACGAACTCTCGCAGAAACCCACGAATAGTTACAGACGCCTTCCTACTCTCAGGCAAACTTTAACTGCTCGCCTTGTTTGTCAATGGTGCTTCCAATACGAACATGCGCGTACAGGTGAAACAACGTGCCACGGCTCAAACGTCTCCGATCGGCCTTGGGACCATACATAGGCAGAGAGGTCCTAGCGAGCAGAATACGCGCGATCCGGAAAGCAGCTTCTCAGGTCTCGCGTGGCCGCTTTCTCGAAGCTGTCATCTTATTGCTTGTATTCATTGTGGGGGTAGGCGTTCGACTCCTACCTCTCAGGTTCGGCTTCTACATTTCGGAGTTCGACCCGTATCTTCAGTGGCGAATGGTAGAGTACGTTGTGAAGAATGGTTTTCTTGCATGGTTCAGTTGGCACGACACGATGAGCTGGTACCCATGGGGAATGACCATGCAATATGGAAATCTGTACGGGGTTGCGTTCGTCGTGGCGGCCCTCTACATGGTGCTTCACACGGTCGGTGCGCAGTTGACTGTCTTCGAGGTCGTGGTGCTTTTTCCGGTCTTCGCAGGCGCGCTCACATCGATTGCATGCTACTTCCTCGGCAAAGATCTCTGGGGCCGTGGAGCGGGTGTACTGACTGCGCTTTTCATGGCTCTGAATCCGAGCAATATCAGCCGCACAACACTTGGTTTCCTCCGTCATGAGCCCCTTGGAATACTTCTCATGGTTCTGTTCTTCGTATTCTTCCTTCGTGCAAACCAAAAAGGACGAGGCATCAGAGGCACTATTGTCTATTCTGTTCTTGCGGGCATTGCACTGTTCTACTTGACCGCGTCATGGGCCGCATCATTCTATCCGATGGATCTGATTGTTCTCTACGCCGCAGTTCTCGTCGCTATTGGCAGATATACACGCCAACTTCTCATCTCCTATACCGCAACCTACGGAGTCTTCCTCTTCTTTACCCCCCTGCTCGTTCCGAAGACCGGGTTCGGAGCACTTGCAGGCGTGAGCTTCTTAGTCATCCCAGCTGTCGGCCTTCTACTGCTGGCCCGCGAGGCTAGCGGTCAACTCCCATCGTGGAGGTACCGGGCCTATGCGCTTGCTGTCGTGTCAGCAGGCTTAGTAGGTGTGGTGTACGCATTGGTTGCATTGAACATAGTGTCTCTGCCAAGTGGCAAGTTCCTCTCGACGCTTAATCCTTTCACGCGACTCCAGATGCCTATAGTCGAGAGTGTGGCAGAACATAGACCTGCCACGTGGGCGTCCTTCTACTACGAGTACGACACGCTCACCTTTCTGGGCCTCTTCGGATTCTTCTTTGTCCTTCGGCGCCTACGCAACTCCGACATCTTTCTTACAATCGCTGCAGTCACTTCGCTCTATTTCTCCGGATCATTAGTCCGGCTGACTCTGATTCTGGCACCGGCATTCTCCCTGCTGGCGGCAATCGCAACTATCGAGATGGCCAAGCCCGCCGTCGACATACTTCGTCAGGCAGTCATATTCCCCAAGCGACGAATCCCTGGCCTTACTAGAATCGGCAGAGAGTTCGGCCTCGCTGTTTTGCTCATACTCATAATCGCAATTGTCCCGGCGTTTTCGAAAGCTATTGCAGCCGCATATGCACCGGCGACGATAGCGACATCTAGCATTCCCGTGGTCCCTGCTGAGGGAACAAAATACGATGATTGGCTCCAAGCACTCGCGTGGATACGTGACAATACACCTCAGTCGGCCGTGGTGATGGCTTGGTGGGACTATGGATACTGGATCACCGCGCTCGGAGACCGTAGAACGCTGGCCGACAACGGGACCCAGAACACGACGCAGATAGCCATGATAGCACAGATGTTCATGCGGAACGAAACGACGGCGGTTCCGATCATGCGTAGCTACAACATCTCATACGTTATGGTATTCGTGACCTACGCACGTACACAGGGAAGCGAAAACCCAACCTTCATTGGTGCTGGGGAAGACGGCAAGTGGTATTGGATGGTCCGCATCGCCAACCAGACAACCTACGGCGACGAGACCATCCTATTCCAAGAGAAGCGGGCAGACCAGCAAGTAAACTATCAGCGAATACTCAAAGTCGGAGATGTCGAGATCGCCAACGAGACGATCTCCACCGGGCAGAAGCTCGAAGACAACTCTGTACTCGGTTTCATGATGAACACGGGCGTGGGACTGTCCACGGCAACCTCGGATTATTTCGATCGCGTCTTCACATCATCAAACAACTTCGTCCTTGTTTACCAAGTGCTTTACCCAACGACCACGAGGGCAACAATCCAACTGGATCATGAGAGGATCAAGTATGGCGAGACCGTCCACATCTCAGGAACCGTCACCGATGTCGCGGGAAATCCCTACAAGACCGGAACGGTTACCCTCGAAGCCTCGTCCGATGAGCGCTTGACCTGGAATGACATCGGAACCGCCAACCTGACGGATGGTAGGTTCGTCTACGACTGGACCCCTGCCGCTGGGAACTACTCGATGCGAGCCTCTTGGACCGGTGTGAAAGGTGTCTCTAGGTCAGCTCTTAGTGAGCCAGTCGCCCTTTACGTTGAACCGATCATGCTCACTCTCGGCATTTCACTCTCAAGCCACAACATCACCCTTGGGCAGAACATAACGATCTCCCTCAGGCTGTCCGAGAAATTGTCGAACGGCACCTTCACGATAAGACACAGTCTGGACAACAAGACATGGAGCGAGATCAAGGATCTCATTCCGGTCAACGGTACACTGGAGTACTCGTGGGCACCCGCGGGTCCTGGAACATACTACATCCAAGCAGTTTACTCGGGCTCAGGTAACTTCGGAACTGCCACCAGCGTCACGCTGATATTGTATGTGAAGCCCTAGTATCCTGAGGCTAAGGCAAGGACGGTCTACGAAGAGGTCTGAGCCGTTCTTTGACGTAGCCTTGCATACTTGTCAGCAGGAGAGAATTTCGGTGGGTGGGCGATCGTCGTCTCGGCATTGCAGCTTGGGCAATTGCTCTTCAGTGTGTACCGTCCACATTTCGCGCATCTGCGTATCTGCCACTTCAACTTGCCTTGCGACCTTCGCCGCCCAGATTCTTCAAGGTGCTTGTCGCCTCATCAATCGCTGAACTGAGCAAAGCTTCCGCCTCTGAGTATTCCCGTGCACTGGCTTCGATTCTATACCTCGGGGCACCAATCGCGTATATGCGCACGGTAGCCCCCTTTGGCTTCTTGATCTTCCTTGCACTAGACAATGCCGTTCGAATCGCTTCGATGCCTTCTGGCGCTCTACAGGTGAGCTCCACTGTAGCCGTAAGCGCAGCCTTCTCCAGCTTGATCTTGCTCTTCGACACTTCCGTAAGGGCGGTTGCCCATTCTGGTCCTACCCCCAGCTTCGTGAAGATCTCTTCGCCTTCCTCGATCGATTCCTGAAACGCCTCATATGGATTGTCGAGCTTCTCGTTCAACAGAAGCCGCATCTTCTCCGTTGTCTCTGCATCCGCCTTCAGTCGCTCACTTGCGCCCTTGATGATCGACTCGGCCTTCTTGGCCCTCTTCCATTCGAGCATCTTCTCGGTCTTCTCGCGACCAGTAACTCTGCGGAGTGAAAGGTCGACCTGACCGCGTTGCCGATCAACGCGAAGAACCTTGAGCACGAGCTTCTGGCCTTCGCGGACGTGCTCGCGAATGTTCTTCACCCATGTAGTGGAGATCTCGGAAATGTGGACCAGGCCTTCGAGTCCCTCGTACTCGTCAAGTCTGACGTATGCGCCATAGTCGACAACCTGCTTCACCGTGGCAATCGCAAGATCACCGACATCAGGATAACTCTGACCAGACAAGCTGGGTGGACTCCTATCTTAGGGCCGCAATTCAGCTTAGGATCTGCGTGACCTCGCCCTTGATCTTCGCTTTTCCTCCTTGCGTCTCAAGGAGCACGTCTTCGCAGACGTTACACTTGACTTGGACGGCCGCTCGGTCAAAGACGACTTGTTCATTTCCACACTTTGTGCATTTGACCTTCAGAAAGTTGCTCGAAGGCTTCGGGATCGGTTCTCTCTTGACCATCTTTGATTTCACGCTCCAACTTCGAGCTTGCGGAGACGTATACCAAGTCGGTAGACCGTCTGGTCGCATTTCTTGCAGGTCAGCCGTAGTAGCTGTTTCTTCGTGGTCTTGGCTGTGCGTTTGAGCTCCGGCCACTTCTGGCCGCCGTACCCATGCTTCTCTCGTTCGTGCCGTCTGGCACCAGCTGAGAGGGCGCGCTCCTTGCCCTTCTTGTACACTGACACACCGTGCTCCGTGTGGCTCTTACACTTGGGACAGTAGGTTGTGACGGCCTTTGGGAACTTCATTGAAGTCACGCGGCCCTAACCGAACCGCGTGTGGTATTTATTAGTTCCTCGGACCTCAGCATGAGTTCGTTTCCTAGGACGCACAACTCTAGCAGGACGATTCGTTAGAGCAATATATGCTCCCAACAGCGCAATGGACCCGCGCAGCATTGAGCCTGTGGGAGAGGAACCACATTGGATGAGTCATCCAAGAGAACGTACCTGTTGGAGCAGATTGGGTCGGTCGCCGTTGTCCGATTCTATGCTGACGGATTTGTGAAGCTGGTTCGGCGACAGCGTCTGTTAGCTTATTACCTTGCGCAGGCCGGCATCGTGGGAGACGAGATCTACACGGACCAGATCTCTCCATACGGTCTGCGACTAGTCAGGTTTCTGGGATACCTTGCTACTCACCTAGACGACACTGAAGACGACCTCAGGTCCAAGATGGAGAACTACAGCAAGCTGGTTTGGATGCACCACGGCAACTACGATATGGACACCTATCACAAGTTCACTCCAGAGTTCACATATGAGCAACTGGAGGCGGTGGTCTCTAGAGCTTGGAAACGAGGCACCAGATTTGGCTTCAAGGACAAGAGACGGCTGACCGAGGAGATAGCGTATCTTCGCAAACCAATCTTCGACCCCGATTACAAACCAGTACTCACTTCGAAGAACCCCCCGCCTGGCCGAGATATAGTCTCAGCAAGCAGCTGCAATCTGTACGAGAACGTTACACTGCAAGACTTGCAGTCCATGAAGGAACAGCACAAGCTCAACTCTCGAGTAGCGAGGATCAGAGAAAGAATCGTTGAAGAACCATACAGGGCTGGAACGACTGATGGCAAGATCAGACCAGGCCGCTACGCAAGACAGCTCAGCAAGATGATCTCATTCATTCAGACTGCCATTGGGTACGCTGATCCACAGCAGCGAGATGTACTCCGTAGACTGATTCGATTCTACAGGACAGGAGCTGAGAAGGACTGGATAAGCTACAACATTGCCTGGGTCAAGGCAAATCCACCTGTGGACATGATCTCAGGCTTTGTGGAAACATATTTGGACCCTCGGAGTGCCAAGGGAAGCTTCGAGACGATCGTCTCATTCGTAGACCCGGAAGCAACCGAACTTATGCAACGCCTCGCTGAGAATGCGGCCTATTTCGAATCTCGCGCGCCTTGGAAGGACGAGTACAAGAAACGTGGTTTCGAACCCCCGGTCGCCAACGCCATCAATGTCGTCGCAGCAACGGGAGATGGTGGACCATTCTGCCCGGGAGGAATCAATCTCCCGAACGAGCAGGCGATCAGGGAGAAGTACGGAACCAAGAGCGTCCTTTTGAACAATATCATGCGCGCAGCCACCGCCGCGATCGGCGAGAAAGCAGCGATCGAATTCTCGTCGTCTGATGAGGAACGGGAGAGAGCGGACAAGTACAGGGTAAGAGCAAGGGATTTGCTCGTCGCGTTGCATGAGATCGTCGGCCATGGCTCAGGAAAAGTGAGCGAGCGACTTGAGGAAGATCCATGCGTCTACCTGAAGGAGTACTACTCGACTCTGGAGGAATGCCGAGCAGACCTAGTCGCATTGTGGGACTTCTGGGATCCTAAGCTTGCAGAGATCGGTATTCAGGATCATCATGAAGTTGCAAGGGCGGGATACGATGCTTACGCACGTTCGAGCTTGGTCTTGCTCAACAGATACGCCAACTCGACGACAGTTGAGGAAGACCACGATAGAGCTACTCAGCTAGTCATCAACTACGTCATGCGCAGGAACAACTCCATCGAGGCAATAGAGAGATCTTCTAAGGTCTACCTTCGTGTCAGAGAGTACGCGGCGATGCGTGAAGCGGTCGGCGAACTTTTGGCTGAACTCATGCGGATAAAGGCTGAGGGAGACTACGATTCGATAAAGAAACTTGTCAACGAATACGCGATCAAGCTCAACACCGCTTGGCGCGATCAAGTCGTGGAACGCTGCAAGCGAATCAACCTCCCAAGGAAAGCTGCCTTCATCATGCCAATCATGGAACCCGTTCGCAATCGGAGAAGAAGGATTGTGGACGCGACGCTCCACTACCCAGAGAGCCTAACGGAGCTTCAGCTGTTTCTCTCAAGACAGAAGACCCGTCTGAAACGAGCGGTGACCTGATCAGGATCTCTTGCGCGGAATGTCGGAGCGAGAAGAAAAGAGGGGAAATCGATCGAAGAGGTTCGAACTACATGGTGCTCCGGGCGGGACTTGCGGCGAGGGATCCCCTCGTTTTCGAATTCGCGGACCGTCTCAAGACGATCTCCCGCGATCAACGGCTCGAGTGGCCTCCGCCTCATTCCCGGACGGATAAGGCCGCTATGCTCTCGGCCCTTTTGGAGTTGACCGGGCTACACCACCGGAGCACCACGGCCAAGACAAGTCAATGACTCTTTAAGCTCTTTGCCCGACCCCAAGTGTCTTCCATCAATCGATTTTCCATGGGAGCGCATTGAATGCTCCATCGATTTGAGCTGGATCAACGGACACAGGCATTCGCTGGAGCTACGATGAGGTTTTGTCAGAAGCTAAGGCTAGGCGACCAATGGGTCCTCCCTGCATTCCGCCGGTCGGCATCCCACTTGCTCAAGATGCGAACGGCTTCAACTGCGACCTGGCACGCATCCTCTTCGCCTTTCACCTCGAACGTATCGTTGACTCGATTGGCATACACGGCTAGAACGCAGCCACTTCTCATTCCGTAGATCCCTGCGAGAGTGAAAATGGTCGAGGCCTCCATTTCCATCGTTATTACTCGTACTCTTCGAAGCCGCTCGACGAGCCTCTCGGCATGTAGAGGCAGGTATCCTTCTGCGCCTGGGCGGCCTTGGCCCACATAGAAACTATCAGTGGAGGCGGTGTAGCCTGCACTGTACTTCTTGCCGAGCCTTTCGGCAGCTTCGATAAGGGCGAGTGTTACATCGTAGCTGGCGGCAGCCGGATATTCTGCTTCAACGTACTGCTTGCTCGTTCCGTCGAGTCGAAGAGCGGCGGAGGATATTGCCAAGTCTCCACATTCGAGGTCCGGTATCAACGAGCCACACGAACCAACACGAATGAAAGTATCTGCTCCGATCCTGCTTAGCTCCTCAAGGGCGATGGCAGCTGCTGGACACCCTATGCCAGTTGAGCAGGCCGATACCTTTGTCCCATCCACCGTACCAGTCCAGATTCGGTACTCCCTGTGGGAAGACACTTCGTGTGCGGTATCCCAGAATTTGGCTATCTTTGGCACCCTGTCAGGGTCGCCGGGCAAGAAGACGTAATTGCCGACCTCTCCTCTCTTGGCCGCAATGTGATATTGCACACCCCCAGTGGATTCCGGGCGGACAGCCGAAACCAACCTTCCGCTCATGCTCTCTCACGTGAACATATCGTGGAAAAACCAGCGAATAAAAGCGTTCATCGCCTAGCATGGCGCGAAGCACTAGCAATGTAAACAGGATGATTGCATGAATCAACTATGCCGGACTCTCTAGGGTACCGTTTAGTACATTTTTTTAAAGTGAGTCCACGCATAGCCTGCGGCATGCTTCGTTCTCTCGAGAAGCTGGGCGCGAGCGTCTTCGACGCTGCCTCAGCTCCGCTACGCATGCAGGTGCTTCGGCTACTCTCAACGAAAGGCCCCTTGCCGTACACTGAGATCATGTCATCTCTCAAGCTGGATCCCGTCCGCGATGCCGGGAAATTCGTGTACCACCTACGAAGCTTGTCCGACGCGGGCCTGATCAGCCTTGACAAGCGCACCAAGAAGTATGAGGTAACAGAGCTCGGAGAGATGGTTGTACATTTCGCCAGAGACCTCGAAGAATACGTCAGCGTGAAACGCGGAAGGCTCTTCGTAAGAACCTCGCGGCTCGCGATTGAGGATTTCCATAGAAGCAAGATAGCCAAATCCCTCGTAGTTGAAGCAGGCGTCCCTCAGGAACTAGCTGATGAGATCGCAGCAGAGGCTGAGGACCGCCTGATCAAGCTCAGGACATCCTACCTCACTGCTGCCTTGATTCGGGAATTCGTGAATGCAATACTCATCGAGAAGAAACTCGAGGAATACCGGCACAAACTTGCCCGTGTCGGCATGCCCGTGTTCGATGTGACGCAGCTTCTGCGAACCACTGGGGAACTAGGACTGGCAACAGACTACATTCAGAAAGCCGCAGGAGCATCGGTGCTTGAGGAATATGTCCTCCTAGAGTGCCTACCGCGTGAGATCTCGGACGCTCACATTTCTGGTCGAATCCACATATGTGATCTGGACAGCTGGCCGCTAAAACCGAGCGAGGTTCAACATGATCTGCGCTATTTCCTGAGGAACGGCCTTGTCGGTTTCAGACCACCGCAGAGCCTGAACGCTGCCTTGTCGATGATCCAGAACATCTACCGGCTCGGAATGGCAGAGATCTCAGGTGAACAGGCGTTCGACATGTTCAACGTGTTTCTGGCACCATATGTGGAGGACACGCCTGAGGATACTGTCAGAGAGTCGTTGGGACTCTTTCTCTCCTCCGTTGGACAAGACTTCGTGACTGGAACAGGAGGGAACGGAATGTCTCTGGGAGTGGAATATGCAGTGCCCGAGTTCCTTGAGAACGTAGATGCCGTGGGACCTGGGGGAAGAACAGTGGGGGTCTACGGTGACTACCGCGAAGAGGCCGGTGTCATTCTCGACGCTCTACTTGAGGCAGCTTCGCAAGAAGCCATGATCAGCCCACTAGCAAGCCCTAGGCTCATCTTCAAGATACGGGGACCGGCAGATAGAGGCGGCGATATTGGATCGCGTGTTCTCAGAACTCATGAGTTTGTCGCGTGTAGGGCACTCCCCTACTTGGCGTTGCTCAAGGAGAACTCGCGAGACTGCTACACGGCAACAGGGCTTAGACTCTCGGATGAATGGAGCAAGCAGTTGGAAGCTGATTGCTACAGGACTGGCTGTATGGGTACTATCTTTCTCAATCTGCCGAGATTGGCCTATGAAGCACGACGAGACGATGACAGACTGTTCAAATCAATCGACCAGGTTTTCAGTCTCACAGTTGAGGCCTTTAAGATCAAGAGAAAATTTGTCAATGATAGACTCAGACAACCGATCTTACCACTACTGTTTGGCTCTGGGCAGAGCACACCTTACTTCCGTGAGAAGATGGCAACCTATGCCATTGCAGTTCTTGGGCTGAATGAAGCTTCGATCGCTCACACAGGAAGCGAGCTGAGAAAGGATGCGCTCGGTTTCGGCGAGAAGGTTCTTGCAGAACTGAAGAGACAGAGCGAGACGGCATCAGAGAATCTCGGGATGCGTTTCGTGATTGCCCAGAGACCGGGCGACGACGCCGGATCGAGACTCGCAGAACTTGATGTAGAGCGGTATGGCAAGAGCACAGTCTCCGCTCAAGGCGGACGAAATCACCCCTTCTACACTGATCTACCAGCAATGCCGCTAACATCAAGGATACCGCTAGGCGAAAGGCTCACAATAGAAGGGACCTTCCAGGGTCTCACACCCGGTGGCCACTTGGCGACGGTCTCCATTGATTCGAGAGCAACCGCAGAGGCCCTACTGTCTCAGACCAAGGAAGCAATCGGAAGAGGCCCCAGCTTCATCGCATATTCGAGACCCTATTCGTTCTGCAAGAACTGTAATCGAATCATCGATGGATTGGTCTCAAGTTGCCACACATGTGCGTCTGACAATGTCGCGCATTATGGGCGGTCGGCTGCCACCTATGTCTCTCTGGCGCTCTGGCCTGAAGGAAAGAAGCGAACCATTGAGAAGAGAGCCGTCTACTCACTTTCCTAACACGATCACAGGAAGACGCTGTCTCCAGGCCGGACGGCGGAGCCTTCTAAGGCTCACTCCCTGATGTAGGGTCTTCCAAGTGCACGCGGGAATCTCTTGCCGCCGATCGCCGCCGTCAATACGAGAAGTGTCACCGCGTACGGAATCATCTGCACGAAGAAATATGGAACTATCTCCTTTACCCCAGGGGATACAGCGACAGTAAATGCCACACCTTCCGAGAAACCGAATATGAACGCTGCAACGAGCGCAAGCAGAGGATCGAGACCTGCGAAGACAACAGCGGCGAGCGCGATGAACCCTCTGCCCGCTGAAATCTCCTTGACCACACCACCGAACCAGCCGAGTGGCATGAAAGCACCACCAAGGCCTGCAAGCGCACCCCCGATAACGCACATGAGCAGCCTGACCTTGTAGACACTTACGCCTGCAACGTCGACCGCCACCGGGTTCTCACCAGCGGCGCGTATTCTGATTCCCAGCAATGTTCGTTTTAGAAGAAGATAGGCGAGGATCGCGATAACGATTGCCGCGATCGTCACGGGACTAAGGCCGAAGTAACCATCCCCCAGACTGAAGTGAATCGGTGGGAACATCAACTCGCGAGGAAAAACGTGAATTCCCGGGAACGCCCAGATCGACATGAGCATGTAGGGCCCAAGTCCAAGAGCCATTATATTCAGTCCCATCCCGGCGATTACTTGGTTTGCCTTGCCGTACACGCACACGGCTCCAAGCAGTAGACCTATCAAGGCGCCAGTTGCGGATCCCAAGAGCAGTCCATACAGTCCGTCTTGGAATATCTCTGCCCAGTAGACCCCGAGGACTGCGGTGATCAAGAAGATTCCTTCCATGCCCACATTCACGGTACCTGCTTGTTCGTTGAGACACTCACCGACAGCAGCCAAGGCTAGGGGCGTCATCGCCAACAGTCCGGTTTCAATGAGGTGGGCGACACTGAATCCTGAGAGGGCGATGATGTACATCAGAACAGCGGTTAGGGCGATTCCAATCAGATACCACTGAAGTCTAGTCGGGGTCTTCATGACTCGCGACGCCTCCTTATGATCGCGATTACTTCAGGCGCCGCAAGGGCTATTACAATTATTCCATTGATAGCGTCGACAAGTTCTGACGCGACTCCAACGTTATACTCCATGAACCGCCCGCCATGCACGAGCCCTCCATAGAATATGGCGGCAAAGATTCCTCCAATGGGATGATTCCTTCCGATCAAAGCGACTCCGATACCGTCAAAGCCCAAGTTCAGGAGGTTTCCTAGTGTTCCGTAGATAGTCCAAGACGGGGGCCTTCCTAGAACCTGGCTTGCCCCGGCGAGCCCGGCAGCCAAGCCCCCAACACCAAAACTCACGAGAATCGCTCGACTGCGACTGGCGCCTGCGTACTTCGCTGCTTCAGGGTTGTCTCCCACAAGCCTAAGCTCAAGGCCCACTCCAGTACGCCAGAGGAGGATCGTCACAAGGATGCAGACGCCAACCACAAAGAACACTATTGCTGTTAGGGTTTCCCCAAGTATGGGGTAGCGCGCTGTTGGCAATGCCGGCATCGCGCGTTCCGCTCTTCCTGGCTCCGCGAAGTACGTGCGTATCAGAAATGACACTAACCAGAAGGCGATCCAGTTGAGCATGATAGTGGAGACAACCTCGTGGACCCCTCTCCAGATCTTCAGCAAGGCCGCCGGCAAAGCCCAAAAAGCTCCAAGAAGCATCGCAAATAGTGTGGCAGCAATAGGATGTATCCCAGCAGGAAGAAGCATGGCGCTGCCTACAATTATCGCTCCAATAGCACCCAGGTACATTTGTCCCTCGGCACCTATGTTGAATAGAGCAGCTCTCACACCCACAGCAAAAGTGATTGCAGTTGCCATGAGGGGCACGGCGAAAGCGAGGGATTCCAAGATTCCTGCTGGACTACCAAACGCTCCTATGAAGAGCGCAGCATACGCGCGTATGGGATCGTAGCCGAATGCCAGCATGAGAAACGCTCCAACGATAATCCCTATCACAACCGCAAGTCCCGACTCTAGTATGGGACGAACTGGCACGCCTAGACGTTTGCTCATCCGGACAAACCACGAAACCTACGAAACGCTAGACGACCAAGCAGACTTTGATGAGATAGAAGAAAAAGAAGGAAGGGAGGACCACTATCCCAGTATGGCCCTCCACTGATCTACGGTTTCTTGTGTCATGGCCAGCGGAACAAGGGCTGGGTCGCTCGCGATCGCTGCCTCCAGTTCTGCTGCGGCGTCCCAGATCCAGCTTGGAAGCGCATCTCTCATGGCCTTGACCTTAGCCTTGATCTCGTCAGGCGACATCGGAAGCACTTTCTTTCCCGTCAGCTGCTCAGCGTTGACTCCCATCTGGATGAACTCTGCAAGATCATCGAGTGTGCTGACGGATATTCCCGTTATCGAGATACCCGATATTGCTGTTCCGACTCCAAGAACGACGACTCCCTTGTTCTCGGCGACGACCTGTCTGAACTTGCCTTCCACGACCAGCTGAGTGGCGAAGTATACTCCTCTGTCAACACGTTTCATCATGCTGACAAGGACGAAGCCAGGGTTCAGCCAATCTTGGTTGGCGTCGACTCCGATCCAGAACGGTGGTCCCATCGTCAGACCTTTCGGAGTCGCGATCTCCTGAACAGCTTGGTTCAGTCCGAGGCCGAGAGGTCCAGCTACGTTGTAGACAGCAACAGAATCTTGGGCATACATCGCCTTCGCGGCTTCGTAGCCTTTCGTGATGTCACTGAACGTGCCCGTGTAGGTCCATAGCACACGTTCCTTCGTGGGAGTGTCTCCAATGACTGGGGCGGGCTTGCCGAACTTATTCTCGTACCACTTCAACGCCCAGTCGACTCCCCACTTGTAGCCGATCTCGAACTTCCAAAGCACTGGAATCTCGATCCCGAGAACAACTCCAACGTTTGGATAGCCGTAGTGGGCAGCGGTGAGTGCCGCAATAGCACCCACGATCGCGCTTCCTTTGTGCTCTTCGTAGAGGATGCTCATCACATTTGGCATTTCAGGAACGTATCCGTCGATGATCGCGAAGTCCTTGTCAGGATACCTGCCTGCAACGTCCTTTATGGCATCGGTCAGGAGGAATCCGACACCAACGACGAGTATGACATCCGGGTCCTTTGCTGCTGTCTCAAGGTTGGGAACGTAGTCTGCCTCCGACTTGCTGATCAGCTCAACCATCTGTACACCGAAGGCCTTCGCGGCTTCGTCTCCACCTTTGAACGCCATGTCGTTGAATGATAGGTCTCCACGTCCGCCGATGTCCGATACGACGGCGATTTTCTTGGCTGGACCTGCCGGAGGAGCCATGAGGTACCAGGCTGCAGCGCCTGCGGCGGCAATCAAGATGATTACGACAATGATGATTGCCTGCATTCGTGTTATTGCGGATTTGTTTGTCAGATGCCTTAGCATGCTTGAGCTCTTACTCATTGTTTCATACAACCTCCATAGGCAGTACGCCTAGGGCATGATGAGAGTTGAGTCAAGTTGTATTTAAGGCGAATCCGGTACGCCAAGACAAGTGTTGGGGACTAGGCGAGCTAGCTCCCCACTCCGGCCATCATAAGACCGATTTCCTGTCTGTCTGTCTTTCCGGCCTCTCTGATTCCGACCACCTTTCCATTGAACATGACTGCGATTCGATCACTGAGTGCCATTATTTCGTCGAGATCTTCAGAAACGAGGAGTATCGCTGATCCCTTCTCCCTCAATTTCAGCACCAGTCTATGAGTATGTTCAATCGCCCTGAGGTCGAGCCCGTATGTAGGGTGCGAGGCTACAACGAGCCTTGGTTCCTTCCACAACTCCCTGGCAAGGATCATTCTCTGTATGTTCCCGCCGGATAGGATTCTTGCTTCCGTCTTGTCCAAGTCAGGTGTCAAAATCTCGAACTCGGATACGAGCTGCTCGCAGTGTCTCTTGATGCCTGAAACGTCGAGAAATCCATGATTCGAGAATGGAGATACACGGAAGTCTTTCATCATCAGGTTCTCCATAAGTGGAAGGCCTTCGGCCGTCCCGGTCCTTCTTCTTTCCTCGGGTATGTGGCTGACTCCTAGTGCTGCGACCTCTCGTGGGGAACGGTTTGTCATTTCCTGCCCGAAGATCGTTATCTTACCACCGATGACATTGCGCAGTCCGGTTATCGCTTCAACCAGTTCAGTTTGGCCGTTTCCGGATACTCCTGCCATGCCGAGGATCTCTCCTTCATGTACTGTGAGGGAAGCTCCTCTTACCGCAGGCTCACCCTCTCCCCCCAGCACGCAGAGGTCAGTCACCTCCAAGGCGACCTTGCCCTTAGCCCTTGGGCGAGCCTTCGGTAGAACCGGGACTTCTGGACCTATCATCATCCTAACGAGTTCCTGCTCGCTTGTCTCGGAGGTGTTCTTGCTTCCAGTAAGCTTGCCTAGTTTGAGGACTGTCACTCTGTCACTGTTACGCATGACATCCTCAAGCTTGTGAGTGATTAGAACCACGCCCTTCCCCTCGTCTGCAAGGCCACGGAGTATCGAGAAAAGCTGCTGAGACTCAGTTGGAGTCAGCACGGAAGTCGGCTCGTCGAGTATGATGACATCCGGTTCATGATAGAGAACTTTGAGTATCTCTGCGCGCTGCTGCTCTCCCACAGATAGGTCTTCTACCCTAGCTCTAGGGTCAACCTTGAGGTTGTACCTCGTCGATAGGTCGTTCAGTCGTCGTTCCACCTCTCCTATTGGGTAAGAGAAGTCATTCTTCTTCAGGCCAAGGGCAACATTTTCCGCGACAGTGAGCGGCCGCACTAGGGTGAATTCCTGGTGGACCATTGCCACGCCCAACTTCAGCGCATCCTCTGGCGATCTTATCGTAACGGGCTTTTCTCTGACGTAGATTTGTCCCCGTG
This sequence comes from uncultured Candidatus Bathyarchaeia archaeon, assembly GCA_964559555.1. Lineage (GTDB taxonomy): Archaea > Thermoproteota > Bathyarchaeia > 40CM-2-53-6 > 40CM-2-53-6 > CAVPLU01. The sequence goes on from CAZLHM010000014.1 coordinate 37,444, forward strand.
ACGTGACGTAGAATCCAGAAAGAATGTTCGCCAAGACGGTTTTTCCTGCACCGTTCTCTCCGAGTATCACATGAACCTCGCCAGATCTCACGTCAAAGTCGACTTCGTCGAGAATCAGATGTTCCCACACACCCGGAAATCCTTTGACGACCTTCTCGGCCTTCAACAGGACCTCTCCCTTTCTCGGCTTGGGGTGAGCTTCATGAATCTGGTGGGCACTGCTCGGCTGTTGCATTTGACTGATCTCCGGCCGTGCCGTGTATTAGTGCTTGAGGCTTTAGCCTTTGGGTAGATTGTGCTTCTCTGCTCCGAAAGCGTTGTATCCGCATCGTAATGCTATCAAAGGAGAGATCTTCTAACGGAGCAGGAGTCAATGAAGATCAGAGCCCACATCATAGTCTCCGGCAAAGTTCAAGGCGTCTTCTATCGAGCGGAAACCGCATCAAAGGCCAAGCGGCTCAACATCACGGGCTGGATCCGCAACCTCCCTGACGGCCGCGTGGAAGCCGTCTTCGAGGGAGAGTCGACAGAAGTTGAGAAGATGCTTGCGTTCTGTCGTCGCGGTCCTCCGAACGCCTATGTCGTCAGCCTTGATGTCAGAAGGCAAGAATGGAAAGGCGAGTTCGACAACTTCACCGTACAATATTGAAACCAACTGCGATGCGCCGTTCTACAACTGCTTGCAGTTAGCTTGCCACGACTAGTCTGCAGGTCCAAGATTCGCTTCTCCGGAAGCATTGTCGCTGACATCCCTTAATAGCAGACTCCGCGGATTTCATCCTCGAACACAGCTCCTGAGGCGAGATGACCAATGCGCGCCGCGGTGGTGGAGTGCAGGCTCCCATGGCTGCCATCGCGCGCCGCGGAAGCTAAGGAGATGGCCGAGAACATAGGATACGACGTCGTCGATGTCGTCATTCAGAGGCGAAAAAGCGACCACCACTCGTACTTGATAGGCCCAGGCAAGGTCGAAGAGCTCAAGGAGATCGTAGACGCAAAAGAGGTGGAGACCGTGATCTTCGCGAACACCTTACCGAGCAGCCAAGTCTTCAAGGTGCAGCGACGCCTTGGTGGCGACATACGTGTCATAGATAGGAATTTGCTGATACTCGAGGTCTTCGACAAACGCGCGATGACGAAGGAGGCGAAACTCCAGATCAAGCTGGCGAAGCTGAAGTATACGCTGTCATGGGGTCGTGAGTTCATCAAGCTGAGGGGAATAATGGGTGAGCAGGTCGGCTGGATGGGACCTGGAGATTACCCATTCCAAGAGTACTATCGTGCTGCACGAAGTCGAATAAGCCGCCTTGAAGAACAGCTGAGAGATCTGAATCGCAAGAAGGAGATAACTCGAACAAGACGCCGAGAACTAGGATACACCACAGTCGCACTTGCTGGATACACTCAATCAGGAAAAACGACTCTCTTCAATCGTCTTGCAGCTGAGAGCAAAACAGTGGGACTCGGCCCATTTACAACCCTTTCAACATTCGCGAGAAGAGTTGGTCTTGGAGCCTCCCATCGTTTGGAATTCATGCTGATAGACTCAATCGGTTTCATAGAAGACATGCATCCTACAATTGTGAAGGCGTTTACCGCGACGTTCGGAGAGATTGCCCACTCAGACGTGGTTCTACTGTTCATTGACGCGAGCGAGGATACTCAAGCTGTTACTCGACGGTGCGCCTCAATGAACAAGATCTTGAGGGAAATCGATGCCGAAGGACAGGTCGTCGTATGCGCCAATAAGATCGATCTGATTGGGAGTGAGAAGCTCGAAGGCGCACTCGACGCAATTCGAAAGGAATTCATTGGGACTCCAGTCATTCCGATCAGTGCGTTGAGGGGCGAGAACCTGAGCGAACTGTACGCGACCATTGTGGCAAAGATCAACCAGATGGATCACGTTCGCCAGCCCCGTACCAAGTTCGCCTACGCGAGGTCTGTGAAAGGATCCGAACATGGTGACGAAGGTTCACTCCAGAATGTGTAGGGAGGATGCCTGATGCGTGGCAAGATGCCTGACAAGAAGCCTTTCGGGAGACGCGAACCACCGCCCAATTACCCCAGGGACCCCGACATGTATGCGGATCCAAGGAACTACATGTACCCGCTGGATAGGCCGATCAGGGCGAAGCTTGCCAGAAGATACTTTGACGAGCCACGGAACCGAATCAAGTATACGGAGGAGGAACGACTCTTCATTGATTCCCGCATCGATGAAGCCCTGAAACGTTTCGGCATCCCGCCGAACGAAGCTGGAACATCCCTGCCGCAGCGGACGGCCAAACGCAGAGTCCCCGGAGCGCCTTCCAAGGAAAAGATCGAGAAGCTCGACCTTGACCAACTCCTGAAGTACTTTCTAAGCACTGCCCGCCTTGAGCGAGCCAAATCCATTGCTGACAATCTGGTATCACTGTCTTCTCAGGGACGCGAAGTCATATCGGGAAGGGTCAAACAGTATTCTGTTCACATGGATCTCAAGAACAAGGTCATCATGCATGACTGCGATGACTGGAAGAGAAACATGAAGTCCAAGCTAATGTGCAAACATCTCGGCAAGGCATTCCTATCGATCCAATACAGCGAGGCAATCGCAGTTCTGCGGCAGATACTGTCGCATAGGGACGATTGGACCTTCAAAGCGCCCTGACTTGCATGGGGAGAGTTCGGTTGGAGTCCTGTATGTGCGAATGCAAGTACCTCGCATCGAGAACCTGTTGACTAGACACTCAACGATATCCCGGATTCATGAGACTGTGAAACTCGATGGATGGGCTACTGTGAACGAAGCGCGTTGATGAATGATCTGATCGCGCTGTTCAGTTCCTCTGGTTTCTCCAGCATGACGGAGTGACCTGCGTCCGGTATCACCTCAAGTCTGGCGTTTGGGATCTTCTCCTTCATGTATTGCGAGTACTTGACCGGTGTCAGCTTGTCGTCTGCTCCACATATAATCAAGGTGGGCAGGGCGATGCGGTGAATGTCATTCATTCGATCAAAATGGTCGCACGCCTCGAAATCACCGTATGTCACTTTCGCTGGGATCTCCAATAGCTCCTGTACTGATGCTTTTCTCACGATCGGGCTTGTCTTTGGCGAGTACGCCCACTCAACAATCATCTCCGCCGCGTGTGCATAGTCTCTTACTATCTCGTTCATTATTACGGGAGCAACGCGGAGACGCGCCCCTGAGCCGACCAGAACAATAGCCTCCAAGAGATCGGGGGACGCGAGCGCTATCTCTAGCGCGATGGCGCCTCCCATGGAGTGACCTGCTATGACCGCAGGGGCTAGCTTTCTCTGGGCGATCGTTTGAACAACGAAGTCAGCGTATTCTCGGACCTGGCTACAACCATTGCCATTTGGATGACCTGGCAGGTGCAGTGCCGAACTCTTCGGAAAGGCCGCCGCTTGATATCGCCAGACTCTACTCGTGCCTCCCGCGCCATGAATGAAGACCAAACGAGATTCTATATTGCTTGCCAAAGGTCGCACCGCAATGGGCTTCGTCTGCTTCGGCTATTTTTGAGTGTCTTACACGATCTGGAAAGCTAGTGGATCGCACGCGGCATGATTGCGTTTCGCCCTTGAACAAGAGACGCGAATCATAGCAGACTTATCTTCGAGTTCCCTCGTCTCATCTCTCTCCAATCAGTGGCACCATCGGTTCAGAAACTCTCGGAAACGCGGGAGGGGTGACTGAAATGAGGCATCATGAGAACGTAAGGGCCGACATAGCTTCAAGGCTTGAGAAGCTACGGACGTTGGACAAGCTCGCTGAAGAGATGTCGAGCCCTAGGCGAGGAAACGGATGGGATTCCTCCAAGCTGGCCGAGTCCGTGATGAGAGTTGTTCCGCAGCCCCTTGACAAGCTTGCCAGAAAAGCAATTAGGCCGGGAATCACGCGAGGAATTGTCGATCTATTCAGACCACCGTCCGCGAGTTCCCGGCTGGCAGGACCACCGACGCTAGTCTACTTTCCACTGTGGTATGTCAAGGGATATCATGAGTGCTACTACTTGAGAGATGCGAAGTACAAGATTCGGGTGAGCAAAGATGTGGTGGCGGTGGAACTTGATGGGAAGACCCGGGACCTCATGATCGAGGAGCAGGAAGCCAGTATCGTACCGGAAGTGTTCAAGCGTAGACTGAAAAGATTCTCAGGGCTCTTCACCAGTGATAGTAGATGTTTCTATCTTGACGAGGCAGTCGAACTTGCAGTTAGATACGAAGAGGCCGAGTTCTATGTTGCTTGGGATGGCCGTGAGGGCAAGATGCTTGAGGAAGTGCTGCCCAAGGGTTGGAGAACCCAGAGGATATTTGAAGTTGGACAGTTGGACACCGAGGGAACAGCCACAAGGATCGCCTCGTCAGCCGAGACCAAGGAGACCATCATAGATAGATTCCGAAGCAGGCTCGTGAAGGTGCCCGAGAACTCAAGGCATCTCTTGAGCAACATGTTTCAGGTCGATGAATTGACAGAGTACTACTACCCTTACAGCCACTTTCCAATCTTGCGAGGAGGAAAGATTGATCACGTGATTCTCGACGCCGGATCCGCTCAGATTCCTAACGCAAGAACAATCGACTTTGTGAAGCGACAGCTCAGCCTCCGGAACTGAACCTCAGAACATACGACAGTGAGGATGAATCCACATACTGACCATCAGAGGGTAGGGACGCGTCGGGTGAACAATGACATCTTTGTCGCAAAGGCATTGTCAACCTTGCTGACACCTTTTGGCTTCGCAGCAGTTGCATCCGTCGTGTTCTCTTGGTTTTCCCCGATTGGCCTCGGACCAATGATGAGTCCTCTATCCTCAGCAGCAATCGGGGTCTTGACTCTATGCGTCTTTCCCTTTCTGCCGGTTGCATACAGCGTAGCGACCGGCCGAAGCGACTTGGATGTCTCAGACTTCAAGAAACGCGGACCACTCTATCTCCTAGGTCTAATAGGCTACGTCGTCGGAGCTGCTGTCTTCGGAGCGCTAAACAACAAGGTCATGTTCGTCGTCGCTTTGGCATACTTCTGTGTTGGTCTTGTGACCTTCTTGATCACACTTTCGTGGAAGATCAGCGCGCACACCGCAGGGATTGCTGGTCCGACAACCGCGTTCCTCTTCGTCTTCGGCATCTGGGCGCTACCCCTCTACGCGTTGTCGATGCTTATGGTATGGTGCAGAGTCAGACTGCAGGCACATACCCTAGCTCAAGCAGTAGCGGGACTTCTCGTCGCCATCGTTGTCACAAGCTTCGTCTATCTTGTCTTCTATCCCTAGTTTCAGCAAACCACACGGCACGCAACCTGAACCGATGCGTCCTTCTTCGAGATTCATGGATGCTTGTTGATCGCAAGTCCCGGTCAGAAGGCGACAAGGGCGTAGACTCGCTTCAATCTGCTCGGCTATCGGTTTCGCCGCTAGGTTCCATTTGAGACTTGTCCAACAACGGCAAGCCTTGACTGCGAAACGAAATCGTAGGCAAGAAGAGCGGAGACGATCGAGAGTTAGCTTTGCCTTCTCACGGGGATGTCGCGGAAGGCCCTACGCGATCTGGACGTGATCGATCTGGAAGTACCTCTTGGCCAACAACCGGGTCTTGTCGATTGTTCGGCCGTTCTTTCCGATTGCGATTGCCTTGTCCTTCGGGTCCACTTCAACGACCACGATCTTCCTGTCGGGACGTTCCGTGACACGGATCTCTTTGATCTTTGCGGGCGAGAGCGAGTTTCTGATCAAGCCTTCGACGCTCTCCGAGCCCTCAACGACCTCAACTGGTTTGCCGGTCATTCTGCGTAGAGTGTTGATGTTCTTGCCGGCCTTACCGATTGCCAGTCCCATCTGTCCTGGCTTCGCAACGAAGATTATCCGGTCCACCGAGTTATCGATCAGGCAGTCATTCGCGGTTGCTCCTGTGATGCTTTCGAATAGAGCGATGTAGCGCATCTCGTCGCTGCCAAGACGGATCTTTGCGGTAGACATGTTCAGCTTTCAGCCAGCTTCAGGATCTCAGAGTCTCCCGGCTCCTTCACCGTAAGGGCCGCGACTAGAAATGGCTTTTCGCATGCGGCGGCCAAGTCGACACTTGTTCCCGAGTAGACGTGGACCGGAACCTCTGAGAGCTTGGCGTTGTAGAGTATGCTGGACTTGTCCGGTTCCGGACAGTTCGACGCGATCACTATCAAGCGCGCCTTGCCTGTCTTTGCGGCGTCTGTTGCCTCTTTGCAGCCCAGTTCGACTTTGCCGGTCTTGACGACCATGCCGATCTGCTTGTTGACATCCATTACTTCTCCCTCCTTTCCGACATGGCCATGAACACTTCGATTAGTCCAGTCCCCATCGGGACTTGCTGTCCGACAATCACGTTCTCAGCAACACCTCGGAGCTGATCTTTTGATCCACGAACAGCCGCATCGACAATTGTGGGAATCGTGATCTCAAACGCTGCCTTCGCGAGAGTACTGGCCTTCTCGCCACTGACGCCGTGCCTGCCTACTTGGAGTACTTCACCCGAAGCGGTCATGGCGTCTGCGACGAGCATAACGTGCCTTATGTCCACATCGAGACCTTGCTCCTCAAGCACGCCTTTCGCCTCCTTGATTATCACATTCCGTGCAGCCTCGATCCCAAGCACAGCAGCGACCTCGTGCATGTTGTTGGAGATCGTCCTAGTCTGGTCCACCCCTAGCGTCAGTAGCGCCTGCTCGAGGTTCGATCCCTCTGTTCTGATGATCCACTCACGGTTCTCTTCCATAACGAGGGCGCGTCTTACGGCCGGGATTCCTTTGATGTGCATACCGGAGACGCGGGATTCTAGGCGTCTGAACTGTGGGATGTCCATTTCATGCGTGGTGATCTCAATCTCGTCCTTCTCTATCTTGACCTCTCCTCGAGGAACCTGAACGGCGCTCTTGATGTCCTTCATGGTAATTGATCTCTCACGCATGGCCGCGGTGTCGAGCTTGACGTCTATCCTCATTCTCGTTATGTCTGACTCGATGCTCGATGCTATGTCGCCAAGTGTTGTATGCGTGAGGAGCGTGGCGACCTCTTCCGCCTTGTCCTTGCTGGTTCTGTGCTTCTCATCAAGGAACACGGTCATGGTTGGTGTTGATGGAATCTTTCTAGCGTCGACGAGTTCGATCAACCTTGGCAGGCCGAGAGTGACGTTCTGCTCTCTAACGCCCGCGAAGTGGAATGTTCTGAGTGTCATCTGTGTGCCAGGTTCGCCGATCGATTGAGCGGAAACGATCCCTGCCGCTTCACCTGGCTCGATCAGTGATCTGCCATAGTTCTCGACAGCCTGTCGCACAACTTCGTCGACACCTCGACGGGGGAGCTTTGCCTTCAGCAGGTTTCGTTTCAGTTCGTCTGCCAAGAGAGACGGAAGTCGATCCGACACATCCTCTATCTTCGTGTCGACGTACCTACTGCTTGCTTTGGCGCCCTTTTCGGCTGTCAGTCTTACACGATCGACTAGTCGCTCTACGTTCACGGCCTTACCGTGGTCGCTCTTCGCTGTGTCCACACCGTCCTCTCCGTACCTGAATTGTATGATATCCCCTCGAGAGTCCCGTACTGTCGAGTCATATTCCACTCTGAGGTGCTCAAGCGCATTGATCAGTCTCCTTTGCATGTATCCGCTCTGCTGTGTCCTAACTGCGGTATCGACAAGGCCCTCGCGTCCTCCCATGGCATGGAAGAAGAACTCAATTGGTGTGAGACCATCCCGATATGAGGAGTACACGAACCCCCTTGGCTCTGGCCCAGCATCTCCTGGCCGGAAGCATGAGAGCACTCGATCCCTGTATCCTCTACGTATTCTCTGGCCACGGATTGACTGTTGTCCCACGGATGCTATCATCTGCGCGACGTTCAGCAATGAACCTCGGGCACCGGTTCTGGTCATGATGACGCCGCTATTGGTCTCTTCCAAGTACTCGTCGGCGTATTCTCCAGCAAGGTCACGGGCTTTCGAGAGCTCATCCATTATCCGTATCTCAAGCGACTCAGCCAACGATTGGCCGGGGAGGCGTTCTAGGGTTCCCTGATTGTAGCTTTCTATGAGCGCGTACACGCGATCCTCAGCTTTTCGAATGACCTTGTCTATCTTCTCCTTCACGCTGGCTGGAACATCAAGCTCGCTGATTGAATATGAGAAGCCCTTCATCAACACGAAACGGTCCAGAACCTTGGCAACGCGATTAAGGAACTCACGTCCGATTTCGGAGCCATGATCTTTGACAATTCGGTGGAAGAGGCTCTCGGAGCGCTCGGCTCCGATGGAGTTCTTGTCAATGACCCCCTCTTCGAGCCTGCCATTGCGTATGATTACGTTCTCCTTGTCGTCCTTAGTGACCATGCTTGACTTTGCAGTGAAGCTGAAGCCTCGAGGCAGGAAGAGGCTGAAAATCTGTTTGCCAGTCCAGAGTTCGACTGGGCGTTTGACTGCCGGCTCAGGAAGGTCTCCAGTGTAGCCAGCGGCTACTAGGAGTCGACTCGCCTCGTCCTTCGTCAGAAGCGTGGACTTGCGCGTGAGCAGATACGCGGCACTGAGGAGATCGGTCTTTGCGCCAATGATCGGTCCGCCGTATCGTGGGGAGAGTATTTGGTCTTGGACTTGCATCAAGAGCCTCGCCTCCGTGCGGGCTTCCTCGCTCTGTGGCACGTGTAGGTTCATCTCGTCGCCATCGAAGTCCGCGTTGTAAGGTGGGCACACACATGGATTCAATCTGAATGTCTTGTACGGGAGTACGCGGACCGTGTGTGCCATGATCGACATCCTATGGAGTGAGGGTTGTCGGTTGAACAGCACAATGTCGCCATCTCTGATGTGACGCTCGACAACGAAACCAGATTCGATAGCATCCGCAAGGCTATCCCGCTCTGTCACAAACTCCAGTCTAACCCGTCTTTGGTCAGGACGGACAATGTAGAGGGCGCCCGGGTACTGATCGGGGCCGTTGCGAATGAGCCTTCGCATCTCGTCTATGTTCCATTGCGTGACTCGTTCTGGAATGGTTAGCCGTGCAGCAACGTCGACTGGCACGCCGACTTCGCTGATGTCCAAGTTGGGATCGGGAGAGATCACAGTTCTTGCGGAGAAGTCCACACGCTTGCCGGAGAGGTTGCCTCTGAACCGCCCTTCCTTGCCCTTCAGACGCTGGCTGATCGTTCTGAGGGCTCGTCCTGATCGGTGCCGTGCGGGCGGCAGTCCTGAGACTTCGTTGTCGAAGTATGTCGTCACGTGGTATTGGAGGAGGTCATGGAGTTCCTGAATGATGTTTACGGGGACTCCGGATTCGAGAGCCTCGCGTAGTTTCTGGTTGATTCGAATTATATCGACCAGCTTGTGTGTGAGATCGTCTTCCGACCTGATACCTGACTCAAGAGTTATTGAGGGCCGCACTGTCACCGCAGGGACTGGCAGGACTTGAAGAACCATCCACTCGGGTCGTGCCGCCGAGGGGTCCATCCCAAGGAGGCGAAGATCGTCGTCCGGGACCCGTTCGAGCATCTCCCGGATTGCGCTTGGGGTCAGACGTGCTCCCGTCTCATCTATGAACGTGGTGGGTTTCTGATGCTCGATTGTGTGCTGTCGAGTGCCGCAGTGTGGACACTCTTGAACCTTCTTTGCTTCCTTCATTATTCCATCAAAGAATGTTGTAGGGACCTCGTTGAGACGCTTCTTCTCTTCCTGTACCTTCGCGTTGTAGTTTTCAATTCTCTCGTTTGACAGGAGGACTCTGCCGCAACTCCTACAAGTGACCGAGAGTAGCTTGTGTATGAGCTTCGCAAATGCGACGTGTATGACGGGTTCAGCGAGCTCTATGTGCCCAAAATGACCTGGACAAGTAACCGCGGTATTTCCACAGGTCTTGCACTTCTGTCTTGGCTCGAGCGTTCCGAGCCTCCCGTCCATGAGGCCTGAGACTATCGGCACGCCGTCTTCGTCATAAGTGTCGGCTGTCTGCACTTCAACTGCTGAGAGGCGCCGTATCTCGTTTGGAGATAGTAGAGAGAACCTGATGCTCTCGATGACCTTTGTTGCTTCCTCAGCCATCGCCATCCTATGCACGCTCCGAAATGTTGAGCCTTGGTGCTACGCCGAGCGCCATCAGCTCTTGTAGTAGTAGTTTGAACGCATACGACAAAGAAACCGGGGAGATGACTGCCCGCTCTCCACAGATTCGACAAATGTACTTGTTCTGCTTGATGTCATGATAGGCTAGGAGGCCGCAGACTTCACAGATCATGACGGTGTATTTGTCGGACTCTTCGAGAAGCCTATCTCTCAGGAGCGCTGAGGCGCCATGTCCTATTAGGCAGTCACGTTCCATCTCGCCGAATCTGAGACCACCCCCGCGGGCTCTGCCCTCGGTTGGCTGTCTTGTCAGCATCTGGACCTGGCCTCGTGCTCGTGCGTGCATCTTGTCAGAAACCATGTGGTGGAGTTTCTGGTAGTAGACAACTCCGACGTAGACATCGGCTGTGAACTTCTTGCCGTCGATACCGTTGTAGAATATCTCGCTTCCACTGCGGCTGAAGCCAAGCCTGAGCAACATGTCACGAAGCTGTTCTGGACCCTCATTGCTGAACGGGGTGCCATCGACAGGGTCTCCTCTGAGAGCCCCAACTTTTCCAGCTAACGATTCAACAAACTGTCCTATTGTCATACGTGAGGGGAAGGCATGAGGATTGATGATGATATCCGGGACGATGCCATCTTCGGTGAACGGCATGTCTTGCTGGGGAACTAGGAGGCCGATGACACCTTTCTGTCCGTGCCTGGAGGCGAACTTGTCTCCGAGTTCTGGGACCCGTGTGTCTCTGACCTTCACCTTGACAAGCTTGCTGCCCTCGATAGATTCTGTGACGAAGATTGTGTCGACAACGCCAACCTCTGAGGGACGCACACCTACGGATGAATCACGTTTGGTGGGGCCTTTGACCTCGAACTCGCGATACTCCTCCAAGAATCTCGGTGGACTCGTCCTTCCGACTAGGACAGTGTTTCCGGCAACATCAGCCTCAGCGGAGATGATGCCGTCTTCCTCGAGGAGGCGATAGTATCTGTCTCCCCTGTATCCTCTGGTTCCTGCCTCCGGAATCTCAAACTTGTCGCGTAGTCCTCCGAGATATTGCCTGCACTCAGCCTCGTAGATCCGAAAGAACGAGGAGCGTGCCAAACCGCGGTCGACCGATGAACGGTTCACGACAATGGCGTCTTCCATATTGTAGCCTTGAAAGGAGAGGACAGCTAGAACGCAGTTCTGCCCGGCAGGCCTATCGTCATAGTTGATCGTCTCCATCGGTTTGGTGCGCACGAGTGGCATCTGAGGATAGTGCAAGAGATGTGCCCGAGAATCCACTCGATTGAAGAAATTCGTGCAGGAAACGCCGAGAGCCTGTTTGGCCATCGCAGATTCGTAGGCGTTTCTCGGCGACTGGTTATGCTCCGCATATGGGATTACGGACGCACAGATGCCAAGCATCGTGTAGGATGCAAGCTCCAGATGGGTCGTATCCTTCGAGATCTTGGATGCGTCAAGAGCGACCAGCGCACTCTCTTCCTCGTCTGAGTCCAAGTACTCGATGATTCCCTTCTCGACGAGTTCTTCCCATCTCATCTCGCCCCTCTGGACGGCTTCGATCTGCTCACGAGCTAGCTTAGGAAGCCCGTTCTCGACAATGATCAGAGGTCTTCGGACTCTGCCGCCGTCACAGTTGACGTAGACACATCCTCGCGCGTATTCTCTCTCAGGAGGGAAGTACGCAGCGTTCACTTCGGAGCTTATCTCACCGGCTCTACGCATGCGAATTAGTTCTTCGACGAGCTGACTCGGGGTGCGGGAGATGCCGGCTATGAGCCCGTCAACGACAACCTTGGTTCCTTCACTTGTCGCCTTGCTGTCGGCTTCTTCAATCGGGATAACTCCCATTCGCCGCAGTCTCTGCACGAACTCTCTCGAGTCGATCCCAATCGACAGAATCGATGACAACGCCAAGTTCTTCACAAGGCCGCAGTTGGACCCTTCTGGCGTTTCGTTGGGACAGAGTCTGCCCCAGTGTGTAGGGTGCAGGTCTCGTGCCTCCAAGTTGGGTTGGCTTCTGCTTAGCGGTGACTGAAGCCGCCTCAGGTGGCTCAGTGTTGAGGAGAAGTTTGTTCGGTCGAGAAGCTGGGTGACTCCTACCCTTCCTCTAACCCAGTTGCCAGTTGAGACAGCGTGCTGGATCCGCTCCGTGATTATGCCCGGCCTAATTGCATTGGTTATCGAGAGCTCCTGATGTCTCCTGATCGTGATGCGTTCAAGCTGGTACTTCAGGTCGCGGATGAGATTCCGGAACGAGATACGGAACAGGTCTGCTACGAGAGCGCCCGCAAGCTTCAGTCTCTTGTTTGAGTAGTTGTCCTTGTCATCTGGATCTCGTCTACCGAGTTTCAGCTCGATGAGCCTAGTTGTGATCTCGGTGAGAAAGCATGCCTTCTCATTCCTCTCGGCGGGGGTTCGCCCAATGTGGGGGAGGAAGTTCCGGTCGAGGACGGTCTCAGCCTTCTTGGCTCGGTAGTCTTCGACCTGACCTGGGGCCAGTCTGTTCCCAACGTAGAGGAGTGCGTCCTTGACCGTCAGAATGCCTTGTGACTTCTCGAAGGATTGATCAAGCTGG